>CALFML010000837.1 GCA_937879845.1 uncultured Myxococcales bacterium
GCGAGGTGCAGGCGCTGGCCTGGCTGCGCCGCTTCGGTGCGCCGGCCTGCCTGCTGTCGTGGCTGCCCGGCGTGGGCGACCCGCTGTGCGCGGTGGCGGGCTGGCTGAAGCTGCCGTTCTGGCCCTGCGTGGCCTACATGGCGGTGGGCAAGTTCGCGCGCTACGTCACCATGACGACGGCGCTGTTGTGGGTGTTTCCCGGCGGCATCGGACAGTGAAAGAGAATCCCCGCGCATGACGACATCGACCCCGGCCTACGACGCGTTGGCCACCACCTACACGCGTCTGCACCGCATGTCGCACCTGGGCGCCATCGCCGGGTGGGACCAGGCGGCCAACATGCCGAGCAAGGGCGTGCAGGCGCGCGCCGACGCGATGGCCGAGCTGGCCGCGCTGCTGCACCGCATGCGCACCGACCCGCAGCTGGCCACGCACATCGAGCGCGCCGAGCAGGATGAGTTCGCGCTGCGCAGCCACCAGCTGGCGGTACGGGCGCAGAGCGAGGGGCGCTTTGACGACGAGCTGTGTCCGATAGCGGTTCCCCCGAGCGAAAAAGGCCAGCCGCCCGTCCAGTTCGCGCGGGACGAGGGGCCGCGCGGCGACAGCTCGCTGGCCAAGCTGGCGAAGCTGGCGCCGGCGTTCCGCAGCGGCGGGAGCGTCACGGCGGGAAACTCGTCGACGCTCAACGATGGGGCGGCGGCGCTGCTCATCGGCACCGCGGATAAGGCGCGCGAGCTCGGGCTGCGGCCGCTGGTCCGCATCGCCGGCGGGGCGGCAGCGGGGGTGGACCCGCGCTACATGGGCATCGGGCCGGTGCCGGCGGTGCGCAAGCTGCTCGGACGGCTGGGGGTGGCGCTCGGCGACGTGGAGCGGGTCGAGCTCAACGAAGCCTTCGCGGCGCAGGCGCTGGCGGTGCTGCGCGAGCTGAACGAGCTGCCGCTTGCGCGGGTCAACAGCCTGGGCGGGGCGATTGCGCTCGGGCATCCGCTTGGGTGCTCGGGGGCGCGAATCGCGACGACCCTTTCGCACGAGCTGCGCCGCAGCGGTTGCCGGTATGGGCTGGCGGCGATGTGCATCGGCGTGGGGCAGGGGGTGGCGGCGCTGTTCGAACAGCCTGAGGCTTAACCGGCCGCGGCGCATGCAGCGTCAGGAGCGGAAAATTTAGCGAACTCAGCATCTGATTCACCGACGCTCGACGGAAAAATTTGTGCAAGATTGAATCCCTCCGCCACTTGCCGACCGTGATAAGATGGCTACCTGCATGGGACAGCTGCGCATCAAGTCGAGCTCTCCGCTCGCTCCGACACTCACCATGACGACACCCTCTTCTTGCTCGACCCTCTCTAGGAATCACCGCTCTGCGCTCCTGCGGAGAAGCTCACTGGGGCTTCTGCTGGGGCTTGCCATGCTCGTCGCGGCTGTTCCGCGCGCCGAGGCGGCGGACAAGCTGGTCGCGGTCTTTGAGCCCAAGGTTGAGGGCACGCTCACCGGGGAGGAGCGCAGCCGCCTGGATGCCGCGGTGTCCGAAGCGCTGCGCGAGCTGCAGTACCAGATCGTTCCCTCGGCGGAGCGCGACACCATCATCAGCGGCGAAGGCGTGCAGGGCTGCTTCACCGAGGAGTGCCAGGAGCGGATCGGACGGCTCCTCGGCTCGCAGGCGGTGCTGGTCTACAAGGTCAAGGTCACCCGTCCCGAAGGGTCGGCACCGGCGCCGGAGCCGGTCGCGACCAAGCGCAAAGGCCGGACGAGCGCGAAAGAGGCGCCCAAGGAGCTTGAGCCCGAGCCCGCGGGAGCAAGCACGATCAGCTGGGATCTGACCGCCAGCCTGTTCAACATCGAGGTCGGCTCCAGCGGCGCGACGGCCAAGGCCGACTGCAGCAAGTGCTCGGCGACCCTGGCGGCGCAGAACCTGGGCGAGCTGGTGAAAAAGATCGTCCTTGAAGACGCCGCCCGGCCGCGCGGCACCCTGGAGATCCTGTCCGAGCCGCCCAACGCCTCGGTCTTCATCGACGGCCACGAGATCGGCGTCACCCCCTACAAGCGCGTCGCGTTCGCCGGCAAGCACGATGTCACGGTGCGCAAGACCGGCCACCGTTCCAAGCAAGAATCGGTCAACGTCATCGAGGCTCAGAAGACCTCCGTGACCCTGCGCCTCACCGTCGGCCAGGACGACCGGGTGATCCTGGTCACGGAGCGCCAGCCGCGGCCGCGCTGGCGGGTCGGCCTGGGGATCGCGGCACTGGTGGTCGGGGCGGTGACGTTGGGCTTCGGCGGGCGAGCGCTGTACCTGGACGGGCGGTGCACGGATGCCCCGCCGGGAGGACAGACCAAGTGCGATACGGTCTTTAATACGGGAGGCCTGGGTGTGGGCCTTGTTGCCGGCGGGGCTGCTGTGTCGATCCTGGGAATGGTGGCGATCGCCATTCCTGGCCGCGCGGTTCAAGTCCAAAAACCGCTTCCGAGCGGCCCTTCTACAAGCGAGCCGACTCCGAAGGAGCAGCAGGCGCCAGCCGCTCCGGTGCCGGCTCCGAAGAAAAAGGCAGCGGCGCTGCGCCGGCTCTCCATGGGTCTGCTCGGCTCCGGCATCGGGCTGAGCGCCGACGGCGCGTTCTAGCTTAACCGGGATCTACGGATCCTCTTATTTCATTATTGACCGTAGGCGAACGAAGGAAACCCAACATGCGGAATTCTCTTTGGCTAGCTTGCATTCTCATCGGTCTCTCGGGCAGCTGCGATGCGACGTCGCCGAACTTGGAGAATCTGCGCTGCGCGATGTCGCCTATGATCAATAATCCGGATACGCCAGCCGGAGGAGGGGATACTTCTTTATTCGGATCTCTAACACGAGATAATACCTTTAATTGTAATAAGAACCCATCGATATGTGAATCGTTAGGAGCTAATTTCAGCTGTAACACAAAACAAGGCTGCTGTGAAGAAGCAGACCTCGGGCGCTGCACTAAATCTGCTAATTGTCGCGACAATACCATGCCAGTCTGCGACTTGGCCAATAATATCTGCGTAGCTTGTTCGACAACCAATGCTGCGATGGGTGATCAGCAGTGCGCTACTTGGAACACAGAACAAGTAGATCCTTTAAATCGCAAACTGTGTATCAGCGGACATTGCGCCGAGTGCCGAATGAATGGTGACTGCACGCGTCCGGGTAAGACCTTCTGCGATCAGACGGATAATATTTGCAAGGGCTGTACGAACAATAGCCAATGCCCAGGAAGTAATATCTGCAAGTTGGATGCAAGCCTTCTTGCAACAAATGATACGCTCGCTAATATTGGAGAATGCGTTAAAGCAGCAGACGTAGCATTTGTTAATAATAATTTCGCCAACTGCAATGTAGGAGACGGCACATCGGGAAATCCCTATTGCCAGATTACGCAGGCATTGGCTGCGCCGAAGCCCCTCTCATATATTTCTCTGAAGGGCACCGGCGGTGATGCGGTTCACATGTATCAGGCTATAAATGTAAGCACTAGCGGTCAGCGGCTGGTCATCATTGGCCCAGGACGCGATGTCCCCTTTACGATGCAGCAGGCTGTCATCAACGGCGTGACGGTCACCGGTGGTGCTCAAGTAACACTGGTTGGACTCTCGGTAACGAACAATGCTAATCAGCCGGCTATTCAGTGCAATGGATCGGGCATTCTCTATGCCCAAAGTGTATTGATTTCAAGTCAGCTGGCTAAACCAACGGGTGGTATCTATGCAAACATGTGTGCTAAGGCCACTGTAGAAAAAACAAAAATAACTAACACTTCTGGATATGGATTGTATATTGTTGGCGGCTTAGGTCATCGTATTGTAAATAATGCTATCATTAACAATGGAGGTAACCCAGATTTCCACGGAATGAGGATCGCAGGTAATGCTGACGGTCTGTTTGCATTCAATACTATTGCTAATAATATTCTCGGTGTGATGTGTGACACACCTGTGGTTATTTCTGATTCGATCGTGGCGCAGAACATTGGCGCTACGCAGATATCGGGCTGCAGTCCCCAGTCTGCGCGCAACGTCACGGTAGCCACTGAGGTCGAGCTTGATGGCGGATACAAATCCGGTGGCGATCCCACTCTGACGACAAATTCGATAAACGACACTTGCTGTATCAATAAGGGTATGCCGGACAGTAATATGTCGATTAAAGACGACTACTTCTCCGCCGGTCGTCCGCGCGGGAATCTCTACGACATCGGCTTCCAAGAAGCGAAGTAGGTTTTCTCCGCAGGGCGGCAGCTGCCGCAAGTTTTGCTACACTAGCTGCATGTCCATCCTCGGGCGACTCTCGAACCTCATCAAGTCCAACCTCAACTCGGCGGTCGATAAGCTTAGCGATCCGGCTAAGGAGATCGACCTGCTCATCGAAGAGATGGAGGACGAGCTCAAGAAGCTCCGCCTGGAGCTGCGCGATCAGCTGGCGCGGGAGAAGCTGACGCAGAAAAAAGTCGATGAGGAATACCGGGCGGTGCAAAAGTGGCAGGAGCACGCCGAGCGGGCGGTGCAGGCGGGCGACGATGAGCTGGCCAAAGAGGCGCTGCGCCGGCGCGATGAGATGGAGGTCAAGCTCAACGCGGTGGAAAAGACCCTCGCCGAGCACTCGCAGCTTACCGCCAAGCTGGCGGCGCAGCTCAAGTCCGGCAATGAGAAGCTGGCCGAGGTAAAGGGCAAGCGGGAGGCGCTCAAAGCGCGCGCCCGCGCCGCCAAGCAGGCGGCAAGTCCCGAGGGGACGGCGTTTGATCGCTTCAACTCCCTGGTCTCGCAGATTGAGACGCAGGAGGAGCAGGCGCAGGCGATGGCCGAGCTCCTCCCCGAGATGCACCAGGGTCTGCAGGACGACAAGGACCGCCAGACAAGCGAGCGCTTCGATCGCCTGCTCGCGGCCGGCCCTGCCGCAAGCAGTGGTGCCGGGCGTTCGGAAAAAGACCAAGAACTTGATGCCCGTCTGGCCGCCATCAAGGCCAAGCTAGACAAGCAGCCCTCGGGCGAATAACCTTAACGATACTTTCCTTGTCGAAGCTGTTCACCCTGGTAGGACGCCTGTGGGCGTGGCTTTTCCCAAGCGCCGCAGCGAAAAATGCGGCCGCTTTGGCGCCGTCGCCTGTGGAGCGGGTTCTGCAGCACCGGGAGCACCTGTTCGGCTCCGCCGTGCAGCTCCTAGATGACGAAGCCGCGGCGCGCCAGGTGGTGCTCGAGGCGCTGGCGCAGGCGATCCGCCGGGCCCAGGCGCTGCCCAGTGCCGCAGCTGCTGCGCCGCCGCAGACGGAGGCCCCATCAGGGGAGCCGACCGATGCGCCGAGTCTTGTCCGCTGGCTCGATCGGCAGGTCGTGAGCCTGGCGGTAGCGCGGCTGCAGGCGCTCTCAGCGGCAGGCGTGGGTCGCGGTCTCAGCCATGATGGCTGGCCGGTGGTGCGCGAGCCGGAGAGCGCCCTGTCGGGTTCGGAGCTGGTCGGGCCCGGCAGCCCGCCGGGCGTCGCCGCTGCTGCCGGTTCGCCGGCAAGCGCCAGCTCCAGCCCCGCGCCGGCGTCGCGCACCAGCGCCGCTGGCACCGGACCGGCAGGCGAGCCGGCGCAGCTGCAGCGCACGGCGCAGGTTCTCGCCCAGCTGCCGACCGAGACCCGGATTACCTTGATGCTGGTCGCGATGCAGGGCCGCTCCATCACCGAGGTGGCGGAGCTCCTGGGCTGCCGCGAGCAGACGTGCCGCTTCTGGCTGAGCCACGGCATGAAGCTGATGCGCCGGGCGCTGCAGCGCGACCTGGTCGAAGACGAGTTTGTCAGTCGTGAGTCGCGCCTCCTGCTGTCTCCCGGAGCCTTGAATGACCTGCGCCGAAGCAAGAAGGCAGCTGCCCGCGCCTGAAGCAGCGCATGCCGCTGCGGTGGCTGCGCACCTTGGGGACTGCATCCCGTGCCGGTCCGAGAGCGACGCGCTCAAAGAAGTCGATCGTCGACTGCACCGGCTCGGCCAGGCCCGTGTGCTCAAGGCCCAGCCGGCGCTGCCGGGCCTCACCCAGAGCGCCCAGGCGCAGCTCGGGCTGCCGCTCGCCGCGCCGGCCGCTCGACCGCGCCGTCGTCTTTTGTGGATCGCGCTTGTCTGCCTGGCCGCCGCCGCCGCGCTCTTGGGCTGGCGTCTGCACTGACCGCGGCCGTCTCGGTCATCCCGGTCATCTGGCCGCCCGCCGCTTGGCCTATATCCGCATCCGGACCGGCCCTGCAAAAAGCCGCGCCAGCGAAGACGGAATCAGTATACTGGCGCCGCCTCAGCGACCGAGGCGGCAGGCCGCAGCGCCGCCGTATTCCTCGGCAGGGCCAACGTGGAAAGACCAGGGCCGGCGCGTCAGACCGCTGAAGCAGGGCTGAAGCAGGAAGGATCACGATGGAGAGCGGCGACCGCGACGTAGTAGTGCTGACCGGAGCAACGGGATTTCTGGGCCGCGAGCTTCTTTGGAAGCTCATGACCGAGCTCCCGCTTCCCTACGACATCGTCTGCCTCATTCGCGAAGGCAGCGAGGGCGGTCGCCACGGCCGCGGCGGCAAGCACGATCCCGGCGCCGCTGCCGCCCTCACCGCGGAGCAGGCCCAGGCGGCCGCCGATGCCCGGCTGGTTGAGCTTTTGGACTCGAGCAGCCCGCTGCCGGCGAGCGATCCGCGGCGGGAGCGAGTGCGGGCGCTGCGCGGCGACATCACAAAGCCGCGTCTGGGTCTAGCGGAGGCGGAGTTTGACCGCCTGGCCGCCCGCTGCGCCTACATCTATCACGGCGCCGCCACCGTCCGCTTCGACATGCCGCTTGCCGAGGCCCAGCGCATCAACGTCGAGGGCACCCGCACCATCTTGGAGCTCGGACAGGCGGCGCAGCGCCACGGGCGGCTGCAGCGCTTCTGCTACATCGGCACGGCGTACGTCGCCGGCCAGCGCAGCGGCCGCGTGACCGAAGACGAGCTAGAGTGCGGCCAGCAGTTCAATAACACCTACGAGCAGACCAAGTGCGCCGCCGAAGCGCTGGTCCGCGCCCTGATGAAACCCGGCGGCTCCCAGCCACCGCTGCCGGCCACCCTCTTTCGTCCGAGCATCATCGTCGGCAACTCCAAGAGCGGCTACACCTCGAGCTTCAAGGTGATGTACTGGCCGCTGAAGATCTTCGCCCGCGGCCTCATCCCAATCGTTCCCGCCTCGCGCGGCGGTCTTGTGGATCTGGTGCCGGTGGACTATGTCGTGGACGCCATCTGGGAGCTCGGCCGCCTGCCCGGCGCCCTGGGCCAGTGCTACCACCTGGCAGCGGGGCCGGAGCAGCAGATCACCATCGGCGCGGCCATGGAGGATGCGGCGCGCTTCTTCAATGTCTACAAGCCGCTTTTTATGCCGACCGCCTCTTACGATCGCTACGTGCGGCCGATCCTGCAGCTGCTGTTCCGCGGCAAGCGGCGGCGGGTCCTCGACTCGGGCCGCGTCTACGTGCCGTATCTGAACTACCGCGCGTCGTTTGACACCACCAACGCGCGCCGTGATCTCCGCGCCGCCGGCCTGCAGGTGCCGAGCGTGCGCGAGTACTTCGAGACCCTTTTGCGCTACTGCGTGGCGTCGGACTGGGGCAAGCGGTCGACCCAGCCGTCCGCCTGAGCCGAGGCCCGCGAGCCGGGGAGCAGAGGAGGGAAGACCATGGATCCGCGCGTTGTTTTGATTACCGGTGCGGCCGGCAACCTCGGGCAGGCGGTGGCGCGAGGGTTCGCCGCGCAGGGGGCAGTGCTGGCGCTCACCGATGCCGATGAGCCGCGGCTTGGCGCGCTCAAGGAGTCGCTGGCCCTGCCGGCCGGACGCCTGCGCACCTACCCGGCCGACCTGATGCAGCACGCGGCGGCGGTGGCGCTCGGCGAGCGGGTGGCGGCGGAGCTCGGCGGCGTCGATGTGCTGGTCAACATCGCCGGCGGGTTTCGCATGGGGCCGGTGCATGAGACTAAGG
>CALFML010000838.1 GCA_937879845.1 uncultured Myxococcales bacterium
GGCAGCGCTCCGTCTCTAGGCGTAGATGCGACGCGCCGCCGGGCTGGGCGGCGGGCGCCAAGCCGCCGTAGCCGCTTTTGAGGGTGCGGCAGTATGATGATCAGGTGGCCGACATCTCAAAGCGGCGCAGCCTGGCGCTGCTCTTCTTTCTGTACTTCGCGCAGGGCCTGCCCTTCGGATTCCAGAACGAGATGTCGGCGTTCCTGCGCCAGGCCGGCCTGTCGCTGAACAAGATCAGCTTCGCCTACCTTTTGACCCTGCCGTGGTGGATAAAGGCGCTCTGGGCGCCCCTTGTCGAACGCTACGGCTCCGAGCGCTTCGGCCGGCGCAAGACCTGGATCGTCAGCATGCAGCTCCTTTTGGCCGTGACGTGCCTGCTCACGGCGATGTTTCCGCCGAGCCGCAGCCTGGAGGTGCTGGTCGGGCTGCTGCTGCTGCTAAACCTGTTCTCGGCGACCCAGGACATCGCGGTGGACGGGCTGGCGGTCGACACCATAAAGGGCCAGGATCTGGGCCTGGCCAACATCGCCCAGGTGGTCGGCTTCAAGGGCGGCATGATCGTCGGCAGCTTGCTGCTGGCGCGGACCTACCTGACCTTGGGCTGGGGCGGCATCCTGTGCATCATCGCCGGCCTCATCGTGCTCGTGGCGGTCGTGGTGCTGCCGCTGCGCGAGCCGCCGGTGGCCATCGAGACGCAGGAGGCGCGCAGCTCGCTCGGCGAGGTGCTGCGGCAGATGCTGCGCTCCCTGCGCACGCCCGGCGCCCTGTGGCTCGTCCTGTTCGTCGGCACTTATAAGATCGGCGAAGGCATGGTCGATGCCATGTTCAAGCCGTTCCTCATCGACCACCACTTCACCATCCCCCAGATCGCAAAGTGGGTCAGCACCTACGGCTTGTGCGCCTCGATCGTCGGCTCGCTGCTCGGCGGCTATCTGGCGTACAGGTGGCCGCTGCTGGTGGCGGTCGGGGTCACCGGCGTCTTGCGCTCGATCAGCATGAGCGGGCCGTGGTACCTGTCGGAGCTGTCACCGCCCTCGCCGGCGGCGGTGATCTTGGTGACGACGGTCGAGCACTTCTGCGCCGGGGCGCTCACCACGACGATGTTCGCCTTCATGATGTCGCGCGTCGATCCCACGATCGGGGCGGCGCACTATACGCTGCTTGCCTGCATCGAGCTTGTCGGCAAGATGCCGGGCCGGCTGCTCGCCGGCGCTCTGGCGACGCAGCTCGGCTACACGGGCCTGTTCGGCCTGGGGATGATCCTGTCGTTTATGTTCCTGCTGCTGCTCATCCCGCTCGCCCAAGGCCACGCGGAGACGCGCCCGCGCCGCGTGCGCAGTAACCCCAGCCTGATTATGGATTAGCGGCGGGAAGGACGGCCCGGCGGCGGGCCTGCTCAGCGCTTGTTGACGCGGCGGAAGATCTTGGCGATCGCCGAGATCGCTTTGCCGTTCGGATCGACGTGGCTGCGATCCGACAGCGCCAGAATCAAAAGCTCGCGGCGCAGGACGAGCGCCGTGCTGGTCTCGCCAAACCAGCTCTCGGCGGCGGCTTGACCTTTGGTCACGGCCTCCGGGGTTTTGTATTCGCACAGGAGCGCCGCCACGCTATCGATCGTGCCGGCCTGGCACTTTTTCGCCTCCAGGGGCGCGGCGTCGATGTCGCTAAACTCCGCGACCTTGCGCCCGCCTTCCTTAAAGACTTCAAGCTCTCCGGCGATCCCGTTTTTGCCGCAGCCCGAAAGCCCCAGTCCGAGCACGAGCAGCGTGCCGATCGCCACCCGGTCGAGCCTGGGCCGCGCACTTTCATGCCGCCCTGCCCGTTGTAAAGCCATGACCCGCTCCTACGTTCTATGAAGGTCCGAGCCTTATCATCGGCTAAGCATCGCTTGGCGATCCACCAAATAGGACTGCCCTAGGAGCATTGCGCGCCCGCCGGGCCTATCACTAGGCCCATCACTAGGCCCATCACCAGGCCCATCACCAGGCCCATAGCCGGCCTATCGCGATCGCTCGCGCGGCGCGCCACGAGATCGCGGCTCGGCTCTCCGGTTTATGCCGCTCCATTTGGGCTAATCGCAAGCCGCGCCAAACTCCAAAAGGTCCAAGCAGTCCAAAAAACCTGGGGCCGCGCAGGGGTTTGCAAATTACGCCGCGCCGGCTGACTCTTATGATAAATTGCTAAGTTGTGGCGCAGCCTTACTCTCAGCCCCGAGAAGTCCACCTGAAGCTCGTCTTTTTCGGGCCCGCCTCGGCAGGGAAGACCTCGGCACTCAACTACCTGTACCGGGTGCTGCGCCCGGACGTGCGTGGACAGCTCGTCTCGGTCAATACCGGCACCGATCGGACGCTGTTTTTCGACTTCTATCCGTCGCCGCCGGCCAAGCTCCTGGGCGTCACGATCCACATGCAGATCTACGCCGCGGCCGGCAGCGTGCAAAACGATGCCACCCGGCGGGCGCTCCTGGCCGGGGTCGACGGCGTGCTGTTCATCGCCGACAGCCGCAAAGGCCGCGAGCGCGACAACATCCAGGCGCTGGAAGAGCTGCGCAACTGCCTCCTTGAGCTAAACCTCAAGCTCGCCGATGTGCCGCTGGTCCTGGCCTGGAACAAGCGCGACGTGCCGGACTCGCTGTCGGTGGGCGAGCTGGAGGCGGGCCTCAATATCACCCAGGCGCCGAGCTTCGCGATGGTCGCTCACGTCGGACACGGCGTGTTCGAGTCGTTCCGCGCGCTGGCCAGCCGGGCGCTGGAGACCACCCTCAAGCGACGGCCGGAGCTTCTGCCGGGCAGCTACAGCCAGCGCATGGAAGCGGCGTACGCCAGCGACATGGTGACAAACCGCCGGCTGCTGGCGACGCAGGAGGCGCAGCGCGCACTCATCGTGCTCGCCAGCCGCTACACCTCCGATGGACCGCACAGCGATCTGTCGCGCACGAGCGAGCCGGCCGCCGCCAGCGTTCCATCGGCCGGCGCCGCCTCGCCGGTGGCCGCCGCCAGCATCCCCTCCCCTGCCGCCCAGGCCAGCATCCCGCCGTCCAGCGTCGCCGCTTCGAGCATCCCGATGACCGGCGCGGCCCCGGCCAGCGCCCTGGCCGCCAGCGCGCCGGTCGACGGCCCGCTGGCTCCCAGCGCCCCGGCGATCGCACCGTCGGGAACGGCCCTGCAAGGCAGCGTCCCGCCGTCCAGCGTCCCGGCTGCGGAGAGCTATACCGTCGACGGTCCCGCGGGCGGCCCCGAGCCGCCGGTCGAGTCCACCATCCCGATGCACGTCATCCCGGTGCGCAGCGATGTCCAGGTGCAGGACGATCCGCTGCTGCGCCGCATGGCGCCGTCGGGCCAGCGCGGGCGCGTGGAGTTTACAAGCGAGGTGCCGCCGGCCGGGATCAGCCAAAGCGCCAACGCCTCGCCGGTGCCGACCGTCTCCGAAGGCTCACGGCCGCCGCCGTCTTCCCGCCACGCCAGCGGCCGCAGCGACAGCCTGCGCGAAGTCTTCATGAGCCAGCTGCTGCCGCCGGGCTCGATGCGCACCCAGCTCCTGGATGTCGAGCGGCTGCTGCACGCCGGCCAGTTCACCCCCGCGGTGCGCCGCGCCGCCGGCATCTTTTACGCCCTCACCGCCGCCGACGCCACGCGCGAGCCCGACGAAGGACCGGCGTGGCGGGGCCTGGTCCTGGGTCTGCCGGTCGATCGCTACCTGCGCTTCCGCCAAGCGGTGCAGGACGCGGAGAGCGGCAAGAGCACGGCCGAAGACGGCCTGTTCGCGCTGTTCTTCCTCCTCGACGCGATCTTGCGTAAAGAAGCGGGCTTGGCCCGCGCGACCTAGCTCGGTCTTCCTATACAGGGGCACTTGCCCGTGCCCCCTCTACCGGCAAAGCCGGCGGAGCCTCCCCCCCGCCGCGCGCTTCCCGCGCGGATAAACGCAGCGGACAAATCTCAGTGCCGCCTGTATTATAGGCGCGCCAGGCGCACGTCGAGCCAGGCGGCGAGCGCCAGCACCACGCCGCGGGCGATGAACCGCGCCTCCGGCGGCACCGCCAAAAGCGACATGCCGTTGAGCAGCGCCGCCATGATAAGTCCCCCGAGCAGCACCCCGAACGCCGTGCCGCGGCCGCCGCGCAGGCTCGCCCCGCCGATGACGCAGGCGGCGACGGCGTCGAGCTCCATCAGCTCACCGACCGTGGTGGTCGAGGCGCCGGCGTAGGCGGTCTGCAAAAATCCGGTCACGGCCACGAGCCCCCCCATCAGGGTGAACGCCGCGATCACCGTCTTGCCGACGGGAATGCCCGACAGGAAGGCCGCTTCCTCGTTGCCGCCGATGGCGTAAAGCGACCGCCCGAGCGGGGTGTGCTGCGTCAGGACGTGTACCAAAAACGCCACGCTCGCCAAGATCAGCGCCGGCAGCGGCAGCCCGCGGAACTGCGCGCAGATAAGGACCAAAAGCGCGATCGCCTGCGCCGTCACCAGCCAGCGGAGAAAGTGCAGCTCCGCATCGACGCCGCCGCTGCGCCGCTTGCCGAGCCCGAAGGCGCGAAAGCGCGCCGCCCCGAGCGCGGCGATCACCGCCGCCCCCAGAAGGTAGCTTGGCAGCGGCGGCAGGTAGTAGGTCGTCAGGATCGAAAACAGGTTCGGCCGGCCGCCGGGAGCCACCGGAATCGTGGTGTTGCGGATGACCAGCCAGAACAGCCCCTTGCAGGTCAGGAGCCCGCCGAGCGTGATGATGAACGCCGGGATTCCCTGCGAGACGATGAGCGCGCCCATCGCCCGCCACACCACGAGCGCCAAGAGCAGCCCGGCGAGCAGCGCCAGCGGGGCCGGGACGTGCAGCCGCATGATGAGCACGCTGGCGACGCCGCCGATGAGCCCGACGCCGCTGCCCGCCGACAGATCGATATGTCCGGGCAGGATCACAAGCAGCATGCCGAGCGCCAGGACGCTGGTTATCGAGAACTCGATGATCAGCATGCTCAGGTTGCGCGCCGACAGGTACTGCGGGGCGGCGAGGGCGAAGAAGGTCCCGATGAGCAAAAGGACGGCGAACAGGGACAGGTCGCGCCACTGCAAGGACTCGTTCATGGCGTCACCAGAGCTGCGGAGGGTGAGGCGGCGGCGACCAGCCCGCCGGGGTGTTCGGGCTCGCTGCCGGGGGTCGGCAGGGCGGCGCGCAGAAGCGCCTCCGGGGTGGCCGCCGCGCGCGGAAAATCGCCGCGCAGCTTGCCGCCGCCGAGCACCAAGAGCCGGTCGCTAAGACCCAGAAGCTCCGGCAGCTCCGACGAGACCAGCAGCACCGCGAGCCCGGCGGCGGACAGCTCGTTTATAAGCTCATAGATCTCAAGCTTCGCGCCGACATCGATGCCGCGCGTCGGCTCATCCAAAAGGATCACCCGCGGCGCGGTGAGCAGCGCCCGCCCGAGCACGACCTTCTGCTGGTTGCCGCCCGACAGCCCGCGCACCGCGGCGTCGAGACCGGTCGCCTTGATGCGCAGGCGGGCGGCGACGCCCTGATTGCGCCGGGTCTCTTTTTCCTCATCGACTAGGCCGCGGTGCATGAGGGCGCGCAGCGACGCCAGCGAGAGGTTGAACTGGATCGAGGCGTCCATGACCAGCCCCTGGCGGCGCCGCTCCTCGCCGACCAGCACCAGGCCGCGGCGCAGCGAGGCGGCGGGCGAGCCGGGCGGCGGCAGCGGCTGGCCGTCGAGCAGGACCTCGCCGGCGACTCGCGCCCCCCAGGCGCCGAACAGGTGCAGCAGCAGCTCGCTCCGGCCGGCGCCCATGAGGCCGTAGACGCCGACAACCTCGCCCGGGTGCACGGCGAAGTCGAGCTCGCGCAGGCGCGGCGGCGTGCCGCGGCGCGGCGCCACGGTGAGCCCGCGGACCTGCAAGAGCGGCCGGACGGCCCCGGGCGCCGCGGCAGCAGCGACGGGCGCAGGGCGGCGGGGATACAGCTCGGCGAGCTCGCGCCCCACCATGTGGCGGATGACCTCAGCCGGCGAGGTGCGGTGCGAGGCGGCGCAAAAGACGCTGTGCCCGTCGCGCAGCACCGTCACCCGATCGGCCAGCGCGAACACCTCGTCGAGCTTGTGGGAGATGTAGATGATGGCGATGCCCTGGGCGCGCAGCTCGGGCAGAAGAGCGAGCAGGATGGCGATCTCCGGCTCGCTGAGGGCGGCGGTCGGCTCATCGAGGATCAGCACCTGAGGGCCCGGCCGCGACGGCGCCGCGGGGCTCTCGGCCGGACGGCGGGGGGCGGCGGCGGGAAGCGGCGGCGCCGCCTTCCGCGCCGTCTGATCGAGCGCCTTGGCGATCTCCAAGAGCTGCTTCTGCCCGACGCCGAGCGTGCTCACGAGCCGACTCGGATCCAGGCTCACCCCGAGCCGGCCGAGCATAAGCCGCGCCTCGGCATGCAGCCGCTCCGTGTCGACGAACCAGCCAAACGGCCCGCCGCGCGGCTCGCGCCCGAGAAACAGGTTCTCCGCTACGGACATCGTCTCGACCAGCACCAGCTCCTGGTAGATGACCGCGATCCCGGCGCGCGCCGCATCGCGCAGCGAAGTAAAGCGCGCCGGCGTCCCGTGCAGCAGGTACTCGCCGCTGAAGCTGCCCGCCGGATGCAGCCCGGAGAGGAGCTTAATCAGCGTCGATTTGCCGGCGCCGTTTTCGCCGCACAAGGCGTGAATCTCGCCGGGATGAAGGGCAAAGTCGACGCCGGAAAGGGCGGTGATGCCGGAGAAGCGCTTGCTCACCCCGCGCAGCTCCAAAACGGGCGCCGGCGCCGGCATTGCAGCGTCGGTCCGGTCGGGCGCGGGCTCCGCCGCCGCAGCTCCCTTCACGGCTAGCGCCCGCGGACGGCTTGCAGCGAGTGGAAGCCGTCCTTGACCACCGTGGCGATCAGGTTGTCTTTATCGACGGGGATGACATCGATGAAGATCGCCGGCACCAGGGTCTTGCCGTTGTCGATCTCGGCGCGGGCGACGACCGGCTTGCCGATGGCCAGCGCCACGGCGATCTCCGCCGCGCGCGTCGCCAGCTTGGACAGCGGCTTATACACCGTCATCGTCTGCGTCCCGGCGAGGATGCGCTGGCAGGCGGCCAGCTCGGCGTCCTGACCGGTGAGCACGACTTGTCCCGACAGCCCCTCTTCGCTCAGGGCCTGCGCCGCGCCGCCGGCGGTGCCGTCGTTGGGAGCCAGGATGGCGGAGATGCCAAGAGCTCCGCCGGGCTGCGTCCCGCCTGCCGCGCCGGCCGGTCCGGCCTCCCCCGCCTGGGCGCGCGACAGGGCGGCGTTGACGATCCGCTTGGCGTTCTCCGGCTTCCACTCATCGACCCAGTCCTCGTGGGTGACGACGATGTCGCCGCGGGCGATGAGCGGTTCCAAGACCTTGTCCTGCCCTTGCTTCATTAGATGCGAGTTGTGATCGGTCTTGGCCCCATGCATGCGCACGATCCGTCCGTGTCCCGGCGTCGGCAGATGATCGACCAGATACTGCGCCTGCACCGCCCCGACCTTGACCGCGTCGAAGGTGATGTAAAAGTCCAGATCGCAGTCGGGGATGAGCCGATCGTAGGCGATGACCGGGATCCCGGCGGCGTGGGCCAGACCCACCGCCTTGGCCATCGCCGCCCCGTTGTGCGGCACGATGACCAGCACCGAGACCTGGCTCGTGAGCAGCGACTCCACGTCGCGCACCTGCTGCGTGTCGTTGCTGTTGGCCGACAGATCGATGACGGTCGCCCCTAGCTCGCGGCTGCGGGCGACGAAGACGGCGCGATCGCGCTGCCAGCGCTCTTCCTTCAAGGTGTCAAACGACAGCCCGATGACCACCGGCCCGCGGCCGCGTCCGGAAGAGGCAGGCCCGGCGTGCGCGCCCCCCGCCTGGCCGTTACTCCGGCCCAGCACGAGCCCCAGAAGGACGATGAAGAGCAGCGATGCGCAAGATCGGAAGAGCACACGTCTGAACTCCAGTCACGCCAATGTATCTCGT
>CALFML010000839.1 GCA_937879845.1 uncultured Myxococcales bacterium
GGTGCCAATGAAGGTAGACGGCCCGACTGTGCTTAAAACATCTGAGCCGACGATACAGCGGGCTGCGGGCTCATTATTGGTCAAGTCGCCGTTCACCTTACCGTGGATCGCACTCACTGTTATTCTGGCTGTTTGGGCAGTCTTGGCCACCATACTCTTAGTAAGACGCTAGGCTGGGCTAGCGCCTGGCCATTGTCTCGCTTGCCCAAAGCGTTCTCCTGGCCTTATAGGTATTCGTTTTGGCGATGGTCAATGGTCTTATGCTGCATTGGCAACAGGGAGAATCGAGCCGACGAGCCAGGCAGACAATCATTCTGCTGACCAAGTGAGCTTGCGTGGATGCAACGGGTCATGACAACGCCCTTTCATGTGCATGGTGCCCGGTTGTGTTGCCGTAACCGTTCCCCATAGGGCGCATCGGTACATCCTATCATCGGTGCTTTCCTAACCCATCCTCATTGGTAGCGAGAGCCGATCCGTCGAGGCGGGCCGGCAATCTTTCCGATGACCGAGCGAGGTTGCGCGGACGCCACGAGTCACGATGGCGCCGCTCATGCGCTCGGTGCCCGGTCGTGTTGCGCGAACGTGTCCCCATGTGCTCCTCAAATGCAATCTGTCGTCGGAGATCGCCGACTGCGGCAGTGGGAACAGCAAGGTCCGCCAATCGGCGCTCGATAGTCATTCGCGCTGAGCTGTATCGCTCGCGGGTCATCGCAGCGTTCGCCGACTGGCTACCGGTACGCTATATTCGCCGTCGCTGGCACTCAGGTTGTCAATGCGAGTGGATGAACATATGGGCGCAGCGGCGCAGCCGACGGCCTCATCGCGACTCTGCCGCTGGTGAGGTCATCGAACGAGACCGAGGCACGACGCGCGCCGCCGACGAGATCGCCAATTTTTCCCCCGGCTTACTCGACGGAGGGGGGAATTTTTGGACGCTTTTCCGACTGGGCTATCGTCCATCGCGGTTAAACGTCGCCCTCACTTGGCCTACAGACGGCGCTCGGGCTTGCCGAGCACCAAGGATTAAGACCACAGCCCCCGCGGCATCCTGCGGCACGATAAGGGCCAATGGGTATCGCTCCTGGCCGCTTGCCGCACTGCTGGCGGCTGCGATGTCGGGCGCGCTCTCTATCGTCTTCTTCCCACGCTCGGTCGGCTCGGCGCGCTTCGCCGACGATGGCGACGAGGATAGCGTCCCCCAGGCCAGCGCGCTTTCCGTGAGGCAGACCCCGGCGAAGCTCGCGGCGATTGTGCTCGACTCTTGCCGTCGCCAGATCGATCTGGCCCGCCAGCTCGGCTTTCTGCCGTATAAGGATCTGCGCGGCATCGACTTCCACGCACTGCCAACTATTTCTCGACGGTACTGAGGCCAGGCCAGCAACACATCTGATGACTTGTAGTACATTCCGCCCCGCAAGCACCTCACACCGCTGAACTCCCCCATTTTCGAGGAGAGCAGCGATGCGGAGAAAAGAGCCGCCCCGGGTCGTGGGGCCATACCAGGAGAAGAGCAGATGGCGAATCGTTGTCGTCGAGCAAGGCAAGCGGAAGTCCTTCTTCTGCGCCAGCCGAGAGGAAGCCCTGAAGCTGAAAGCTCAGTTTGCCAAAGAGGTCGATCTTCCAGCGTCGAGAAAACTGGCTGACGTGCTGGTGGACTGGGAGCAAGAGAAGGTGCGCAGCGGATCGTGCAAGTTGAAGTCTGCCCAGCATCAGACCATGCGTCTGCGCCGTTTCTTCCAGCCGATGCTCGAGCAGGACATCCCGGCCATGACAGCTCGGCGAGCCGCCGCTTTGTACGAGAGCCATACCAGGCAGAGGTCCTGTCAGACTGGACGGCCGCTCAGTGCAGCTACGCAGCGCTTCGACCTGTGGACCGCACAGTTCTTCTTCGGCTGGGCGGTCAAGCGCGGGTACGCCGGGCTCAATCCCTTCAAGGACATCACGCCCGTCGGTAAGGTCAAGGCTGGCAAGCCGCAGCTGCGCATCGAAGAGGCCCGGCGGTTTACTGAGGCTGCGCTGCAGTGGTTTGAGGAGCGGAGCAAACCTCTGGCAGTCGGCGCACTGCTCGCACTGACAATGGGCTTGCGTACCAGCGAGGTCATGGAGCGCGTGGTCCGCGACCTCGACGACAGCGCACGTTATCTGTGGATCGATGAGGGCAAGACCAAGAGCGCTCGCCGCCACCTGGAAGTCCCCGCCGTGCTGAGCCCGTACCTGCTGCGGCTCGCCGAGGGTAAGCGTCCCGACGAGCTGATCTTCGGGGTCAGCGCGCTGACCGGGCGTCCGCGTCCGCGCCAGTCGATGCACCGCACGGTGCGGACGATCTGCGCCAAGGCAGGCGTGCCGCTCGTCTGTACGCACAGCCTCCGGGGGCTGTGGGCGACCTTGGCAGTGCAATCGGGTGCGGTGTCACACGCCGTAGCCGAGAGCCTGGGGCATCAGTCGTTTGCGATGACTCAGAAGCACTACGCGCAGCCGGCCGCAGTCAGCAACGCTGCCACGGCACGGGTGCTCGACCGGCTGGATAACAGCCACGGGTCCCCGAAGCTCAGCGCCGAGGCACTGCTGAAGGTCCTCGACGAAGAGACGCTGACCAAGCTCGTCGAGCTGCTGGAGGCACAGAAACGAAAGGGTGAGCCAGCCAAGTAGCTGCCTTGGGCTTCACCAATCGATCCGCAATCGATCCCAAGGCAGCCCAAGCAGCTGGCTCAGCGACGGAAACTGCAGAAGCGGACCTTAAGCCTGAAAACATCATGCTGGTTCCGGACTCCGAGGCGACCGACGGCCAGCGTGTCAAGATCCTCGACTTTGGAATCGCCAAGCTGTCGCAGTGGGTGGACGCGGCGGCGGTGCGCACCCGGACCAATGTGATCGTCGGTACACCGGCCTACATGGCTCCGGAGCAGTGTCGCGGCGCGGCGCTGGTGGACGAGCGCGCCGATGTCTATTCGCTGGGAGTCGTCCTGTTTGAGCTGCTTGCCGGGCGCCGGCCATTCCTCGGCAGCAGCTCCGGTGAGTACATGGGACAGCACCTGTTCTGTGCGCCGCCCCGGCTTGACTCACTAGTTCCCGGAATTTCCGCGGAGCTCGCGGCTCTGACTGCGGCGCTGCTCCGAAAGGAGCGCGAGGACCGGCCCTATATGGCGGAGGTGTTGACCAGTCTGGAAGGTATGTGCGCACCGCTGCTCGCCAAAAGTGCGTTGCTGCCGCTCCAGCGGCAGCAGAGGCCGCGGCCCTCGGGGGCAGGGCTTGGTCCTTTGCCGGTGCGGCGGGCCGTGCGCTGGCGGGCGCCGGCTCGTTCGGTGGCGCTGAGCGGGATTGCGATGCTGGGGATCGCGGCGCTCAGTAGCTCTGCCCATCAAGGAGCGTGGAGTCCGGCCCCGCGGCAGGAAGACAAAGCTGACACCGCTCCGGCGCAGGTGGAAAGCAGGGAGGATTTCTCCGCCGAGATGTCCCTGGCGCCGTCCGCCGGCGCGGCATCGCTCCCTGGGGCCGCATTGCTCGCCGGCGCGAGCTCTTTTTCCGCCGCGCCCCGCGCAACCGCTCTGGGTTCCATAAAGAAGACCGAGCGGCGGTCGACCGCGGCGGGCCCTGCGGCTAACCATACGGCCGGGAAGAAGTTCACGCCGCGGAGCCGCACCGTCCCGCGGGACGGCCCAGCGCCTACCCATGGCACTGCCGCTCCCGCGGCGAAAGAGAAAATTCGTTCATCTGGGGAGGGCCGAAACGATGAGATCCTTGAAGACTGATTGCGTCCGCGCAGGTATTTGGCTGCTCGCGGTGCTGCTGCCGCTCTCTGCGCTTGCCGACCCGAGTGCTCCGGCTCGGCGCAAGCCGCGGGTTTCGGCTCTGGGCAAGGCGGACCTGGCGGCCAATGTACCCGCCGAATGCGCCGTAGATCCTGTCTGCCGCGAGCTCATGGTGCGGGCCCGCGCCTTCTCGCTGGCGAACCATCACCCGCAGGCCCTGGATGCATATCAGGGGGCCTACGCGCTGCATCCCTCGGCGGTGCTGCTTATCAACATCGGCCGCTTGCAGTATAAGCTCGGCCGGCCGCACGAAGCCGCGACCTCGCTGCGGCGGGCGCTGGCGCAGACCCCGGAAGCAGAGAGCGAGAAACGGGAGCGAGTGCAGCGCTTCCTAAAGGAGGCCGAGCAGGCGGCTGCCACCACGCCGCCGCCGGGCACCACGATCGTCACGGTCAGCGTGCCGCCGCCTCCGGCCAAAGAGAAAGTTCCCCTGCACCGGCGCTGGCAGCTGTGGTCCACTGTCGCTGGAGTCGTCGTCGCGGGTACGGCCGCGCTGGCGGCCGGACTCACGGTGCCACGGCGGTTTGATGCGGCGGGGCACGACACGTATGTGCTGCAGCCAGCGCTGACGATTCCCATCCCCTAGGAGGTACTTCATGCGGATACGACGTTACGAGCTCTCTCTCCTTGCCTATTTGACGACTCTTTTGAGCGGAGTGTTGCTGTCAAGCTGCGGCGACCCCGGCATCCCGGTGCTGGTTACGATTCATGCTCCGGGGGGGTCGCTGTTTAACACGGTAGTGAACGCAAAGCTCGACGGTGTCGCGTTCGCGCCGGTCACTCCGGCCAACCCGACGAATCCGTTTGTGATCTACCTTCCCAGCGACTCGCACGGTCAGCTTGAGCTGTCGGTAAAGGGCCTCGATGCGGAAAAGTGCATCAGTGAGGGCAGCAAATCGATTCCGGTTTATCCCGTCGGCAGTGAAGCGCTGCGGGCCGTCATCGAGATCGATCCGGAGCAGTACCCCAAGTGCGTTCTGAAGACGACGGTCCTGGGCAACGGCTCCATCCACGACCGCGACCAAACCTTCCGCTGCGAAGGGAAAGGCTCGGAGACGACTTGCACGCACGAGTTTGGCAAGAACAAGCAGGTCATCCTGGTCGGGGAAGAAGGCGGCATTGATCAAGATCTGGATGCGTGGGAAGGGGCGTGCTCGTGCGCCTCGCCGGAGTGCGCGCTGACCCTGGATCGACCGCTGGCCGTGACGGCCACGTTCCAGTCGCGTGTCTGCCGCCCGGATGGTTCGTGCGAAGCGGTTCAGAAGGGGGAGACGCCGACCCCGGCGGCGCCCATCTTCAGCGCGAACGCCATGTGGAGCGCGAATAGCAAGACGCTGACGTATCATTATGCGACGCTGGGTTCCGCCAAGCAGGTCAGCGTCGAGCTCTCCTCTCCGGCGTATGCTCTGTGGGGCACCCGCGAAATGGTCTGGGTATTCACTCAGAACCGCGAGATCTGGTCATGCTTGGCCGACATCAGAACGCCGTCCGTAGCGTGCACGGTCGGCGTGCGCATCGCCGATACTCATGCGGAGCCGGCTACGCTCCTTAGCTACGGCGGTGATGAAGCGGGGGAGTTCTGGGCGGCAGACAAGCGGTCTATCTATCGCTGCCACAAGGGCCGTTACTGTGATCCCCCCCAGCCCTTGAGCGTGGCGAAAATCGATTCTTCGAGCAAGGGCCTTCCGGATAAGATCCTGACGGCCTTTGTCCGCGGCGAGGAAGTCGTCATCGGCGGTCAGTCGGCCAAGTCGTGCGGCGCATCCTGCGACTATTTCATCCGCGGCAGTGGGAAGGCTGGAGTGGAAATAATCAACCCCGAAAAGCCCTGCCTGTCGGCGTCGAGCATCCCCTTGCGGCTTGAGAGCGGAAAAGAGTCGGAGATTTGGGCGAGGGTATCGACTTCCCTGTACCGCCTCAACGGCGGCTCGTCTTCCCTTGTGGAGAAGAACATAGATCCTAAAAGTTGCTTTTTCTTCCCGGAGATGGTTGTACGAAAAAAAGATGGCAATGGGAGCCCGTATGTCTGGCTTGTTGGCGTAGGGGGGCGCATCTCGCGCTTTCCCACAACCGATATCAGCTTATGCCAGAAAGTCCTTCATGACGCGGGCAGCACCGCCCTGCGCGCCATCTGGCTAAACAACAGCGACGCCTGGGTTGTGGGTGACGGAGCAACGGTGCTGCGCTGTCCGCTCACCGGAACCGGACGTTGCAGCTTGGTACCGATCAAGTCCAGGGGCGATTTGGTGGCGGTCAGTGGGGATGCGGCCGGCAAGGTGTGGGCGATGTCCAAGGACGAAAACCTAGTTTTAATCGTTCCCTGATTAGCGGCTGCCACCGAGCATCAAACCGATCATCAAGCAGCGCCTGGGCCGTGCCGCTGCGCCAGCAGCAACGCATCCGGCGCGGCGACCGGAGCCGCGTTTTCAGTCTTTCGCGTTCCTGTTGACCTGGGGGCCAGCCCGCGGTATGCACCTCGCCCAGCGAACGATAACGAAAGACATCGGTGATGAACCAAGCGCGCACTCTGGTGATTTTTGCCGCCATCGTCAGCGGTTGCACCCAGGCACCGGACGATTCCCTTCCGGACGATTTGAGCGGCGGCGATCTTGTCAGCGCCGGCGCCGATATGGCCGGCAGCGATATGGCGAGAGCCGACCTGGCGTTCAAATCGGGATGGACTCAGGTCATCGCCGCCAGCGGGCTGCGGTTCAATGCCGTCTGGGCCTCCGGACCGGACGATATCTATGCGGTCGGCTTAAATGGAACCATCTTCCATTCTACCGGCGACGATGTATGGACGCAGCAGAAGACCGGCCGTATGAATGAGCTCACGTCGGTCTTCGGTAGCTCCAAGAGCGACGTATACGCGGTCGAGTCGAGCGCCGTCCTGCATTCAACCGGAGACGGCCGCTGGAGCGTCGTTCCCGGCATTCCTAGCGAGACCTTCAGCAGCCTCCATCGGGTCTGGATGGCGTCGCCGAGCCGTGTCTATTTTGCCGGCGCGACGGGCCGCTCGGTTCCGGCCAACATGACCGGGGGAACCAACATCATGCAGTGGAACCAGACCAAGCTGATGCCGGAGTATGCCGCGGCCGAGCACTCGCTTTTAGGACTGTGGGGGTCAGACCCGACGGATCTGTGGGCGGTGGGCTCCTTCGCGCAGGGCGGCGGCACCTCGGGCCTGGTGCTGCACTCGGCAGGCGACGGCAGCTGGACGCCGCAGCGGTTCGAGCCCGAGTCCGGCACGCTCTACCAAGGCACGCTGACCGCGGTATGGTCGAGCAGCAAGACCAACGTCTACGCCGCCTCCGGCCGCAACTTCATCGGCAGCAACTCCGGAATCTTCCGCTGCAGCGGCCCCGGCACGGCCTGGCGACGAGAGCTCGATAAGATGAATCCCCCGGCGATCTACGGGCTGTGGGGCTCGGGTCCTGCGGATGTGTGGGCCGTCGGTCAGATCACCGATGGGCCAAACTACAACGGCGTAGTCCTGCGCTCGGCCGGGGATGGGCAGTGGGCGCCGGACCCGGACCTGCCTGCCGCCATGCTAAAGGACTATCCGCTGTACGGAATCTGGGGCTCGCGCTTCGGCGATGTCTACATCGTGGGTCAGGCGGGAATCATCCTTCATCGGCGGGAGTAGCTGCCGCTGCGCCCTGGCCGGCCCCCGGCTGCCGGGGGGCGGTGGCGGCGGTCCCCACATGCTGCGACAAACTCGGCGGGTACATTGCGTTGAACGTGGCGTG
>CALFML010000840.1 GCA_937879845.1 uncultured Myxococcales bacterium
GACACGGCCGCGCTCCGCCACACCCGGACTCTGCTGCAGGTCGAGATGCAGTCACGCTCGCAGCCCGACGCCTACCGCCGCCTGGCCCACGACCTGCTCAGCTTGCGGGACGCCGACCCCGCCGCATACAGGGCGCTCATGGCCCGTCTGGACGCCGACCAGGGAGGCAACCGATGACCGACACGACCGACGACGACGAGAGGGCGGCCATCAGGGGCGAACTGCTCGCCACCCTGCGGGTGACCGCCCCGAAGATGGCCGCCAGGCTGGACGACCACTGGCGGCAGGAAGGGTCGACCGTCCAGATGCCGGTCGACCCCGCCCCCCGCATCTGTGACGTGTGCGGGGAGAAGATCAAGGCCCGGGCCGAAACGTCGGGCAGGTTCCGCACCGTCAACTGGGTCGACAGCGGGGGTTCGATCGCCGGACCGGACCCGATCACCGGCCCCGACCCGTACGGGCGTCTCGCCGAACTGGCCGACACCGACCCGGCTGCCTACATGTACCTGCTGACACGGGTCGAACAGGGGTTCACGCTCCACGTCCACCGGCCAGCACCGACCGAACGCACCTACCCGTCCGACCGGTCCTGACGCCGCCCCAACTCACGCAACAACTGGGACACCCGCGACACCGTCAACCCCAACTCGGCGGCCACCTCGGTTGCCGTCCACCCCGCCAACAACCGCCACAGAATCGACCGCTCCCGCTCCGACGGCCGAAACGACTCGACCAGCACCGACAGCGACTCTGAGTCCCACACCCCGAACACGTCGACAGGGAAGCCGTCCAACGACACTTCCGAGGACCGCTGAGCGTGACGCACCGTCCCCGGACGCCCCACCGTGCGCCGCAGATCATCCACCACCCGCCGCCGGGCATGCACCACCCGAGCCCCCGTCGACAAACCCGACCCCTCCGACAGCCACAACGACACGGCCGCCACCTGCACACAATCCTCGTACAACGGCGAGAACCGCCACGGCGCCGCCGCCTGCCGCGCCAGCCCGTATAGGTCGTCCCCCACACCTTGAAGGCTACGAGGCGGCCGGGTCCGACGCCCCTCCGGGTGGCTGCACCGCACGCCGAATGGATCGGGCGCCGACTCCTGCCGATCGACAAGGCGATGTCATCGGTGGGTGTTGCGGCGGCCGACCCCGCGGAGGATCTGGCACACCCGTGACGGGGTGACGTTCGTGCGCCGCCCCCGATCTCGGCCAACGCCGCACCGGCAGCACAAGCCAGCAGGTCCTTCGTGGTCGGGGGTGCCCTGTCACGGCCACGAAGCCCGCCGTGAATCCGTACAAGTCACCCCCCCCGGTAGCCTAAGAAACCGGGCAGACCAACCCCGAAACACCGAATACGGCAAACCGACAGGGGCCAGCCCAGCACAAACACCGATAGGTGGAGGGGGTGCCATCGTGGTTACAGCAGAACAGCGGGGCGAGATCCTGGCGATGCTGCGGCGGAAAGCGCCGGTGACGGCGGCCCGGCTGGAGCGCCAGTGGCGGGAGATGGGGCTCGACATCGTGGAGAAGCGGCCCGACAGCTAGGCATTCCCGGGTGCGATGCTGTCGGGGTCGACTCGGGGTCGACGCTGGACAGTGATCCGAGGAGGCCCGGTGCCACTCAACCGACGACGCTCTGGTGAGCCACGCACCGCCGCAGTGGTGGCGGCCTCGGATTTGCGGGGGCGGCTGCGGTCGTCGGCGAAGGCCCGGAGCTGGGCCTCGGTGACGGGCCGGGCCGGCGCGACCGTGGTGCGCGTGGGGGCGGCGTCGGCCGACCCGCCCTCCGTGCTCGAACAGGCGCCCCCTGCGAGGAGCGCCACCAGGGCCAGTCCGATCGTCGCCCGTGATCCGCCGCGCATCGCCCCTCCTCCGAGGCCGGAGGCTACGGCGGATGGCCCGGGCTGCGCTGAGCGAACCGTGAGGTTTGTCGACAACGCGTCGATAACATGTCGACATGATGTCGACAAGATCGGAGGCGAGTCGTGTTCCTCGCCTGGCGTGACCTCTGGCGCTCCTGGCGTCGCTTTTTGCCCGCGGGCGCGAGCTGCGGCCGGCGGCGCATGTGCCCACTTTGGCCGATCGCGCCGCCGGCGATGCGGTCATCGCGCTTTTGCGCAGCGCCCCCGGCGAGGTGCTCGTGCCCTTCCACCCGTTTTATGCCCACTTGGCCGGCAAGCGGACGTACCTGCACCGCATGGGCATCTGGGATGTGCGCGGCACCGCCGCCGGTCCAGTGCACGGCCTGTTCGCAGCGCTGCAGCAAAAGCAGTTCGCGCGCATCATTTTCGACGACAAAATCGAAGCGACGTGGGGGGACTGGCCGGAAGTGCTGACGTCCTACCGCATAAGCGATCGCATCCTCGGGCCGCGCACTTTCGAGGGAGCGCAGACCGCGCCGGCTCTGGTGCTGGAGCCGCGCCCGGCGCCGCCGCCCGAACCCTCGGTGGCCCCGGCCGCGAGCTCGGCGCCGCAGCAAGATTCCGCGCGGCAGCCGCCCGGCCCGCAAATTCCTATCGATCGCGAACTTCAGTGATCGCACAAGGCCGGCCGCATGGTGGAGTCCCTGGACCGTCATGCCGCAGCGCGGCGTAACACCTCTGCCTACCAAAGCGCAGCGCGTCTGCCGCTGTAGGTCGCTGCGCGGCAGCTAGCTCCGTCGGTATGAGAGCCGGCTCCGCTGCGACTGAACCGACGGATTGCCGCTGCGGTGCCTTGACCCGTGGCCGGGACTCTTCGATGATTATTGGCAATGTCTGGCTCCACCAAAAATCCACCGCCCCCTGGACCGGGCGCCGGAAAGGGCTCCGATCAGGAGCCCCTAGGCCAGTCCGGGCGCGGGCCGGTGGTCCAGGTCGGTGGAATCAGCGGCCAAGGCAGGAGCCACGAAGACCTCTCCGCGACCATCGATCTGCCGACCGGCGGCGGGCAGCTGCCGACGACACCGGAGCCCTCTTGGTCCAAGAAGATGGACCCGCGCATTGGGCAGTTCTTCGGCAAGTACCGCGTGGAGTCGGTGATCGGCAAAGGCGGCATGGGCCTGGTCTACGAGGGCGAGGACACCATCCTCAACCGCCACGTCGCCATCAAGTTCCTCCCCGAGACCCTGACCCAGAACCATAAGGCGATCGAGCGCTTCATCACCGAGGCCCAGGTCGCCGGCCGGCTCAATCATCCCAACGTCATCGCGATCTACGACATCGGCCAGGAAGACGATCACTACTACATCGTGATGGAGCTTCTGAACCCGCTCTCGGCGGCAGGCTACGTCAAAGAGCGCGGGCCGATGAACTGGCCAGAAGCGACCAAGGTGATAGCGGACTGCTGCGCGGCGCTGCACGCGGCGCATCAGGTGGGCCTCATCCACCGCGACATCAAGCCCGACAACATCCTGTGCTCACCGACGGGAACGACCAAGCTCGTGGACTTCGGCCTGGTCAAGGATACGCACTTTGACGCGACCTCGCTGACCCAGACCGGGGTGGTCGCGGGCACGCCGCTTTATATGAGCCCGGAGCAGGCCAGCGACGGGCAGCTCGATCACCGCAGCGATATCTACTCGCTCGGCGCGACCTACTTCACCTTGCTCACCGGACGGCCGCCGTACTCGGGGGACGCGGCGCCGCAGATCATGTTCAAGCACGTGACTGCGCCGACCCCCAACCCGCGCGAGATCGTTCCCGAAATTCCCGAAGCCTGCGTCGAAGTGCTGATGAAGGCGATGCAGAAATCGCCGGCCGATCGCTTCCAAACCGCCGAGGAGATGCGGCAGGCGCTGGAGATGACGATCAAGGAGTCGTCAAACCGCGCCTTCGCCTTCCTGGTGCCGCACGAGCCGTCGCTGCTCAACATGCGGGCGCGGCCGCTGCGGATCAGCATGCAGGGCGGCACCGGCATCAGCGCGTTCAACAACCCCAAGACCTCCGGCTCCATGGCGTCGATGGGCAACATGGCGTCGATGCTGTCGAGCGGACGATCGCTGGGGCCGCCGCCGGGCAGCATGATGCACTCGGGGCAGATGCTGGCCGCGGCGGCGATGAACGACTCGCGCAGCATGCCGATGGGTCCGGAGATGTCGCAGCAGGCGCATCCGCCGCAGACCCGCACGACGATGCTCATCGGCGGGGCGCTGATCGCGGCGCTGCTCGCGCTGGCCGTGGTCTCCCTGCGCATCCTCAAGCCGCCGGGGCCGGAGGTGCATCCGCCGCTGCCGACCGCGGTGATCGCCGATCTCGCGGTTCCGCCGCCGCCCAAGCCGCCGATCAAGGTCGGGGTCCTAAACTCCCTCTCCGGCACCATGGCCATCAGCTCGCGGCCGATCGTCGAGGCGACGCTCCTGGCGATCGATGAGATCAACGCCTCGGGGGGACTTCTGGGGCGGCGCATCGAGCCGATTCAGGCCGACGGCAAGTCGATAAACGACACGTTCGTGCGCGAGACCGAGCGCCTCATCAAAGAAGAAAAAGTCGTGACCTTGTTCGGCGGCTGGACGCCGTCGAACCGGCGAGCGATGAAAGAGGTCATCGAGAAGAACGACAACCTGCTCATCTTCCCCTCCCGCGACGAAGGCTTCGAAGACTCGCACTACGTCATCTACAACGGCTCGACGCTCAACCAGCAGGTCATCCCGGCGGTGCGCTGGGCGCTGGAGAAGCTCGGGAGCAAGCGCCTGTTCATCATCGGCTCGGACGGCCTTTTGGGGCGCATGTCCACGGAGCTGGTCAAGGACACGCTCAAGGGAACAAACATCAAGGTCGTCGGCGAAAAGTACGTGCTGCTCAGCGAGACCGACTTCAAGCCGGCGGTGAAGAAGATGCTCGCCGCCAAGACCGACGTGATCTTCAACCTGGTAAACGGCGACTCCAACCTGCCGCTGTTCCGCGAGCTGCGCGCCTCCGGCATCACGCCGAGCAAGCTGCCGACCATCTCGTTTAGCATCAGCGAGAGCGAGCTGGCGCAGCTGGCCGACGTCGACATGGTCGGCGACTACCTGGCGTGGAGCTACTTCGAGACGGTCGATCGGCCGCAGAATCACCAGTTCGTCGAGCGCTTCAAGAAAAAATACGGCCACTACCGCGGCATCAGCGATCCCATGGAGGCGGCCTACTTCGGCGTGCACCTCTGGGCGCAGGCGGTGCGCGCCGCCGGAACCGACGACGTGCGCGAGATCCGCCGCTACATGCAGAACCAGAGCTTCGAAGCGCCGGGCTCCCTGGTCCGCATCGAGCCGAGCAACAACCACACCTGGAAGATGTTCCGCGTCGGCAAGATCGTCGCGCCGTCGCGCATCGACGTGGTCTATAACTCCGAGACGCTGATAAAGCCCGAGCCCTTCCCGCCCTCGCGCACCCGCGCCGAGTGGGAGCAGCTCTTGGAGTTTTTCCACAAGCAGTGGGGCGGCAGCTGGGTCAACCCGGCGCAGCCGGATCTCCTACACACCAAGCACGGCGTGCACTGAGCAGCCTGCCGGGTTGGTGGCGCCCTTCTGTCCCGCAGCCGATGCGACCGCGGCCCCGCGGCTAGCCGCCGAGCAGGGTCTGGGGGTTTTGGAAGTCGAAGCGCTGGCCGCGCACCACCACCCCGCGAAAGCCCTGGGCCAGGGCGTCGGGCAAGGGCCCGGGGTTATAGTGGTACAGCCAGATCTTGCGCCGCAGCTCCATGGGCAGCGTGCACAGGTTCTTGTAGTGCGAGTGCACGCCGCTGGCCGGTCCGGTCTCGCAGTCGTGGAAGATGATGTCGGCCTGCTGCGCGTAGGGCTTGTTCAGCAGATCGGCGTCGAACTTGGTATCGGTCGTCAGGTAGACGCGCACGCCGCAGACGGTGAAGGTGAGGCCGAAGGACTGCATCAGCAGCTCGGTACCGCCTACGTGCGGCACCGGCACCAGCGTGAACTCGATCCCCGACCAGACGAACTGCGTGCCCACCGGGTGCACGTCAAAGTAGCTGGACAGGGTCGCGCGGCCCTCCTCCATGATCCCCAGACCGCCGGCCAGCGAGCCGTTCCACAGGGTCTGTACGATGTGCTCGGAGCAGTAAAGGGCGATGCGGTGTCGCGGCACGCCGTAGCGGCTGATGAGGCCGAGCCACTCCAGGCCGCCGACGTGATCGGCGTGCAGGTGGCTGATGTAGACGGCATCCAGATCGGCCGGTCCGGCGATCCCGATGCGCGGCAGGGAGTAGCGGGCGTCGGACCCGCAGTCGATGAGCAGTCGGTATTGGCCCTCGCGACGCGGCCGTTCCTTCGCTGCGGGATCGGGCGTGGTGGTGACGGTGAGCACCATATTGCTATGGTAGTTGTCCGTACCTACGGTAAACGCCGCCCCGGCGCCGGCGAAAGTCAAGTGCATGGCGGTGGCTCCCTAACCATTTTCCCCTTTTTGCACAACTCCGGGGCTTAAAAGTGCACCATGCGCGACGGGGTCTTGTTGACGCACTGCGCTGTCCGATGCCCGGCGCGGGCTAAGAAGGCGTAAAATTTTTGTGATGGCGGCTGCCAACCTAGTCAAATTTCCCGAGTCCCCGCTCAGCAACTGGCGCAACTACCTCCGCATGCAGCGCGATCGGCTGGGCTTTGTCCGTTCCGTCGTGCGCCATGGCGATTTCGTCGGGCTGCGCGTGGGGCCCTACGCGGTGTACTTCGTAAGCGATCCCGATCTGATCAAAGAGGTGCTCGTGACCCACTCCCGCAAGGTGGTCAAGGGCCGGGGGCTGGAGCGCGCCAAGCGGCTGTTCGGCGAAGGCCTGCTCACGAGCGAAGGGGAGCACCACCTGCGCCAGCGCCGCCTGTCGCAGCCGGCGTTCGCCCGGCAGCGCCTCATCACCTACGGCGCGGCCATGGCGGAGTTCACCGAGCGCTACGCGCAGGGTCTGCGCGACGGCGAGATCCGCAACCTCGACCGCGATCTGATGCGGCTCGCCCTGGCGATCGCCGGCAAGACCCTGTTCGACAGCGACATCGAGCGTGACGCCGCCGAGGTCGGGCAGGCGCTCGATGGGTTCATTGGCTCGTTCCGGTTCATGATGCTGCCGTACCTGGAGTACCTGGAAAAGCTACCGCTGCCACCGGCCCGCCGGATGCGCGAGTCGATAGCGACCATGGACCGCATCATCTACCAGATGATCGCCGAGCGCCGCCGCAGCGGCCGCGACCACGGCGATCTGCTGTCGATGCTGATCGCCGCGCAAGATGAGCAGGGCGACGGCGGCCGCATGACCGACAAGCAGCTGCGCGATGAGTGCGTCACCCTGATGCTGGCCGGCCATGAGACCACCGCCAACGGCCTGACCTGGACCTTGTATCTTTTGTCCCAGTACCCGCAGGTCGAGGCGCGCCTGCATGCCGAGCTCGATGCGGTGCTCGGCGGGAGGACCCCGACCCCGGCGGATCTGCCGCGGCTGACTTATACGGAGAAGGTCTTCGCCGAATCGCTGCGCCTGTACCCGCCGGTGTGGATCATGGCTCGCCGCGTCATCGAGCCGCTGCCGCTGGGAGATCACCTGATACCGGTAAACAGCCTGGTGGTGATGAGCCCCTTTGTCGTCCACCACGACCCGCGCCAC
>CALFML010000841.1 GCA_937879845.1 uncultured Myxococcales bacterium
TGTGCTCTTCCGATCTGGCAAGTCAGGACCCGCAGCGAGCTCAAACCCTTTGGCGTCCGCCCGCGCCTCCCCGATGATCCGACGCGCCAGCTGCAGTGGAACTCGCTGACCCTGACGCGCAACCCGCTGCACCCATCGCTCCCAACCGACGTGGATTGGGTTCAGAAGGCGCGGGCGCTGAAAGAGACGCTCTGGGTCAACGGCGCCAGCGAATCAGAGCGCTTTGTCTTCTTCGAAGCCAAGACCCGCGAGCGGGTTGCGCTCAAGCTCGCGCGCGGAGACCGCTACACGAGCACGTTCCGTCACTACATCCTGAGCAACACCGGTGCGTTTCCAGTGCACGATGTGTTCGTCCTTCATCGCGAAGGCAGCACGCTCTTCGTGTTCGCAGCGCCGTCGATTCCCGCGGGGGCGTCGGCTGGCTTTGCGCTCGAAGAGCATCGCGTCGCCGATCAAAACGCCAGCACGCGGGTCGCGCTGCGCAACCGGTTGGTCGCCGCCGGCAGCAGCGCGGACGCGACTTGCGTCATGGGCCGCGATCCGGCAAAGCCAGTCGAGACCGCGAGCAGCCATACCCTGTTTGCCGATGAAGCCGAAGCGCTCCTGCGCGTGTGGGGAGCGGCGCTGTTTGACCAGCCGGGGACGACAATCGTCTATCGCGAAGACCGCGCATATCTCGATCAGGCGATGCCGCTCTCGCTCTTCACCGACATGTTTCACTGGGTGGAGCTGCATCGCGCCGGGCTTGCGCTCTGGCAGGGGGTCGTCTTGCCATGAGTATGCGCCGACGCTATGGCCGATGCGGCCTCTGGCTCGGAGTCGCGGGGTCAGCTGGCTGCTCCCTGCTGGTCTCCGTCCGCCGCCCTGCGAAAAAGGCTCCACCGCGAATTTGTCCGTAAAACGTCCGCAGCGCTTCTACTTCCGCACCTTGCAGACGGGCCGGATACCCAGCGATTTTGCTGGGCTAACTGTCGCCCTGCACCGCTTTCGTCGGTGAATCACATGTATTCGAGCCCTTCGGATCGATTGCGGATCGATTCGAACAAGGTCCCAGGCCTAGTTGTGTACACGCCGCCAGTGGGTACTGAACGAGAAACGCATAGTCGAGCGTGCAGGCCTTGGCGGGCTCCATCAAACCTTGGCCCGCGTCCCCATCCAGAGGGCCGAGCTGCTTGCCTGGCTCGCGGCGTTGGCCGCTGAGCTCGATCACGCCATGAACCTGGAAGGTGTGGGTACGCTGCGGGCCGAAATGCCAGGCCGCGCTCCATGACAGAATCCGCGGACCGGGTAAAGCCGGCGGCGAGCGGCGAGAACCAGCGACTCAATCGCCCCAGCCAAACGGGGCGACATCCAGCGCAGAGTCGTCCTCCTGACCATCCCGGGCTACGGCTTCGTGGCCTCCGGCCCGTTCGTCATGGACCGGTTTCGACCCCGCGCGAGGCGTGGAGCGGGCACGGTACGATGCACCAGCTGCTCGGCGCGCTGGTATTCTCTCTGATGCCGGTGCGGTGGCGCCGCCGCGAAGCGATTCCGTAGCAAGAATACACCGTACTACTTCTCCGCTTTACCGCCTGTCCCAATTAGCAGGTACGTTCCTGGGACGTACCTGCATCCAGTCGCAATCTGGCGCGGCGTCCTCGCGGGGGTGCCAGCGACGGTAATGTTCGGAGATGAGGGGCCGCGGCGAGTGTCCTTATAGGCGGCGGCACAGGCCGCGGAGGCCGGCGCAAGTCTTGCAGAGATGCGCTGCAGATCCTTGCGGACTCACGGACCGTCCATTGCGGACGGATGGAAAGGAACATTCATGAAGCGCTCCTTGTCCTTGAGTATCTTGTTGCTGGGACTTGCGGCCTGCCCCCAGCCGGGTGTTGAAGCCGACGACCTGGCCCGCCTGCCCGACGATCTCGGCGCGGCTTTTGATCTCGCCGAAGCCTCCGACCTCCGTGGGATCGGCCTGGGCGGGCCGGTCACCGGGACGACGCTGGCTTTCGTCGCCGGCGGGCTGGGCGGATATGGGGAGGTTGACGACATCGCCCGCGCTGCTCGCTTCCGCGCGCCGTACGGCATGGCGCTCGACGGGGCCGGCACCCTCTACGTCGCGGACTACACCACAGTCCGCAAGGTCGTGCTGGCGAGCGGCGGCGTGACCACGCTGGCCGGCACCCCGGGCACGGCCGGCGGCGGCTACGCCGATGGCGTCGGCGCAGCCGCGAAGCTCTCGCTGCCCGAGGGCGTGGCTCTCTACGGCGGCAATCTGTATATCGGCGACACCAACACCTATACGCTGCGCCGCATCGATCCGGCCACCGGCACGGTGACCACCATCGCCGGCAGTATCGGCCAAATGTTCACAACCGATGGGATCGGCACCGCCGCCGGCTTCAAGCAGATCAGCGACGTGCTGTCCGACGGCGCCGGCAATCTCTACATCTCCGACGGGACAAACATCCGCAGGATGGTGCTGGCCACCGGCCAGGTGACAACCATCGCCGGCGATCCGGCAAACAGCGCCGGCAGCATCGACGGAACCGGCACGGCCGCGCGGTTCCGCATCCCCAAAGGGCTGGCGCTCGACGGAGCCGGCAGCCTCTACGTTGCCGACAGCAACAACCACACCATCCGCAAGGTCGTGCTGGCCTCTGCGCAGGTGACCACCATCGCCGGTACCGCGGGCAGCGGCGGCAGCCAGGACGGCACCGGCACCGCTGCGCGGTTCAACTATCCTGCCGGGCTAGCCTTGGACGGCGCCGGAACGCTCTACGTCGCTGACAGCGCGAACCACACCATCCGCGCGATCGCGCTGGCCACCTTCGCCGTGACCACGGTCGCCGGCACCGCGGGCAGCAGCGGCAGCCAGGACGGCACCGGCACCGCCGCGCGGTTCAGCTCTCCCACCGGGCTTTTATTCGACGGTGCCGGCAGCCTCTACATCTCGGACAACGGCAACTACACTGTTCGCAAGCTGGCGCTCGGCACCCTGGCCGTGACGACGATGGTCGGCACCGCACCTAACCCCGGCGCTACCGACGGGACGGGGGCGATCGCGCGCTTCAAGAATCCGATCTCGGCGACCGTGGATGGTGTCGGCAACCTCTACATCTCGGACAGCGGCAACTACACCATTCGCCGCTGCTACCTGCCCACCGGCGCGGTGACCACCGTCGCCGGCACCGCGGGCCTGCGCGGCAGCATCGACGCCGTCGGTCCGGCCGCGCGCTTCCTCGCCCCGAGCGGTGTGGCTCTCGATGGCGACAGCCTCTATGTCGCGGACGGCTATAGCATCCGCCGGGTGGTCCTGGCCACGGGGGCCGTGACCACGATCGCCGGCAGCGGCCTCCCCGGCACCAGCGACGGCATCGGCCTCGCCGCCAAGTTCGGTGGCACCGTCCATATGGTCGGCGACGGTGCGGGCACGCTGTATCTAGTGGACGCGCAAGGCGCCAGCATCCGCAAGATCGATCTCGCCACGGCCACGGTAACCACGCTGGCGAGCGGCCTGGGCGGCGTGATCCCAAACTATCCCGGGCTGGCCCTCGACGGCGCCGGCAACCTCTACTTTCCCGACTCCTTTAGCATCAGCAAGCTGGATCTTTCGACACGGCAGGTCACCACACTCGCCGGCCGCAAGGGCGCCCCCGGCTACCTCGACGGTGTGGGCACCGCGGCTCGCATCTACTCGGTGCAGGGCATGGCGATAGACAGCGGCGGCAACCTGTTTTTCGGCGAGCGCGGTGTCGTCGGCGGCATCGTTCGCAAGGTGGTGCTGGCCACTGGCGCAGTCACGACGCTCGGCGGCCTGAGCGAGCGCACCGGTGTCAAGCTGGGCCCGCTGCCGGCTAGCGTCACCTATCCCGCCTCCGTGGCGGTGTTCGGCGGCCAGCTCTACCTGCTCGACGCCACCGAAAACTCCATCCTCGTCGTGCGCTGAGCGGCGCGCTAGACTTCGAAGCTGTCGCGGACGCGCAAGCAGCTGTCCTTGCCGATTCACCAGCTGGCGTGGCCTGCTTCAAAGAGTACACCGATAAGAAAAGAGTGACCGAGGCCGTATCTGGCTGGTCCTCGCCCTCAATGGCAGCCCCCGAGGAGGCGCATCGTGATTCTCACCGCTGGCGTGAACTCGACCTCGGCCGGGTGGCGGTCGATGATCAGCGCCATGCGCAGGGCGAAGCCGATGCCGCGCTGCGTGCGAACCGCCGCGTAGGTCGAACGAAACATCGCCGCAGACGCGAGTCCCGGAGTCAGCGTCGCCTCGAACTCGGCGGGCTCGGCGTAATTGTTCATCGGGCGATGCACCGTTCCGGCGGGCAGCGTAAACGTCTGACCGGCGCGCAGCTCGACGTGCTTTCCGTTGATGTAGCCGAGATCGAACACGCCGGAGATCACGCGGAAGTGCTCTGTCTGATTGGGGTGGCGCTCCGGCGGCGGCCCAAGTCCTTGCGGCAGCACCATGCGATAGCGCATCGGCGTGGTCGCGCTGCCCTCTGCGAGGATCGTTATGCTGCCACCGCGGCCGTCAGTAAAAACGTCCGGCGCCTTTGATTCAGATTTCTCGGCTTCGTCACGATTGTTCATAGGAAGGAATCTCCGCGTTGATTCAATGAACTGCGGTCTGGCCGAGTCCTTGAGTTTCAGGTTACCAAAAGACGCACCCGTGAGATGGATGCACAGCAGCACGATTGGTACAGAGCTCGACCGGCGCCAGCTTCCCCTTACGTAGCTTGAACTCGCCATGGATAGGAATGCTCCGCGGCCGCGCTGAGCCGCGGCGACGAACGGACCAAGGCCTTGCACCAAGCCTTATCCGAGCTGCTGCAGATGGACGAGCCGCGCAAGCGATACGCCGCGATGATGTCGGGTCTGGACATTCACTATGACCTCGGCTCGGGACACCCGCTGCTCGGGCGCCGCATGCCCGATCTCGACCTTACCACTGGGAGCGGGCTACGGCGGGTGTTCATCCTGCTGCATGATGCCCGGCCGGTACTGCTCAATCTCAGTGAGCCCGGGACGCTCGACATCACTGCATGGGCGAATCGGGTGAAGCGGGTCGACGCTCGATACGCGGGTACGTGGGAACTTCCGGTGCTCGGCGCGGTCGCGGCTCCCGCTGCCGTGTTGATTCGGCCTGACGGACACGTTGCGTGGATCGGAGACGGCACGGACCAAGGCCTTGGGGACGCGCTGACCACCTGGTTCGGACCGCCCCCTCCCGGCGGTTCTACATGACGTGACCGATGGAAGCTCCTGCGGCAGAAGGAATAAGAGACCGACCAGGCTTGTCGGGCGGGCCAGGAACCGTCTGCAGCTTTCCTACCAGCGCGCTGTCAGCTCCTCCGCCCAGCCCAGCAGGTCTTTGACCTTTATGCACTCTCCAGCCTCGGTGACCAGGGAGCCGTTATAGCGGCCCAGCCGCCAGTCGAGCCGGGCCCCGAGGGGAAGCCACGCCGGCAGGGCTCCGAGGCGCCGGCAGTGCAGCGGGGAAAACACCAGATCGACTCGCTTGGACGGCGCCAAGATGCGCCACGGCCGCCGCCAATCTTGGCGGTCGAACTCAAAGGACAGCTCCTCCCCGAGCTTCTCGAGCCGACTCCCGATAAACAACCCATTTTCGGTGAGACCAGTGCCTTGGGTCCATCGACCCCCGAGGTTGAATCCTACCGTCTCTGCACGGTGCGCGGGCGGCTCTGCCGCGCAGGCCCAGATCCAGGCTGTGTTGCGCGGCCACCGCCCGCGTCCGTGATCGATCACCCCACGTGCGCCCTGGTCGCTCGTGAACTCGTAGCGCCGACCGCCGACCATTACGGTGCCGCTTACCGGCAGTCCGACATGCTTGGACGTGTATTGATACCGTGTGGAGCTCCACGGGATGACCACGCTCAGGCTCTGCTGGGTGGGCGGTCGCTCGACGCGCAGGTCGGCGATGAGATGTCCCTTGCCGCTGCCGAACTCCGCGCGCAGCTGGGTATGCGCCGCTTGGCTGCAGAGCTCAACTTGCAGTCCTAGCGCAGCGAAGTGCACCGCGGCTTGTGGGTCCGCAAACTGCTGCGGCATCGAGAGGCCAGCGGCCACAGGGGTCAGCAAGGCCTTCTCGGTGATCGTCCAGGTGTCGTATTCAAGGAGCGAGACGGCGGCGAGTCCTGCGTAATCCAAGTCGGCGAGGGTCACAGCAAACATCGCCTCCTCGCTCAGCACGGCCCAATATTCCCAGCGCTTGCGGCGGCCCCAGCCCGCGCCGAGGCTGGTCCGGTGCAAGGGCCGACGCGACCAGCCCACGCTTTCGGCGACCAGCCTGCCGTCAGGCGTCGCCAGGTCGATGCAGTTCTGAATCTCGCGCTCCGGTTTCACGTTTGGGATCGTCATGTCTTGGCGATTCGACTCCTCGCAGTCCGAACATGCTCGCGTTCCCGGACTTCGACAAGCTACAGGACTACGCGGCGTCGCTGAAAAGGAGTGCCTGCGGCCAGGCAAGACCCTTTTCATGGCACCCCAGACGCAGTAGCCGTTTATCTTGGCCAAGCGGGAACGGACGGAATGTCGGCTCCTGATCCTCTCGTGTTTCGTCGAGCGATTTCGGGTTCAGATTCACGGTGCTCACGGTTGGCACCTGGCCGTAGAATGAGGGCATGTCTCACGAGCCCGATGTCGACCCGATCGGCGATGCGCTGTTTCAGCACCTGCGGATGCTCGTGCGCAGCGGTTTTTCGACGCCAGCACGCTCTTCCGCCGCGCCGGCGACCTGGCAGAGGGCGATGCGAAACGCGATCGGATACTGCGGGGCTTTGTCGCCAATCGTCTCCGCGAGCAAGCGGGGCTCGAGGCGACTTGGCACGCGCGTACTAAGAACGACGATCTGGACGATGCGTTCGCGGCCCTCAACACGCGCGGCGTCGTCGCGCTCCAGAACGCCGGCTGGACCATGACGACCGGATGGGAGGACGCCAACGAAGAGATCGCGCGACGTGAAGCCGCGGGCCAGCAGGTCCTGGGCGCGACCTTTTATCACGAGCAAGATCTGGAGCGCGGTGTTGCCGGCGAGGGCCTGATGCTGGTGTACGGCGCCTGCGATGGCAGCGACGACAAGGGCGTCGAGCTTGGGAAGCTTGTCTGTACGGTCTTGGCCGAACATGGCATCGAGACCGACTGGAACGGGGACATCCGCGTCCGCATCCGGGTCATGCCGTTCGCTTGGCAGAAGCGCCGGTCCTCGGTGGCGCCGCCGCGCCCGGTCCATGTGAAGCCGCGGGTTTTTCGCCATCGCGACGGACGATGTTGGACCATCGCCGGGACGGGGCGAGAGATGACGATCACCATCGTGTTTGATGAGGACGATCCGATCGTGCGGACGCGCATTACGTCCGACCTGCAAACCGACATGGAGCAGCTGATCGCAGAGCAGCTTGCCGACGGGTTTATCGAAGAGCCAGGGTGAGCGATCAACGCCCGTTCGCGCGCAGATCCCGCGCTGGAACGAGCTGCGCTTTGACGGCATGGAGTTCCACATCAAGCAGGGCGGCAGGCTCCTGATCCGCTACAGCCCGGCGGAGGGTACGCATTCGGCGACACACC
>CALFML010000842.1 GCA_937879845.1 uncultured Myxococcales bacterium
CCTCACCTCTCCAGTGGCCGTGCGCGGCGGCGGCGTCGGTCGCGCCTCCGCCGAGCGCAGCTCCAGCGGACGGGCCTCCGCCGCGCGCACCTCCACCGGCCGCGCCTCCGCGGAGCGCACCTCCGTCGGCCGCTGCGGGACCGCCAGGAACTCCGGCCGGGTGCGCGGGCGCTCCAGCGCGATCGCCTGCTGCGCCTCCTCGCCGTTCGGGTCCTCGATGGGCGACTGCTCGTACCACGCCTGGTCCTCGGCGTCCTCGGCCTCGACCTCTTCGTCGGCCAGCATGCGGTCCACCTGCTCGACCAGCTCGTCCTGGCCGGCGGCGTCCAGCACCTCGCGGGCGCGGCGCAGCTCGCCGGAGCGCAAGAGCGCCAGCCCAAAATACCCCTGGGCGCGCTGGTTGTCCGGCTCCGCGGCGACCACCAGGCCCAGGTGCTCGACGGCGTCCTCGTAGTGGCCCATGCGCAGCTCGACCAGCCCCAGGTTCAGCCGCAGCGCCGTGTCATCGGCGCGCTCCAGCAGGAGCGCGTGGTAGACCTCCAGCGCCTCGTCGAAGCGCCCGGCGCGGAAGTGCAAGAGCCCTTGCAGGTTGCGCGCCCGCAGGTCGTCGGGGGCCAGCGCCAGCGCCATGTCGATCTCAGCGGCGGCGTCCTCCAGCCGGTCGCTGCGCAGGCACTCGCCGGCGCGGGTCAGGTGCAGCGCCAGCTCCTGCTCGTCGGCGGGGCTCGGCGCCACGGGGCCGGGCGGCCCGATATCGCGCGGGCTGCCGGAGAGCACGGGCCGACCTCCCGGCAGGGCGCTGAGAGACCCGGTCGTGCCGGAGGGGTTCATCGGATATTCCGGTGGAGATGCCACAGCCTCCGCACGTTACGCGCACCTGTGCCGACGGTCAACCGGATCTGCCCGCTAGGGCCCGGTTCGCCCTACCTGTCGACGCGGGTGCCGACCTGTGCCAACACCTGACATTCCTTGTTCGGGGCCGCGCTTCTGTGCTCTACAACAAGTCGCGCCGGTAGTAGGATGATGGCCGCGAATTCAGGGACAGGCCCACGGCCTGCCGACCCCCAGCAACGGAGCAACCACCAGATGAGCACCACCCAGAGCGGCGGCCCGCAGGGCCATCCGATCGAACTGAAGAACGGCGTGCTGCACGTGCCGCACGACCCCATCATCCCCTTCATCGAGGGTGACGGCACCGGCCCCGACATCTGGCGCGCCAGCGTGCGCGTCCTCGACGCCTCGGTGCGCATCGCCTACCGCGACGAGCGCCGCATCTCCTGGCTCGAGGTCCTGGCGGGCGAGAAGGCCTTCCAGCAGACCGGCAACTGGCTCCCCGACGCGACCGTCGAGGGCTTCCGCCAGTACCTGGTCGGCATCAAGGGCCCCCTGACCACGCCGGTCGGCGGCGGCATCCGCTCGCTGAACGTGGCGCTGCGGCAGCTGCTCGACCTGTACGTCTGCCTGCGCCCGGTGCGCTACTTCCGCGGCGTGCCCTCCCCGGTCAAGCGGCCCGAGGCGGTGGACATGGTCATCTTCCGCGAGAACACCGAGGACATCTACAGCGGCATCGAGTACGCCTCGGGCTCGGCGGAGGCCCAGAAGCTCATCGCGTTTTTGCAAAATGAGCTCGGGGTCAAAAAGATCCGCTTCCCGCAGACCTCCGGCATCGGCGTCAAGCCCGTGTCCAGCGAAGGCTCGGAGCGCCTGATTCGCGCCGCCATCGAGTACGCGATCAAGCACAAGCGCAAGAGCGTGACCCTGGTCCACAAGGGCAACATCATGAAGTACACCGAGGGCGCCTTCCGCGACTGGGGCTTCGAGCTCGCCAAGCGCGAGTTCGGCGGCGTCGAGTTCGACGGCGGCCCGTGGGTGAAGCTGCCCGGCGGCGTCGTCATCAAGGACGCCATCGCCGACATCACCCTGCAGCAGGTGCTCACTCGGCCCGAGGACTTCGACGTCATCGCCACCCTCAACCTCAACGGCGACTACCTGTCCGACGCCCTGGCGGCGCAGGTCGGCGGCATCGGCATCGCCCCCGGCGGCAACATCAACTACCTGACGGGGCACGCGGTGTTCGAAGCGACGCACGGGACGGCGCCCAAGTACGCCAACCTCGACAAGGTGAACCCGGGCTCGGTGATCCTGTCGGGCGTGATGATGCTGGAGCACCTGGGCTGGCAGGAGGCGGCGGACCTCATCGTCCGCGGGCTCGATACGACCATCGGCCAGAAGGTCGTGACCTATGACTTCGCCCGGCTCACCTCGGGCGCCAAAGAGGTCAAGTGCTCGGAGTTTGGCGACGCCATCATCGCCAACATGAAGGGCTAGCCGGCTCGCGGCCGGCAGCCCGGCGGACTAAACTCTGAAGGTCACACCGGCCGCGCGCGCTGAGCTCGCTGGGGGCTGGCTATAAGTTCAGCTCCCAGTGAGCCGCGTTCGCCAAAGCCGACCGCGGCGCATTGAGGCGCGCGGTGGTTAAGTACGCCTCGGAGAAGCGCAAACAGACCGCCCGCTGCAGTTGACGTAAGCCGGCGCATGTCTAGGATGTGACTCGACAAATTTTCAGTATCCGGATTGCCTATGGCCAAATCGCGACCGTCTACTACGCCGACCCGCTCGTCCTTGTCCGAGCACACCGAGCCCGCCGCCGCGGTGTCCGGCAGCAGCGTGCTCCTGGGCCTGTCCCCGGTGAGCGAGCCGGAGACCATCTCCATCTACGGCGCCACCGAACACAACCTGCAGATAAGCCATCTTGAGCTGCCGAAAAAGCGCCTGGTGGTCTTTACCGGGGTGTCGGGCTCGGGCAAGTCGTCGCTGGCGTTCGATACCCTTTATGCGGAGGGCCAGCGCCGCTACGTCGAGTCGCTGTCGGCCTACGCGCGGCAGTTCCTCGGGCAGATGGACAAGCCCAAGTACGAGTCGCTGCGCGGCCTGTCGCCGACCATCGCGATCGAGCAGAAGAGCGCATCGTCCAACCCGCGGTCGACGGTCGGCACGGTCACCGAGATCTACGATTACCTGCGGGTGCTCTACGCCCGCGTCGGCGAGCAGCACTGCCACCAGTGCGGGCGGCGGGTCGCAGCGCAGTCGGCGGCCGAGATCGCCGCCGGGCTGGCGGCGCTGCCCGCCGGGACGGTGGTGACGCTGCTGGCCCCCGTGGTGCAAAACCGCAAAGGCGAGCACGCCGAGATCTTCGACAAAGCGCGGCGCGCCGGCTATAGCCGCATCCGCGTAAACGGCGAGATCGTCCGCTTGGAGGACGCCCCGGCGCTGTCCAAAAAGCACAAGCACTCGGTCGAGGTCGTCACCGACCGCGTGGCAATAAACGCGGAGGACGCCGACACCCGGCGCCGGCTGTCGGACTCGGTCGAGGCGTCGCTCAAGCTTTCCGGCGGCACGATCCTGGTCAGCCTGGAGCGCGACGGAACGACGCAGCCGGAGTATCTGCTGTCGGACAAGCGCTCGTGCCCGGACTGCAACATCGCGTTTCCGGAGCTTGTGCCGCCGTCGTTCTCGTTCAACTCGCCGCTCGGGATGTGTCCGGAGTGCACGGGCCTTGGCACGCGCATGGAGATGGATCCGCAACTTGTGATCCAAAATCCCAAGCTGTCGATCCGCGGCGGCGCCATCGAGCCGTGGGCCGCGTCGATGGAGCGCGGCGACGGCTGGGTGTACAGCATCATCCGCGCCCTGTCCGACGAGTTTGGCATCGATCTGGACAAGCCGTGGAAGGAGCTTACGGCCAAGCAGCAGCACCTGGTGCTGTTCGGCGCCGGCGACCGCCGCGTCGAGGTGCGCTGGGAGGGACGGCACGGCGGCGGCGCCTGGGCGATGCGCTTCGAAGGGGTGCTAAACACCCTGATGCGCCGCTACAAGCAGACGCCCAGCGAGCAGATGCGGCAGTATTACGAAAAGTTCCTGCGCGAAGCCGACTGCCACGCCTGCGGCGGGACCCGCCTGCGTCCCGAGTCGCGCGCCGTCTACCTTGTGAGCGAGCCCGGAAGTCCGCCGCGCTTTCCGATCTCCGAGATCTGCACCATGACGGTCGCCGATGCGGTGGCGCTGTTCCAAAAGCTGCCGCTCAGCGGTTCGCGTGAGGTCATCGCCAAGGAGCTGCTCAAGGAGATCAACGCCCGGCTCGGGTTCCTGCTCAACGTGGGACTGGACTACCTGTCGTTGTCGCGGGCGGCGGCGACGCTGTCGGGCGGCGAGGCGCAGCGCATCCGCCTGGCGTCGCAGCTCGGCTCGGAGCTGTCCGGCGTCATGTACGTGCTCGATGAGCCGTCGATCGGCTTGCATCAGCGCGACAATCGGCGGCTCATAAACACGCTGCAGCGCCTGCGCGATCAGGGCAACAGCGTCCTTGTCGTCGAGCATGACGCGGAGACCGTGCTCTCCGCCGACTGGGTGGTGGACTTTGGTCCGGGCGCCGGCCGCTACGGCGGTCAAGTGGTGTTCTCCGGCACGCCGAGCCAGCTGCTGCGGGACGAGCGCTCGCTCACCGGCGCCTATCTTTCGGGCAAGCAGCGCATCGGCGTGCCCACGGCGCGGCGCAAAGCCTGGGAGTGGCTGGAGATCATCGGCGCGCGCGAGCACAACCTGAAGAACGTCGACGCCAAGATTCCCCTTGGCACCTTGTGCGCGGTGACCGGGGTGTCGGGCGCCGGCAAGTCGTCGCTCATCAACGCCATCCTGCGGCCGGCGCTGATGAAGGAGCTGCACGACAGCCGCGATCCGGTGGGCGCGCACGATCGCATCGTTGGCCTCGGCAATCTCGACAAGGTCATTGCCATCGATCAGCAGCCGATCGGCCGCACCCCGCGCAGCAACCCCGCGACCTACACCAAGGCCTTCGATCTCATCCGCAACCTGTTCGCGGAGCTACCCGAGGCCAAGACCTACGGCTACAAGCCCGGCCGCTTCTCCTTCAACGTCCACGGCGGACGCTGCGAGGCGTGCGAAGGCGACGGCATGAAGCGCGTCGAGATGCACTTCCTGGCCGACGTGTTCGTCCCGTGCGAGGTCTGCAAGGGCAAGCGCTACAACGAGGCGACCTTGCGCGTCCGCTACCGCGACAAGAGCATCGCCGATGTCCTTGATACGCCGATCGCCGAAGCGCGCGAGCTGTTCGCGACCCACCCGGGGCTGTCGCCGATCCTCAGCACCTTATGCGACGTGGGCCTGGGGTATCTCGCGCTCGGCCAGCCGGCGCCGACGCTTTCCGGCGGCGAAGCGCAGCGCGTCAAGCTGTCGCGTGAGCTGTGCCGGCGCGACACCGGGCGCACGCTCTATCTTCTGGATGAGCCGACCACGGGCCTGCACTTCGACGACATCAAGCGGCTGCTGCTGGTGCTCGA
>CALFML010000843.1 GCA_937879845.1 uncultured Myxococcales bacterium
TCTACACAGGCGAAGACACTCTTTCCCTACACGACGCTCTTCCGATCTCCCTGCTGCGCAAGCAGCGGGGTGCCGGAGGTGACAGAACCCGCGGCGCAGTCCGAACTGCGGGTCTGATGCGAAGCGCGGTTTAGATAGTCTTTTTTTCGAAGATAAGGACGGAGCAGTTCAGCTTCATGCCCAGGCCCCGCCGACCCGAAGCGCTCTGGAAAAGCTCATTCGCCAGATCGTCCCCTGCCTATTGCGCAAGCTCGGCGCCCACTCGGCAGCGGACGCCAGATGCGTTCTTCAGGCCCTGTGGCAGGGCTCACCCGAGCGCGGTGCAACCCCATCGGAGGGGAGCACGCGCCTTGTCTTGGGTTCCAACGCCGACCGTTTATGTACCTTCATCGCAGCTCGAACCGCTGGGATTTTGTCCGCGCGTATCCGCCGACGAGCGCCTCGATCTCGTCGAGCAGGGCGTCGCGTGTGATCCGCGGCTGGTCGAGAACCCAGCGCACGGTGAGGTTTTCCAGCGCGAGCACGACGACCCACGCGGCGGCAGACGGATCGGGGCGCTGGCAGAGGTGGGGGTGGGCGCGCAGGATGACCATCAGCAGCTCGCGGACCCGCTGCTCGAGCGCGGCGCGGCGGTCCCGGATCTGCGCGAGCGGGAGCTCGTTGTTGATGATGCGCAAAAGGACGGGGTCGGCCTCGAGCGCGGTCAACAGCGCGTCGGCGGTGTCACGGATCACCGTCGGCCCGAGGTCGCCGGCGCGGTCAGCGAGCGAAGCCGCGACACGCGATGCGACGTCGTCCCAGTAGCGGTCCCGGATGACGTCAAGGAGTGCGAACTTGTTGGGGAAATACTGGTACAGCGAACCCGGGCTTACGCCAGCGGCCTCCGCGACGCGATTGGTCGAGAACACGTCGTAGCCCTCTTTCGCCAACACCTTGCGGCCGGCCTTGATGAGCTGTTCGACCATCTCGCGAGAGCGGGCCTGCCGCGGCGTCTTGCGCATGGGGTGAGCGTAGCTCTAACGCGACTTGAATGCGAGCTAGCGCTCGCATCAGTATAGAAGCATGTTCACTAATGCCATGGATCCCCTTCTGACTGGGCCACCGTCCCGCTTCCGGGAAGCCCAGGCTCGCGGCGAGCGACTTGGACGGCATCTCAAGCGCCGCGGCAAGGTGCTCGACATCGACGAGGCACTGCTATCGCGGATCGGCCGTGCCTTTGGCGAGCGCGATGAGCTCGGCCACACCCTCGCAAACGCGATAAGGACGCGAGAGGTCTCGATGGCAATGTTCCGCACCGCGCTGGACAAGGGCATCGATGCGGTGCCCGACGCGCCCGCCGCGCTGCGTGCTTTCTTCGACGCGGTTACCACCGTACCCACCTGGGTGGACTTCGACTTGGTCAACCAGGGGGGCAGGGTTTTGAGCCGGCTCGGCCAGAACGCCGCCGACGTCCTGCTCCAGCTTTCATTGATCGGCAGCTACCGGTTCGGCGGGCCCACCGACTTGCTCGTCGCGACCGGTGGACTGGCGGGCAGCTCGACCCGGCGACGGCTCGCCGAGACGCAGAAGTGGACCTTCAGCCTCACGTTCCACGATGCGATGCGCCCTCCGACCGCCGGAATGCAGGGGGGCGAGGGCTGGCGGCTCACCGTGCATGTCCGAGCGATGCACGCGCTCGTCAACGCGTCGTTCGAGTCGCGGTGGGACACGGCTAGATGGGGCCTGCCGATCAATCAGGCCGACCAAGCCGGCACCCTCGGCCTGTTCGACGGCGTGCTCATCATCGCCTGTCGCGCGATGGGGGTGCGCATCACCGACGACGAGGCGCGGGCCCTCATGCACCTCTGGCGGTGGACCGGGCACCTCATGGGCGTCCACGAGGACTTCCTCACCGATGACGAGTGGGAGCGGCACCAGCAGAACTACCATGTGCTGCTCGCCCAGGCCGGGATCAGCGAGGCTGGGCCGCAGCTCGCGCAGGCGATCCTGAAGGCCCAGGGGACGCGGCACTACCCGGGCTGGCCGGCTGCCCTGCAGAGTCTGCGTGCGTGGTACGAGAAAGAGCGGATGCTCGGCATGCTGACGATGTTCCTCGGCATCGCGAGCATGCAGGACCTCGGCCTGCCGATTCGGCCGCCGTGGCCGTTCGTGTACATCCTGCCGCTCAACGTACTGCGCTACTACGTCCTGGGCCGGACCTCGTGGGGTCGCCGTCGCCTCGCCGCCTGGGGGCAGCGGACGACCGAGCGCATCCTAGAGTCGTATTTCGTCGGCGAGGCGGCTGGGATAAGACCTCTCAACTCAACATAGCCGCAGCCACGCCCGCTGCACGCCGGCGCTTGAGAGGTCAGGTAAAGTAGGTCAACAGGATTACGCCGATAAGGTCGTACCCAAGCCGAGGGCGATGCCGGGTCAGTTTCAAAACGAAATACCCGCGTGCAGAGCTATACTGCATAGACTATGGGCAGCATGCCCGATATCGTCGGTAGCTATCGGATCGTACGTCAGCTCGGCGAAGGGGCGATGGGCACCGTTTTCGAAGCAGTGCACGAGACCATCGAGCGTCGGGTTGCCATCAAGATTCTCAAGCCAGAGCTTTCGCGGGTTCCCGAAGTAGCGATCCGATTCGTCAACGAAGCCCGCGCGGTCAACCGAGTCGAGCACCCAGGAATCGTTCAGATCTCAGACTACGGGCGCCTTCCCGATGACACGGCGTACATCGTGATGGAGTATCTGCGCGGGGAGACCCTGGAGCAGCGCATCCCTGGCTTCTCTTACGACGCCGGATGATTGGCCGGCAGCGGTGCCTTCTCTTGCATGGTGATCGTAAACAGCGGCGCACGATCGCCCTGCGTGAAAGGGTCGTCGCTGAAAGCGAAAACAGGATGGCGGCGGAGTCTCTGCCGCGCAGCGTGCTCCCGATGGCATCGGGCTCATCGAGTACGGCGGCAGCGCGTCCTGTCGCGAGACAACATGGCGCTGCGCCGCGTGCGCTGCCCAGGTGAACAGCGGCGCTGCGAGCGCGAGCGGCGGCTGGAGCTGCGATCCGGTCTGGAACCAGTGCTCGTGCCGGTGAGCCCCCGGGGGGGCCGCGCCGCTACATCTAGAATCCTCTTGCTGGTCCTCTTGCTGGAGTCTTGAACGAGCGCCGGCCGAAGTCGCCGGCGTAGGAGCGCGCCGCGTGCGACAACACGCCGCGCGCAGCAGTGGTTTGACGTTGGCTACGGCCGATGCTGGAGAACAGTCCCTTGACTGCCGGCAGTCCACACGTTGACCGAGTCAGTGCCCCAGACTGTGCTCAGCCCTTGTGAGGAGCCGCTGGCCTGCGTCGCCCAGCTGCTCCCGTTCCACCTGATCAGGGCCCCGGTGGTGCCGACCGCCCAGACGTTGCTGGCATCGCTCCCCCAGATTCCCGTGAGAGTCTGGCTCGTGCCGCTTGCCACCGCGGCCCAAGTCGTGCCGTTCCAGCGCAGGATGGTGCCCGCGTAGCCCACCGCCCACACGTTGTTGGCATCGGTCCCCCAGACGCCGGAGAGGGTGCTGGTCGTGCCGCTGGCGACGCCGGACCAGATGCCGCCGGACAGCCTCAGGATGGTGCCGCCAGTGCCGACTGCCCAGACGTTGCCGGCGTCGCTCCCCCAGATGGCGAGGAGCGACTCTGCGGTGCCGCTTGTCTGCGCCGACCAGGTCGTGCCGTCCCACTTCTGGATGGTGCCACCGGTGCCGACTGCCCGGACGTTGCTGGCGTCGCTGCCCCAGACCCCAAGCAGGCTCTGCGCGGTGCCGCTTGCTTGCGCTGATAGCCCGATGCCGTCCCACTTGAGGATGGTGCCGCTCTCCCCGACGAACCACAGGTTGTTGGCGTCGCGGCCCCACATGCCGAAGAGACTCTGGCTCGGACCTCCGGCATCGACGTTCCAGGCGGTGCCGTTCCACTTGACGATGGCGCCGCTGGCTCCAACCGCCCAGATGCTGCTCGCGGTTGCACCCCAGATGCCGTTGAGCGACTGGGTCGTGCCGCTTGCCTGCGCCGTCCAGCTCGTGCCGTTCCAGCGCAGGACGGTGCCGCCGTCACCGACCACCCAGATGTTGCTGGCGTCGGTGCCCCAGATGCCACGCAGGTAGTCCAGGGACCCGCTCGCCTGCGCCGCCCAGTTCGTACCGTTCCAGCGCAGGATCGTCCCCGATAGGCCCACAGTCCAGATGTTGCTGGCATCGGTGCCCCAGATCGCGCGCAGGTACTGGGAGGTTCCGCTCGCCTGCGCGGCCCAGCTAGTGCCGTCCCACTTAAGGACGGTGCCGGCGGCGCCGACGACCCACACGCTGCTGGCTGAGCTGCCCCAGATGCCGCGCAGATATTGGGTGGACCCGCTCGTCTGCGCCGTCCATGTGGTGCCGTTCCACTTGACGATGGAGCCGCTGGCGCCCACCGCCCAGACGTTGCTCGCATCGCTGCCCCAGACGCTCGAGAGGTTCTGGGTGGTGCCGCTTGCCTGCGTGCTCCACGCGGTGCCGTTCCACTTGAGGATGACGCCGCCGACGCCTACCGCCCAGATGTTGCTCGCATCGCTGCCCCAGATGCCAAGGAGGTTCTGGGTGGTGCCGCTCGCCTGCGCCGTCCAGCTGGTCCCGTTCCACTTGACAATGACGCCGAAGTCGCTGACCGCCCAGGCGTTGCTGGAGTCGCTCGCCCACACTGCCGGCATGTAGTTGCCCTGCGGCAGCGGGTTGCGCCAGCACCAGCCGCCGGCGGAACACACACCCGGCGGGATCCCGACCGCGAGCTGGCTCTGCCCGCGCATCCCAAGGTACGCCGCGGTGATGACGGCGACGCCGCGGCTCTTGCCAGTGGCTAGGCCGCTGCTGCTGATGGTCGCCACGCCGCTGGCCGGCGCGACATCGGTCGCGGTCCAGGCGGCGACAGCGCTGTGATCCTGGGTGCTGCCGTCCGTGTATGTTCCTACGGACTTGAACTGTTGGGTCGTGCCGATTGTGATCGATGGGCTTGCCGGGGTCACGGTCAGAGCGGTCAACGCGGCAACGCTCACGGTGAGGGTGGCGGTGGCGCTCTTGCCCATATGATCGGCGGTGAGCTTCGCCTGGCCGACGTTTTTTGCCAGGGCTATGCCACCGGCCGTAAACGAGGCGACATCGCTGCCCGTCACATCGCTTGCCCCCCACACTGCGCTGGTGGTGGCGTCTTGGGTCGTGCCATCGGTATAGGTCGCCACCAGCTTGAAGGCGGCAGTCAGTCCCTTGGCCAGGGTCGCACTGGCTGGGCTGATGGCTATCGTGACCAGTGCCGCCGGCTTGACGGTGAGCGTCGTCGTGGCGGTAAAGCCCTGATAGGCGCAGGCGATGTTC
>CALFML010000844.1 GCA_937879845.1 uncultured Myxococcales bacterium
AAGAGCAGCTGCGGCGGCGCCGAGGCGGTCGCCCGCGACACCATGCCCGCCTCGTGCGCGCCGGGCGCGTGCATCAGCGGCAAGGCCCAGGTGTGGACCATCGATCCGCGCGACACGCAGCCGGCGGAGTGCGATCTGGACACCAAAGGCAACAAGCTGGATCTGGCGATCTCCGACGTCGCGCCCGCCCTCTGTCCGGGGCTCGCCGGGACGACAGTCACGGGGCTCATCGACGCCCTGGGCCCGGTCTCGGCGTACGGCCTGGTCATGGCCGCCCAAGCCGGCGAGACGGCGATCCACGCCGAGGAAGCCCACTTCGTATTTGGCACCGGCAAGGCGGCCGGGGTAAAGCCTTGGGAAAACGACTCGGTCATCGCCCTGCTCGGCGACAACAACGCCGGGCAGCTCCTGGTCGGGCAGCAGGCCAAGCTGGCGCCGGGGCGCTTCCGCGGGGTCTCGGCGCCCACCCCGGAAGACGTGGTCACGACCCTTTATAACGATCCCGCTTCGGGCATCGGCATCCTGCCGACCACGCTGGTCGATAAGCGGCGCGGGCAGATCAAGCTGCTGGCGTTCCAGGCGATCAAGCAGCGCGGGGCGTTTTATCCCGATCGCAAGGCGGGCTCGTTCGAAAAACAGAACGTCCGCGACGGCCACTACCCGCTGTGGGGCTACATGCACTTGCTGCAGCGCGCCGATCCGGTGACGCCCGGCAAGCCGCTGTCGGCAAACGGCGCCCGCGTCGCCGGGCTGCTGCAGGGAACGATGCCGGTGGCGGGCAAGGACACCCTGCTCCTGCAGGTGCAAGCCGGCTTTGTCCCGCAGTGCGCGATGCGCGTCAGCCGCACGAGCGACACCGCCCCGCTCACGCCGCTGGCCACGCCGCAGTCCTGCCACTGCTGGTTCGAAAAAAACGTCACCGGCGGCATCACCAGCTGCGTGCCGTGCGCTGACGGCAAGACCTGCGCCACCGGCACCTGCCGGCGTTACTTCTGCGAGGTGCAGTGATGGCGATGCGCATTACTTCGCTGGGACTTTTGGCGGTGGGCTTCGGGGCGCTCGGGCTCCTGGCCAGCCAGCTCCACTGCGCCGAGGCCGAGACCGGCTTTGGCGACGATCCCAGCATGAGCGACATGCCGGGCGGCGGCGGCGACGGCGGCGATCTCGGGGACGACGGCGTGCACTGCTATAACGGCACGGCGACGAGCGAGCTGCAGCTGCTCAACCACTGCACCGAAGCCGAGCACGTGGACCGGGCCACCCACATCCCGACCACGACCTGGGACGGCCAGTCGCCGCTACCCTAGATCGACCGCGCTCCGCAGCGCCTCCGCGCGCCGATCCTCTTTTAAAAACACGACCCTGTCGCAGTCGGCCGCCTATCTTCGGCGACGGCCAGACTGACCAGCGGGGAAAATCTGTACTACGGTATAGATATGACTACTTCATCGCACCCCGATCGGACTTTCGATCTGATCCTGTTTGGCGCCACCGGCTTCACCGGCCAGCTGGTCGCCGAGTACCTGGCCAAGCATCGGCCCGCCGGGCTGCGCTGGGCGCTCGCCGGACGCAGCCGCGAGAAGCTCGAGGAAGTGCGGAGCGCCCTGGTCGCCGCCGCCGGCGTCGATCACGGGCTGCCCGAGCTGCCGCTGCTTTTGGCCGACAGCGATGATGAAGCGGCGCTGGCGCGCCTGGCCAACACGAGCCGCGTCATCTGCACCACCGTCGGCCCTTATCTCAAGCGCGGCAAGAAGCTGCTCGCCGCTTGCGCCGCCGCCGGCACCCACTACTGCGACATCACCGGCGAGGTGCCGTTTATCCGCTGGGCGATCGATGCCCAGCACGCGACGGCGCGGGCCTCGGGGGCGCGCATCGTGCCGACGTGCGGGTTCGACTCGCTGCCATCGGACCTTGGGGTCTTCCTGCTGCACCAGCATTTTCAGGCGCGCGGCACGAGCCTGCACGCCGCCAAGCTCTCCATCGAAAAAATCCGCGGCGGCTTCAGCGGCGGCACCATTGCCTCGATGATGGAGCTCATGGACGCCACCAAAGAAAGCCGCGAGCTGCGGCAGCTCTTAGGCGATCCCTATGCCCTTTCGCCCGACCGGTCGCAGGACCGCGGTCCGGATCGCGACCAGCTGAGCGTACGCTGGGACCCGGAGCTTGACCGCTGGACGGCGCCGTTCATGATGGCGGCGATCAACACCCGCGTCGTGCGCCGCACCAACGCCCTTTTGAACTTCCCCTACGGCAAGGACTTCCGCTACCAGGAAGTGATGAGCTTCCCCAAAGGGGTGCGCGGTGCCGCGGCGGCGGCCGGCGTCGCCGCCGGGATGGTGGGATTTTTCGGCTTGGCCAGCAACGCCCTGACCCGCGGCCTTTTGCAAAAGCGCCTCCCCGCCCCCGGCGAGGGCCCCAGCGCCGCGCAGCGCGCCCGCGGCCGCTTCATCGGCCGTGTCGTCGGCCGCAGCGCCCCCGACGCCCGCGGCGCCAGCCAGACCGCGAACGTCGATATCGAGTTCCACGGCGATCCCGGCTACAACGAAACTGCCAAGATGCTCGCCGAGTCCGCGCTGTGCCTGGCCCTGGACAACCTCACCGGCGAAGGCGGCATCCTCACCCCCGCCGTCTGCATGGGCAATGAGCTTGTCGCCCGCCTGCGCGCCCGCGAGCAGCGCTGGTCGGTCGCCGAGTAGTTACGCCCGGTAGGCGACGGCTGACGCTCAGCGGTGGCCGTGCGGGTACGGCGGCGTGAACGCGCCATCGCCGTTGTAGTCGAGAAAGATGGGGTTGGTCAGCGCCAGCGGCCGGACATCGAAGCGCGTGCGATCGCCGATGATCGGCGCCATCGGTTGGTCGCCGTCGACGCGCACGACGACATAGGAGTCGCGCGCCACCTGCAGCTCGAGCGCGGTCTGAAAGCGCATCACCTGGGTCCCGCGCGGCACCTGCCACTTCTTATAGTCCCGGCCGTTGAGGTAAAGCGTCACGACGCTGACCGTGACCCACGGCGCCGCTTCGACCGCAAGCTCCACCTTGACCTTGCCGCCGGGCGCCGAGGCGAAATCGCCGATCCCGGCGCCGTTGGCGGTAAGTCGCACGAACGGCGCGGTGGTAAAGAAGCTGCGGCGGGCTTTGACCGCCGTGGCGACCTGCGTCGGCGTGACCGCCTCCAGCCGATCGTCGGCGACGCGCACATAGTTCCGCGGGTAGCCGCCGAGGTTGTAGTTGAGGTGGTGGGTGTCCGAGTTGCCGGTGGCGGTCACCAGATGCCCGTGGTTTATGAGCGACAGCCAGTCGTCGATGAGCTGGTTGATGTGCTTCTGCTCGGCGTCCTGGTAGCCGTTTAAGACCTCCAGTGCGTCGAAGTCGAAGGAGAAGTGCGGGTTGTCGGCGCGATCCAGGCGCGGCTGGAAGCGGGTCAGGGTGAAGTAGCCGATCTCGCTGTCGATGCGCGGGTGATGCACGCTGAGCAGCGTGGCGGCGGAGATCTGATGCGTGGCGCGGAACAGCTCCGCCGGGGACTTGCCGGCGACATGCACCGCGCCGTGGCCGGAGCTCGACTCCGACGGCGGGATCGGGAAGGCGCCGAAGTGGCCCCAGCCGGCGGTGGTAAGCTCGTCGCCGGTGGCGCTCGTCAGGTAGCGGCCGATGCCGAGCTCGGCGATAATCGGCGCATAGTCGCAGACCACGTTGTGATCGGTGGCGACGATCATATCGACGCCGTCGGAGGCGAACTCGTAGACGCGGTCGCGCAGCGGCACCCGCGAGTCCGGCGAGCAGGCCGAGTGCACGTGAAAGTCCGCCGATACCCATGAGGTGGTGTCCACGACGTGGCGCAGCGTCGCGCGCAGCTCCGCCCCGGACGGACCGATGCGGACGGCGCGGGCGATATAAAGCTCCCACTCCGGGCCGCGGCTTACGTAGATGTCATAGGTGCCGTGCGGCACGTGTACTGCGCCGATCCCGGTCACCGACATCACGCGGTTGTAGGCGGTGATCGAGTCGCCGTCCTGGCGGCCGATGTCGCGGGTCGTAAACTGCGGATCCGGCGTGCCGTGGACGCCGATAAGGGTCAACCGCGCCGGCATCGGCTGCTGCGTCGCCGCGTCGAGCACCGCAAACCCGAGCGGGCCTACCGGCAAGAGCTGCGGCAGGGCGTGCGGACCTGCGTCAAGAGTCCGCCCGCCGCCAAAGGCATTCGTGGCGGCGCTCGGGGCAGAAGCGGGCGGCGGGCGCGCCGGGCCGGCCTCGGTCTGGGCCCCGAATAGCGATCGGACACGCGGGGTCACGCCGCCTGCCGCCAACAGACCGAGAAGGACAAATCCGGTTAGCCGCTGCCGGCGCCGCATCCGCATGTCCGCAGTGTATCGCGGCGGACCTTGGAACCCCTTGCGCCGCCTTGCCGCGGTGCGCCCGGACAACCAAGTCCTGCCGTCGGACAGACGCTCTTATTTTCTGCTTAGAACGCCTCTTGGAACCGTAGCGAGGTTAAACAGGCTGCTAACGGCACTGGGCGCACAGAGCCCCGGCTTCGGTGCACGTCCGCTCCGAGCGCTGGCAGCTCGCGGCGACGGCCGTGTCGGCTACGTCCAGGGAGATCTGGCAGATGCGGCGGCTGGCGGTGCAGATCTCCTGCGCCGCCCGGCAGACGCCGTCGCAGCGGCCGGAAGGGGCGCCGGCGGTCGACAGCTGGGCCGAGGACGAATCGGCGGTGGCCGGAGCCGGGGATCCCGCGGTGGCGTGCTCGCTCCCGCCGCGCAAAAGGGGCTTGTTGTCGGCGATGGTCTTTTCCAGCTCGACGAGCTCGGAGTGCGAGCTGGCGGCGGTGGGAGCGGCGCTGGTGGGAGCCAAAAGCGGCCGCCGGGCGCAGCCGGTGGCAAGCGCGAACATCAGCGCCAGCCCGAGCCCGAGCCGACCGGGCCGGCCGAGCCCCGCTGAAGATCTGCGCCACGATACGGTTATCGCTTCGGTCATCGCTTCGGTCATCGCTTCGGTCATCGCTTCGGCCGCTGCTCCAGCGGCGCCAGACCGACGCGGCCAAGCAGAACGAGCTCGCGCGGCCAAGGTAACGGCAGACATCGGGACCCCTACTTATCGCGAGCGGGCTCGCGGGTGTTAAACAATGCGCGCTGCAGGCGGCGGTCAATCTCGATGACCCGCTCCAGCGCCTGCGCTTCTTGCCGCCGCGCCTCCTTCTGCGCCTCGGGCTCGGTGAGGCGCTTGGCGCGGGCGGCGTAGACATCGGCAGCGATGTTTTCGATGTGCGAGCGGAAAAAGCTGTCGCGGGTGGCGAGCCGCCGCGCCGCCTCCAGCTCCGCCAGCGCACGCTCCTCCGCCTCTTGTCCGCCGCGCGCGAGTAAAAGCCGGGCCAGGCGCGCGTGGGCATCGAGCAGCACGTCCTCGGTCTCCGGGGCGCTCGGCGGGAAATGAATCGCCAGCACCTCGCGCACCGAAGCCATCGCCCCTTCGACATCGCCATCGACGAGCTTGAGATCGGCGTAGCGCTGCAGGGCCCGCGCTTCGCTGAGCATGAGCAGCATCGCTTCGTCGGTCTTGCCGGGATCCTCGCCGCGGCAGCCGGCCAGCGCCGCGCCGGCGAGCAAAAGACCCAGAGCCGTCCCAAGCGTCCGGCCGCGAACCCAGGCCGCGATGCACCGCAGCGGGCTCATCGCGCGCCCTCCGCCGCGGCGGCCGGGCCGAAGGTCCAAAGCGCCAGCTGCGTTCCCGCAGCCGGGAGGCGGCGACTCGCCACCGCCGCCGCGCCCGTGCGCACCGGCGCGGCGCGCAGCTGCTGCAGCCGCTCTTGCAGCATGAGGTCGAGCCGCTGCGTCGGGCTCTCATTGCGCTGCAGCGAGCTGCGCAGGAGCAGCGCCGTGGTCGCCCGCGGCACCGGACGGGCGAAGCCGCGCTGCAGCCGCGCCCCTTGATCCAAAAGCCCCCAGCTGACGATGAGCAGCGCCGCCGCCGCCGCCAGCAGCGCGCCGGTTCCGCCGAGGGTCCGCCCGAGCTGCCGCCAGCTGCGATCGCGCTTCGCCGCTTGCGCCCGCCGGCTGAGCAGCGCCTCCCGCGCCGCCCGCGCCAGACCGCGCGCCCGGACCTCGCCCAGGGAGTCGTGCTCCGACGGCAGCCGCAGGTGCGCCGCCAGCCAGCGGCCCTCTTCGCTCTTGTGGGTAAGGCGCTGCGCCGCTCCGCTCGACTTGGAGCCGGCGGGTCCCTCGGGCAGCGCCTCTTCGGTGGCCGATAACGCCTCGCGCAGGGCGGCGGCCAGGCGCCGCTCTTCCTCCGTCGGCGGGGCGTCCGGATCGTCTTTCAGCGGGTGCGGCGCATGCGGCGGACCGGCGGGCGAGGGCAAAAGCGCCTCCTCGCGCAGCTCCGCCTCCGGGCGCTTATCTCTCGGCTTTTCCGGTCGGTCGCCCGGGCCGTGCCCCTCGTTACGCATCAGGCTCTCCATAGGCCTTGCGGAAAGCGCGGACCGCGCGAAACAGCAAGACGTCGAATGTTTCTACACTAACCGCGAGCAGCTCGGCGCACTCCGCCCGCGGCCGCTCCTCGCCCAGGCGCAGCCTTATGGCGTGGGCGTAGCGGGGGTTTAGCACGGCGAGCGCCTTCTCGATGCGGTCATGCGCCTGGCGCCGCTCCTCTTCCGCCGACAACAAAAGCGGCGCCGCCGCCTCCTGCTGCTCCGCCATCTCGGTGAGCTCGGCCTTGAGCGCCTGGCACAGCCGCCGCCGCCGCCCCGCCGCGCGGTGGTAATCGATCGTTTTATTGAGCGCGACCTGCCGCAGCCAGTGGTAAATGCTGCGCCCCTGCCAGGCGAAGCTGCCGATGCGCTCCAGCGCCGTCATGAAGGTGTCCTTTAGCAGATCCTCGGCCTGCGCTCGCTCGCCCACCCGCCCCAGGATGAACATGAGCAGCGGCTCGGCGTGGCTCGCCAAGACCGGCTCGAGCGCGGCGAGCTCGCCGGCCTGAGCCCGGGCAATAGCCCGCTGCTCACGCTGGAGCTGCGCCTGCAGCTCCGGGCTCTCCGGAGGGCTTCTGCGATCCGCTTGCAAGTCCGATTCTCACTCCCCAGAAACGAACGCCGCCGGCCGACCTTACACCTGACTTGGTGCCGCAGCGGTCCGGCGGCAATGCGCCGCTATTTGAGTGTCAGCGAGAACGCAGCGTGGGTCTTCGAGCAGGTCTTGCATTCGGGGAAGGTGATCGCCTGCATCTTGGCAAACACGCAGCTGGCGACCGGCGTGCTGGTCTGCCCGTTGACGCGCACCGAGGACACCGAGCCGTTGCCCTTGACCAGGAACTCCAGGTCGATCTTTTTGACGCTCGGGTTGCGGCCCGCCTCTTCACGCAGGCAGCCGCTGAGCAGGCTGAACTTCTGGTTCATGACCTTCTGGATGTCTTCGGCCGACAGCACGTCGTCGCCCTCGCTCATATCCAGGGTCTGGGTGTCGTCGAAGGCGCCGTTCTTGGGTCCCTTGCGCTTGCCGGTGTGGGCTTTTTTCGCCGCCGGCGGATCGACCTTGAGCAGGCCGATCTGCAGGCCCTTTAGGGGATCGTCGGTAAACTGCGGCCCGGTGCGCGCCACCGCCACCGGCCGATCCTTGACGTACTTCCAGTAGATGCCGCCGCCGATCGCCCCGACCACCACCACCGCGGCGAAGATCCCCGACAGCAGCTTGACCACGGCGTCGCGGTGCTTGGCCCGCTCCGCCTGATCTTTCATCTGGCGATCGAGCTCGGCATGCTTGGCCGTCCACTCGCGCGCCATCTTGCCGATGATGGCGTGATCGGCGACGCGGCGGCGGTCGCCGGTCTCGTTGTCGAGGATGTTGTGCTCGGCGGTGACCGTGCCCTTTTCGATCTGCGCCCGGAC
>CALFML010000845.1 GCA_937879845.1 uncultured Myxococcales bacterium
CCGGAGCAGAAGCTCATCGCCGCCTCGCTGCGCGCCGAGCGCAGCGCCCAGACCCGCAACCTCGTGCTGTTGTCGACGGGCTTGGCCGTGCTGCTGGCGCTGCTCGGGTTGAGCGGCCACTCGCTTTACAAGACCCAGCTTGCTAGTCGTGAGGTGCAGGCCAAGCAGGTCGAGCTGATAAACGCCATCGCCGTCGCCAACCTGGCACGCAATGAGGCGATCGCGGCCCGCAACGAGATCGACTCGGCGCGCAAAAAGACGCAGCAGGCGCTGGGCGCGGCGGCGGGAGCGCTGCAGGCGCAGATGCAGGCGATGCACGCGCAGGAAAAAGCCCAGCACGTCGCGGTGGCGCAGCGCGGGGTGGCGGTGGAGGCCAAGCGGCGGGCGCTGGAGGCGATGACCGCCGCCGATGTCGCGGCGCGGGAGGCGCAGAGCGCCAATATCAAGGCGGATTCGGCGGCGCAGCAGGTGGAGCAGACGGTGCAGAGCGCCTTGGCGCAGCAGCAGCAGCTCCGGGATCGGCTGCTCGTCTGCGATGCCAGCCGCACCGAGCTCAATCAGCGGCTGTCGGAGCTGACGCAGAAAAATAGCACCCTGCAGCAGCAGCTGGCCGCGGTCACGGCGGCGCAGCCGGCCCGCGAACCGGCGCGCGACACCACGCAGGCGGAGACCCCCCGAACTCCGGCGCCGCCGCCGATTGAAAAAGAGCCGGCGAACGAGCCCGCGGGTCCGTCGCCCCCGGCGGTCAAGGATCCCGCCAAGGAGCCGGCGAAAGAATCGGTGCCGGGAAAGGATCCAAACTCAGGGCGCGAGCCGGCTAGAGACGCGCCGAAAGAGCCAGCTCGGGATGGCGACAAGCCGGCTCCTAAAGAGAAGGAGCCGGCGGCTCCGGGCAAGCAGGCCGGTGCGCCGACTGTAACGGCGGCAAATTAGGAACGCCTGTCAACACCTACGGCGATGGCCATCCACGGTGGCCACCGTGCTCACGGCCAAAAGGCCGCTCCGCGCGCTGGCCGCCACGGCTGTCCATGCTCGCTACGGTTTTGATAGGCGTTCTCGGCTTAGCTAAAGATCGCTTATCAAAACCTGCTCTGCTGCTAGGGGTTCAAGGCAGCGCGGCGGCTGCGCTGGCGGCGGCGGAATAGGGCGGCGAAGAGGACGGCGGCGGCGAGGGCGCCGGCTTGCGATCCGGACTCGGCGGCTCGCATGTTGCAGCTGCAGCCAGCCGAAGAGAGGCCGCCGCCGCCCTCGGGATCGATGGGCTGGTTCGTGCCGCCGTTGCTCTCGCAGGTTCCGACCCACGGCTTGCACTGCGAGCCTTCCGGGCAGGTGATCAGGCTGCTGGCGCAGGGATCATCGACGCACTTGCCGGCGATGCAGCCGCGCGGCGCGGTGCACTTGGGGGTGAGCGTGGCGCACTGCGGGTCGGCCTCGCAGACGCGGGTGCCGGCGTTGCAGGTCTTGCCGGGGCCGCACGGCACACCGCACGGACCGGCGACGCACTGGCCGCGGTCGCAGTAGGTCCCGGCGCCGCAGGGGGTGGCGCAGACCGCCACGCAGACGCCGGCGCTGACACCGTCGGTATAGCAGTACTGTCCGGACCCGCAGGAGACGCCGGCGCACGGGTCTTTCTGGCACATGCGGCCGATGCACTTGTCGCTCGGGTTGACGCAGCCGGTGGCGTAGCAGCTGTCATCGCACATCGTGCTGCCGAGCTCCCCGGCGATCGAGACCAGGATCTTGTCCAGGGCGGCGCTCAGCGAAGCGGCATCGCCGGCCTGATAGTAGTGGTAGGTCGGGTCGCCGGTGGGCACGCCGCCGGCATCGGCGAGCTGGTTCATCACCCCCTGCGAGGTGGCATCGAGCATGCCGAAGCCGACGACGAAGGTCTTGATCGACGGCGTCGCCGCCACGGCTGCCTTGAGGGCGTTGACGGTCTTGGTGACGTTTTCGCTGCCGTTGCCGCACTCGGGTTTGCCGTCGGTCACGAGCAGCACGTACTGGCCGCGGCCGGGATCTTTGAGCGGCGTCATGCTGCCGATGCTGCTGATCGATGCCGAGGTCGGGGTGTCGGGGGCGAAGCTCGTCGGCGCGCTCTTGCTGAGCAAGGAGTTAATCGACTGCCCGGTGAACAGCGCCGGCGCCACGTTGAGCTGGGCGGCGCCGCACATGCCGTCGGAGGGAAAGATCGACAGACCGAGCGGCAGCACGCCGTCGTAGGTGTTTACAAGATTGGTGAGCGCCGCGATGGCGATGGTCGACTTGCGCTTGTTGACGGTGGGCTCGATGGTGCCGGCCGGTCCGGCGGGATTTTCCAGCATCGAGCCGGAGGCGTCTAAGAGGATGGTCAGGTTGGGACACGGCCCGGCGGCGGCAAGGCGCTCGCCCAGCGAGAAAAGGAGTCCGGTCGTCATGGCCAAAAGGCACACTGCCCTGATGCGGCGTACGTTCATGCTGCCTCCCAAGGAGCCTCAGAGGGTTTGTGGACACAGAGAGCCTTGGGATCATATCGCGTCTTGCGCCGCCTGGATCAGGCTACGCCAAGCGGCGCCAAGCGGCGGCGGACAAATGACAACGGGAGCGCTGCGCGGGGACGGGAGCGGAAGGGGATGGCGGGACTACTTCTTGCCGGCCGGCGGGGTGGCGCCGAGGAGGTTCCAGTTGAACTGGACGCGCCGCTGCACCGGCCACTCCGTGCGTGGATCATCCAGGTGCAGGGTCAGATGCGAAGTCTGCCGCCCGAGGTTGCCATGGTTGGCGAAGCAGACGACGCCGCCGCCGGTGATGATGGTGACCGTGGTCGGCCGCTGGATGGCGCGGGTGATGTTGCGGGTGTAGCAGTTGGCGCCGTAGGCATCGCAGATGCGCTCTTGCTCGGTGACGTGGTCGACGACGATGCCGTTGACCTGCACTTGGGTGAGCGGCGCCGCCTCCTTGAAGATCGCTCCCATGTCTTCGAACTTCGGCTCGCCGCGTAGGAACACCCGCCAGTTGCGCGGCTCGGCGAGGTCGGGGCGGTCGCCGGTGGTGCGCAGGACCACCTGGAAGCAGGTCTCCTGCTCGTTCATGGCGACCAGAGAGCCGTCGCTGGTCAGCGAGCCGGGCTGGATTCCGTTAATCCGCTCGCGCTGGTATTCCTGCGAGTGCTCGCTGTTTTGCTGGACGCCCCCGGCGATGAGGGGGTGCTGCAGCTGGAACCCCGAGGTGTCTACACAGTTGGCGTTCCACAAGGCTGCCGGCACGGCGGTCAGAACGAGCAAGCGCTGAAGTGTCGTCACGAGAATCTCCTTCTACATCGTTTCGCTGGACAAAAAGGAAGAGCGGTTTCGCGGCGCAGCATATGTCAACCGCCGCCGCAATCTCCAGCGCCTTTAATGCCCCGCTAACTCCGCAGAGTCGCGCCACCACTGGCGCCCAAGCGGCGATGATTGCCGCCGGTCGCCGCCGGTTATTACCGTCGCAGACGCCGCGCCGCGCCTTTTTCCAGCCGCCGCGCTTCGACCACCGCGCGCACATGCTGGCCGCGGAACACTTCGCCGGCATCGTCGTGCGCCACGACCTCGAAGCGGAAGAACTTGCCCTCCGTGCCCAGGTAGCGCGCGGTCATGCGCACCGTGCCGCCGAGCGGGGTCGCGGCGTGGTGATCGACGCGGACGACGATTCCGGCGGTGAGCTCGCCCGGATGGAGGATCGGCTCCATCGCCCGCGCTGAGGCGAGCTCCATGAGGGCGATGAGCTTCGCCGTACCAAGGACCCGCGGGAACAGGTTGCGCTCCGGCCCGCCGCCGGTGCCGCTGGCCGCGACGCGATCTGCCAGATCTTCCTCGGTGACGACGTGGGTGACGGTGAGCTCAGAGTGGACCTTGCCGGGACGCAGCATCGTCTTTTTATGCCGCCGCCACATCGAAATAGCGAGAGGAAAAAGTACATGCTAGCGTGCGCCCATGCCGCCCCGCAGGATCCTCGTCGCACCTTTTGCTTTTGCACCGGTCGTTCTATCGGGCCTTGTATTGGGCCTTGCATCGATGGTCCTTTGCGGCGCCGGCTGCCGTGAGCGTACGCCGGCCCTCCTCCCGCCGGTGTTCAGCGACCATTTCGACCGCGGCGAGCTCGGACCGGCGAGCGAGCACGCGACCGAGCGCAGCCCAGGTTTGCCGCTCGACCTCGTCGCGCGCGAGCTCGCCGGCCAGCGCGACCGTCAGCGCCCCGGCATGCGCGTCTTCATGCTCGATCTCGTAGGCGGACCCGCGCGCATCTGCTGCGAGCACGCGAATCGCGAAGGGGTTGGCCTCGGCGTGTGCACTCGTGCGCGCGTGCGCCCCCAAGTGCACGAGCGCGGCTTGCCGCTGCACGTCGGTCAGCCGCGTGTGACGAACGCCCGCGCGTGCACCCGCGCCGCGCACCATCACGCCGGCAAAGCAGCAGTCGAGCACGACGCTCACGTTCTTGGTCACGCCCGTCAGTCGCTCGATCGCGTCCGACAGCTCGTCGCAGCCAAACCCACGAAAGTCGTCGACGCGCGTGTGCTCGAAGTCGGCGCAGACCAAGAAGCTCGCGGGCGCGCGTGCTCGTCCGTTGCGCGTGGCGGCCGGCCCGGGCAGCTCGACCTGCGCGCCGTGGCCCGAGAAGTACACGAGCACCACGTCGTCGCGCTCGACCTCTGCAGCGAGATGCGCAAGCGCCTGGATGATCGCCGCTCGCGTCGCCGCGGGCACCTCGCGGATCGCGAAGCCGCGTCGCTGCAGGCTCGCACACATGAGCTGCAGATCGCTGGCAACCCCGCGCAGCCCCAGCACGGGGGCGCCGAGCAGTAGGGCGCGTCGCGTCGTCATGGCGTGGCCCTCGGATGCAGCTCGTAGTCGACGCGCTGCAGCCAGCACGCGGCCTCGCGCGCTGCGTCGGCGAGCGCGCGAGTGTGGCCGCCCGACAAAAACAGCGCGCGCGCACTGACCACGAAGAAGAGCGTCGCGCGGCGAGGCGTCGGTGCGACGCCATCCGGCCACGTGAGCTCGAGCTCGAGCTCGCTGAGCGGGGCATGGTCGTCACGCACCTCGCAAAACAGGCTGAGCCCACCCGGTCGACCCGACGCGAGCAAGCGGACGCGGCGGTCGACATCGTCGCTCACGAGCGTGAGAAACAGGGTCTCGGACTGCCGGTCGCCCTCGTGGTGGATCGCAAAGCGCATGCGGGCGCCGACCTCGACGCGCCCGCCCGCACACAAGGGCGCGTCGTCGACCAACACGCGAATGCCGAGCCGCGGCGGCGGGCTGGCGAGGCGCTGGCAAGCCGCCAAGAACTCGCGGCGTTGGGCCTGCTGCTCGAGCTCGTCGACGAGCTGGTTGGGCGAGACCTCGAGCGGGGTATCGTCGCTCGCGTCGCGCAGCACGAAGCCACCCGCATGACGCGACACGACGAGGCTCGCCGCCTCGGCATGCTCGGCCACGCGCAGCCAGGGTGAGCGCTCGATCGCGGCGCGCAGCTCGAGCTCGTCGGACGCCGCGTTCGCGAGCGCGACGCACAGCGGTGCTCGCTTGGCGAGCATGCTGCACATCGCGGCCTCGCGCGGGACCGCGTCGTCGAGGTGCGCGCGATCGGCCTCGACCTCGCGCAGCGTCGCCTCACCGAGTGCCCGCCCCTCGACGTCCGCGAGCGCGACGACGTCACCCGGCGCGAAGCCATGCAGCGCGCCCGCGCGCGCCCACCTCCGCTCGCGACCCTCGAGCTCGTACCAGCTCGCCTCGGCCAGCTCGCGCGGCTCGAGCACCACGCGCTTCGCCGGTCCGATGACATGCGGAAGCTGGTCCTCATTGCCGCGGCGACGCACGACGGCAAGATCGGA
>CALFML010000846.1 GCA_937879845.1 uncultured Myxococcales bacterium
CTGCGGCACCCCGTCGCTGGCGCGCCGGGGGCCCCGCCTCCGGTGCCACCCGTTGAAGGGGCGGAATAGCGGGCTGCACTACGGAGAGGGGGGAGGGAGGGGAAATGAAGAGGCGGGGGAATGGGTGATAGGTCGGACCGCGTTGACGCGGCCCGAGATCTTTGGTCCGCTTTTGCTGGGTCCGCCTGAACGGAGCCCAGCAGGGATGCTAGTCCGCGGTGGCGCAGGCCGGTCGGGCGGAACAGCGGGCGACCCAGGCGCTGATCTGCGGATAGCCCGCCAGATCAAAGCCCATCATGCGGACGTATTCCATCCATGAAGACAGGTGCAAGTCGGCGAGCGTGAAGCGGTTGCCGACGAGGTATTCCTTCCCGGCCAAGGCTTCCTCGAGGATCCGCAGCAGCCCTTGGACATCGGTCTTGGCGGTCGCGCCGGCCTTGGCGTTCCGCTCGTCTTCGGGGGCCCAGCTTCCCAGGTTGCGGCCAAAGCGCGACAGCGCCTCGCCGAGCGATGCGTTGGTCCAGGCGATCCACTTCATCACCTCGCCGCGCTGCGGACCGGGCTTGGGGTATAGACCTTTTTCCACGCCGAACATCTCGCCGAGGTAAATCTGGATCGCCACCGATTCGAAGATCGGTACGCCATCGTGGACGAGCAGCGGCACGCGCCCGTTGGGGTTGAGCTTGAGATACTCGGGCTTTTTCTGCTGGCCCTGCTTGAGGTCAATAAGGACCTTCTCATACGGGATACCGAGCTCTTGCAAGGTCCAGTGGACGGGGGACGCGCTCGACTGGGGGCTGTAGTAGAAAATCAGGCTCATCTTGAGGTTCCTTTCGATCATGTTTTGGGCTGTGAAGTTGGAACTCGAGGCGCAGGGAAAATACTGATCAATTGATCAGTTATCAAAGAAAAAATCAGAAATTTTTGGGGGATGCGCGCAGCTGTTTTGCTGAGTTCGCTGCAGGTCGTTGCGGGTGCGCAAGGTATGTGTCCCGCTGGCCGCGCGCTACAGAGGAATTGCAGGAAACAAACAGCCCTTTCTCGCCGCGGAGGCGCTGCGTTATGATGAGCAGTTAACCCGGGTCCTTGGGAGCGCAGCGGGGGTTTCGGTCAGAGCAATGAGCAACGACTTCAGCACTGACGTCGGCAAGCGCTGCCCCGATTGCGGCCTGGTCTTCGCAACCGGCCTGCCGCACATCTGCCGCGACGCGAACGTCACTGCCGATCAGTCGGAAAAGGCGGCGGCCCTGGCCAAACAGAGCGTCGCCGCCGACTCCTCGGATCTGGTCGGCGTGGTGCTGGGGGAGCGCTATAAGATCCTAGAGCCCCTGGGCAAGGGCGGCATGGGCGTGGTCTATAAGGCCCAGCATACGCTTTTAAACAGCCTGCTCGCGGTAAAGATCCTCCTTTACGCGCAAGACGAAGAGGCCAAGACGCGCTTTCTCCGCGAGGCGCGGATCGCGTCCCAGATCCAGCATCCGAACACGGTCTTCATTTCCGACTACGGTCTACTTCCCGACGGCCGCCCTTACATCGTCATGGAGTTTTTGCAGGGTCCGACGCTGCGCGATCTGCTGGAGCGCGGCGCGATGGACCCGCTGCGCGCCTGCCTCATCGGCGCTCAGATCACCCGCGGCCTACAGACCGTTCACGAAAAGGGAATCGTTCACCGGGACCGGTTCGTTGCCAGGTCTCCGGCGATAAATTCCAATCATATGGTCTGCTGGAAAGACGCTGGACAAGCCCGTTGGGCGCGCTTGCAGAGCAAGCCGAACACGACTTTTTCTACTCGCGCGCGGAATCCTACCGCCGCCGTCAGAGCATGACGGCGCGCCGCTAGGGATAGAAGCCGGAGACGAACAGATCAGACAGGTTGTTGGTCGAGGCGTCGGCGGCGTGGCCAAGCAGCGGCGTCACCGCGAAGATCTGCTGCAGCGACTTGAGGACGGAGCTCATGTTGTAAGCGACGGTGCCGCGGTAGCCGGTTTTGATGTGCGGACCGACGGCGATGAAGGGCTGCGTGGGGTCTCCTTCGGGCTCGTCCCAGTTGATGAAGATGACGCCCTTGTTCGCGTTGGCGTAGGCGATGAGCGCCGGCAGGTTGTTCTTAAGCCAAGTGTCGCCGGCCTGGATCGCGCTGAAGGGACAGCTCAAGCTGCCGTGCATGTCGTGGCACAGGTTCGGCGTGATCAGGTTGTAGTTGGCGACGGCGCCGCTGGCCAGATCGGCACCAAGCGCGGTCATCGGCTTGTTGTGCGCGGCGCAGCCGGCGTTGGTCTTGCTCGGCGGGCTGCCGGATATGTCGCGGAAGAAGATGAACGGGTTGTGCTTGGCGGCGTAGGCTCCGCTCGACTTGATCGGGCAGGCGCCGGTCGTCGAGTTGATGTCTTCCTGATACGCCGTCCAGGTCAGGCCCTTACTGGTCAGCAGGTTGACCAGGTGCGCGGTGCTGCCGGTGCTGTTGGTCGATGAAGAATCCGCATCCGACGTGAAGGTGCGATCGGCGAAGACGTTGGTGCCGGCCTCGAGCCAGATGTAATGCGGTTCGCTGGGAATGGACGCCGACACGACGTCGCCGAAGTTGGCGGCGTAGGCGTAGGTCTTCATCAGCGAATTCAGGTAGGGAGCCTTGGCGTTGCCGTAGATGTCGCTGGCGTTCTGGTTCTCCATCATGATGATGAAGACGTGCTCGATGTTTGCGCTCTTTAGTGCTTGCTCATCGCCGGAAAGCTCCGGCGGAGTCGGATCGCAGCCGACGGTGCCGACGAGAAAACAGGCGGCGAGTGAGCACGCCGTTGTGGTGCGGAGGAAAGAGGGGATCATTTGATGCTCCTTGCGGTGGGGGGAAAATGCGCGCCGAGTTGATTTTTGGGGCGGGAGAATATCCGATCCACAGCGGCGCGAACAGTTTCCAGATCATCGTTGAGCATCGTTCATCATCGTTTCGATTGAGTTCAAAAGGTCCGTCGTGGTGTGCTATCGCTGGAAACATCGGACCCCGCCGCTCGACGGGAAGCACTGGCCACCGGGACCGGTTTCCTCCGTCGCGCAAACCGGCCCGGAGTTTCCAGTGGTGCGGTTTAGCGATGGATGTTCGCGGGAAGGACTGGGCCGGATTCGCTCAGGCTTCTATCTGTCGTCGGAACCAAAGTCTGCTTCCGCGCCGCGGTTACTGCGCAAGGATTGAGACCAAATACATGATATGATGGCTTCTTCCCACGGGAGTCGATGATGCGAGCCACCAGCCGTCTGTCCCTTGTCCTCTCTTTTGCGCTCAGTGCCTGCATGCACGGACGGGCTAAATCGCCGCCTGCGCCGGTAGCGCCGCCGCCCGCGCCAGCCGCCGTTTCTACGCCAGAGTCGGCCGCCCCCGCTCCCAAGGCCCCGGAGGGCTTCCTGCAGCGGCGCGCGGCGCACCCGACCCGCCTGCTGGTAAAGGCTCCGGCCCAGTCCGAACCGCCGGGCAGTGATGCCCCGGCGCCTGCCAAGCGGGTGACCTACCGCTCCGGCGATCTCGAGCTCGCGGGGTGGCTGGCCATGCCGGCAAAGAAGCGCGGCCCGGTTCCGGTCCTTGTCTACCTGCACGGTGGTCTGGGGCTGACGCCGAAAGAGTTCGCCCGCTGCAAGCCCTACCTCAAGGCCGGCTTCGCGGTATTTACTCCCACCCTCCGCGGCCGCAACGGCAACCCGGGCAACTTCGAGCTCGTCTTCGGCGAAGTGGATGACGCGCGCGCCGCCATCCAGTGGATCGCCGAGCAGCCCGGAATCGACAAGAGCCGCATCTATGCCTTCGGCCACTCCATGGGCGGCGGTACCGTCGCCATGTTGACCCTGTACCCCGATGTGCCGGTGCGCCTGACCGCCAGCGCCGGCGGCATCTACACTGTAGACACCTTCACCTCCTGGGCAGAGGACCAAGACAGCAAGGATCTCATCCGCTTCGACATCAAAGACAAGGAAGAAGCGGAGCTGAGAGTGCTGCTTCCCCACGCCGCGGAGATGAAGCACGATCACATCGCCTACATGGGTACGGAGGAAACGACGACGCATAAGAATGCGCTCGCGCTGCAGGAGGGGGCCAAGGGCGCCAAGGTCGAAGTGGTGGAGCTCAAGGGCGATCACTTCACCGCGCTCGACCCGGCGCTGGCGAAGTTTCTCGCCCGCGTGCGCAGCGATGCGCCGCAGCCCTGAGCGTCCGCTGCCGCGGTGAGCGCTGCGGCAGCGCGGGCGCGGCGGCGCTAAGGAAGCTCGACCTTCACCAGCGCGAACTCCGAGCCGAACCAGCCCATGTGATTGGAGCGGCTGAAGGTGACGTACAGGAGGTTGCCGCGGTCGAACTCGGGGTGCCAGTTGGCGTCGTAGGCGCCGGGCGGATCTTTTTGCGCGTCGAACAGGAGCTTGGCCTCCGACCACGGGCCGGTGAGCGCCGCGGCGGTGCGCAGCATGACGTGGTTTGACAGCGGCTCGCAGTAGATCGCTGTCCACAGCCCGAGCCGCTGGTTGCGCGCCACCGTCATGCTCGGGGCGCCGGTGAACAGCGCTTCTTTGCCATCCGGCGACCACGTGTCGCCGTTCCAGAAACGCCACGCGCTGCGGTCGGTCACGCTGCCCGGATCGACGCGCGCCAGGTAGCACGGCGGCGACAGTCCGTTTCTGCTCGAGTCGCAGCCGAACGCGAACAGCTGGCCGTCCTCGAGGACCGCCGCCGTGCCCCAGGGCGGCTCATCCGGGGTGAACATCACCGTTGGATGTTCGGCGCCGGGCGTAGTCACCGGCCGCTCCGGCTCGGCGGAGAAGTCGCGCCACAGCGCCACCGATTGGCCCACGCCGCGGAAGTTGAAGTCACCGGGCTCGGCGTAGATAAGCCCGTAGAACACCATCGCCCGATTGCGCGCCGCATCCCAGATCGGCGGTCCCGGCCACGCGGCAAAGCGCGCCCCGCAGGGCTTGACCTTGCACGGGTCGCCGCGATGGTCGGCGTTGAACGCCGCTTCATCCGCCGTCGGCGCGATGAAGTAGCGCGGCGCACCGGCAGGATCGAGCCGCTCGCTGAATCCGGTGATGCCGTCCGCCGCATCGCGATCATCGGTCAAGGAGAACGAGTTATGGTGCCAGTTGGTCCCCTCTTGATCGTTCTTATTGAGAACCGTATCGCCGAAGGTCCAGACTGAGTGGCCCCAGACCACGGCGCTCGGACCGCCATCGCGCCCCTGGATCACGGCCGACTGCGGCAGCACGCCGAGCTCGGTCGCCTGCGCGCCCACCGATGCCGGGCCGCACGCTGCAAGCAGGCAGAATAGGATGGCGCGACGCATTGTCTCCCTTTCGGCGCCGATCTCCGAGCGCCTGGATCGGACCTCGCGGAGGTCCCTTATCCCCTTAGCGGATGCGCGAGCTTGAATAGGAGGTTGTTGCGCACCGCCGGCCACTCATGCTTGATGATGCTGTACACGCAGGTGTCGCGCAAGGAGCCGTCCGGCGAAAGCCGATGGCTGCGCAGCACCCCATCGAGCTTGGCTCCCAGCCGCTCGATCGCGGCGCGGCTTGGGTGATTGAGCCAGCTTGTGCGAAACTCCACCGCGACGCAGCCAAGGGTCTGGAAGGCGTGGGTGAGCAGCAGCAGCTTGCACTCGGTGTTGATCGCGGTGCGCTGGGCCGATTTGGCGTACCACGTGTAGCCGATCTCCAGGCGCTTGTGTTCTAGTTCGATGTTGCAGTAGGTCGTCGCCCCGACCACGCGCCCGTCCGCCGTCCGCCGCACCACGAACGGCAGCATTCCCCCCTGACGCTGCCAGCCGAGACGGAACTCGATGTTGGTCTGCATCTCATTTGGCCGCGGAACGCTCGTGTAAAACAGATCCCAGAGCTCGCCGTCGCGCGCCGCCTCTACCAGCCCGTCATGGTGATCCTGCGCCAGCGGCTCCAAGATCGCGTGGCTTCCCTTCAACGTAACCGGGGTCAATAGGTCCATGGCAGGATCTTATACACAGCTTGCCGCATCGTGGAAACCCGGGCCGCGCTGCGGGCATGACGGAAGTCGCGCGCTGCGCGAACGCCGACCGGCCTCTTTCGACATTGCTCCCCGCAAACCAGCGCGACATTATAAAATCTCCAGAGCCCGGCCCAAGAAGGTCGAAGAAAGCCAACGCCAGCCCAGGGGAAAGATCAGTCGGCGCATGAGCAAAAAGCTGCTTGGAGGATTGTTGTTTTTCTTGACTATGACGGCGCAGGCCGCGCCCGATGCGCTCCTCATCGTGCCGGGAAGCGGCGTCGGGCCGTTCCGCGCCGGGATGACGCGGGCGGAGCTGCAGAAGCTGCTCAAGCCGGAAGAGCTTGGGGAAGCGGAAGACGGCGGCGGCGCGGCGGTCGCGGCGTACTTTCTGGATGCCGACAAGCGCCTCTCCCTGCGTCTTTCCCAAAAGGGCCAGGTCGCGGCGATGGTCCTGCATGGCGAGCGCTCGCAGTGGCATACCGCAAGCGGCATCACGCTCGGGACGCCGCTGTCGCTTTTGGCCAAGCGCAACGGCAAGCCGATCCGGCTGCACGGCTTTGATGCAAGCGCCCGCGCCGGCGAGCTCCTCGACTGGGGCGGCGGCGGACTCGCCAAAGAGCTGACCCGGGTCAAGCTGACCTTCGCATCGCCGTTCCGCGCCCCCGGCTACGCCCGGCTGAGCGCGGCGCAGAAGCTGGAGCTGGAAAAGCCGCGCGATTTTCTCTCCACCGATCCGGAAATGCGCCAGCTCGATCCAATCGTCGAGACGATCGAGCTCTCTTTCTAAGCGCCGCGGGCGGCCGTTCCATATCCTTTCCAGAAAAGCAGCACCTCGCCTGGCGCCGCCGGAAGGCGCGGACATTACTATTCACCGGGACCTTAAGCCGGAGAATGTAATATCGCGCTATTGCCGACGCTGGGCGCAGCTGAGGGCGTCCTTGGGAACGGCTGCGGAGCGATTCAGGCGCCAACTTCCCCGGTCCGCTTGCGGCCATCTCCGGGGAACCTGACCCGAGACGACCGGCTCGACGGACTCACTGGCAAGGCCATTTCTTTTTCGATTGTCCTGCATGTTATGGTGCGCCAGGTGTCTTCCAAAGAAGCGAGGCTGAAGAGCATGAATGCGGCGCAGGGAAGCATGAGTCGGCTGCACGCCCGATGGGAGAGCTTGGCCTTTGGCCTTTTGCGTAGGTTATGCGCGGTATTGTTGATCGGTGCGGTCGCCGGGGGAACCGGTTGTGAGGGGGCGCCGGGCATCGATGTAACCGTGATCGATCTGCCGCCGCAGGTCCGTTCTTTGAAGGTCCGCACCACCCTTATCGATACGACGGGACTGCTACACTCAGGAGCCCCGCGCAACAGCCAAAGATCAGGCTGTGCCACAGATAGCCTGCAGTCGCAACCCAATCCCGACGGCTGGATCGACCAGAACCTGTCCAAATTCAAGATCGCGCTGCCTCCGGGGGTCCTTGTCGGTCACGTGAAACTGGAGATCGAGGCACTCGATGGGCTTCGCGGCGGCTGCCTGGTCGCAACGGGTAGCATCGCCGATGTCCAGTTCGACGCCGTGCAGCGTTCGCCCGCGGAAGTCACGATGCGGCCGGTGCCGGACGGGTGCTCATTGACTGTCCAGATGCAAGGGATCGGAGAGGCGGAGGTCATCTCGGTGCCGCCCGGCATCGACTGCGGGGGGCCGGGGAAGATCTGCAAGCACACGTTTCCTTTGCTGCCGCAAGTGGAGCTGAAGCTCAATTACGTCTCTTCCTCCCTGCAGAGCTGGGACGGCGGTGCGGGTTGCAGCGGGATCGAAGCCTGCAATGTACAGATTGGGGCCGCAGGAAAGACGGTGAAGCTGAACCTGGCCCGGCCGCGGGTGTGTAACGCCGATAACTGGTGTTCGGACTATCCGCTGCCGTTTAGCGGCAACATCTCGGCCGTCTGGGCCGCTTCCGCCGCAGAGGTCTGGGCGGTCGGTCAAAACGGGGTCGTCTGGCAGTACCCCGCCCGGACGCCGCAGCCAACCAAAAACAACGGCTGGGAATTCGTGCCGAGCGGCACCAAGGAACACCTCAACGCGCTGTGGGGAAGCGGCGCCACCGATATCTGGGCGGTGGGTGATAAGGGGACGATCCTGCACTGGAACGGCTTGGTTTGGTCCGCATGGGGCAACCCAGACGAGAAAAAGAGGTCGCTGCGCGGAATCTGGGGAAGCGCTGCGGATCATGTCTGGGCGGTAGGCGACGAGGGGGCGATCTTGAAATGGGATGGCACGGACTGGTCGGCCATGGACTTTCCGGACAAACACGGCGCATCGCTGTTCGGGATCTGGGGGAGCGACGCAGAGCATGTCTGGGCCGTCGGCTGGGCCGCCGGCAGGGATGACGAGCCGGGGGTTCAGATCATCCTGCGCTGGAATGGGAGCCAGTGGACCGAGGATTACTCCGCTCCGGCCGAGAAGCTATTCGCCTATCGCATCTGGGGCAGCGGCCCCACGGATATCTGGGCCGTTGGGGGATTTTATTCGGATGGAGCCTCGGCGGTGTCCAATGTCATCCTCCACTCGGATGGATCAGGCTGGATGCCCTCTCCCGATGCACCCCATGTGAAAACATCGTTTGACGGCATCTGCGGCAGCGGTCCGGGCGATATTTGGATGGTGGGCGGAGATCTGGCGATCCTAAATCCGGAAAACGGAGAGAGCCCCGAGTCGCAGGCCATCCTGCACCGGGTTAATAACAAGTGGCTTTCTGAGTCATCAAACACGAGCGAACCCCTTGTGAACTGCTGGGCAGTGAGTGAGAAAAACGCCTGGGCCGTAAGCAACAAAGGCACGCTGCTCCACCGGGATGGAAAAACAAAAACATGGTCGGGGGATTTGACGCCTCCGCCAAACCCTACAGAGCCAAATGACAGCGTCTGGATCAACGGCATCTGGGGCAGCCTGCCGACCGATGTCTGGGCCGTGGGAGTAAAGACTTCGCCAAAGCTGGTGACGGCCATTATTTTACACTGGGACGGGACAGATGGGCCCGAGGGGATCGGCTGGACCTCCTACCCCAACCCACCGAACTTTCAAGGGGGGCTAAATAGCATCTGGGGCAGCAGTGACAAAGACATCTGGGCGGCGAGTGACGTAGGGTCCGTCTTGCACTGGGACGGTCAAGCGTGGTCCTGGTTCTCCACCAAGACTCGGCTGTCGTTGCGGGCGATCTGGGGTAGCGCGAAGAGCGCCGGCTCCTCCTCGCCTAGCGGATTGCAGAGCAGCGAGCTGCGGCCTCGCTCGTCCGGCAATCCCTGGCAACAGCTGCGCAATCCTAACCCCGATCCCGGCGGGAGCTATGATCCCAGAGAACCCCCGAGCTCCCCGGGACCCGGTCCTTCCCCGGACCCCCCGCGCGGCCCGGTCGATCCGTGCGCCGCCAAAGATGTCTGGGCGGTGGGCAGCAAAGGAACGATTCAACACTGGAATGGCAGCGATTGGACCTCGATGTCCATCAAGGATCAGCCGCAGTTAAATGGCATCTGGGGAAGCGGGAGCGAAGACATCTGGGTGGTAGGTCAAGGCGGGATCATCCTCCACTGGGACAACGTGACGTGGTCGCAGTTCGCCTCCGGGATCAAGGAGGATCTGAGAGCCGTATGGGGAAGCAGTGCCAAGGACGTGTGGGCGGTAGGTGGAAACAAGGACCCGATCATCTTGCGCTGGGATGGCACCAAGAAGGACCTACCGAAACAACTCGGCGCGCAGGGGTGTCGTAAGCAGAAAGATCCGTTCTTGAGAAATCCGTACCTGTCCGGGATCTGGGGAAGTGATCCTGAGGACGTTCGCGCCATCGACTTCTCCAATGGGAACATCTGGCACCTGGTCGGCCAAGACTGCAAGGTTGAGCGCTCGGGGGCGAGCCAGCTAAATAGCATCTGGGGCTTCGGGCCGCAGGACGTGCTGGTCGGGGGTCCGTCTTCGATCTTTCGCCATCGGCCCTGACCTGGGAGAGCTGCGCCTATGATGTCGTTTATTCGTCACGCCTGGGTGGTGGGGGGCTGTCTGTTCCTGACATCCTGTCAGCCGGAGGACGTCTGGCTGGTGGATGTGTCGGTGCCCGGGCTGCCGGACACGGTCCGTTCGCTGGAAGTCACGATCGTCCGCGATGGAAAGTCGGCGGAGGAGTCTCCCCAGGTCGTGACGCAGCACCTGAGCGGCTTCGTGGTCCAGCTGCCCGCGGATTCTTCCCGCCCGCTGCAGCTAAAACTCATCGTGTCGGGTCTGGACCAAAGCGGGTGCCAGGTCGCGCAGGGGACCGGGACGATCCTCCTTGCGGGACGCGGACGGCGCCCGTTGGAGGTCGGGCTTGCCTTGACGGAGCCTGGGTGCCATCTGCGTCTGAGTCCGAGCGGCAAGGGCCAGGGAACGGTCACTTTAGACGATGGAATTACCGCGATATCGTATGACGCGAAC
>CALFML010000847.1 GCA_937879845.1 uncultured Myxococcales bacterium
GGGGTTTCGCTCTGCCGATACGGCGCCCGGGTTCGTCAACGGAATGTTCGGCTTCAGCGAAAATGAGATCTTTGCCGTAGGCAACGGCGGCCTGCTCATGCGCTGGAACGGCGCCCAGTGGAGCTCACTGAGCGACAACAATTATCTAAGCTACAATGGACTTTTTTCGCTTGGGAACAACCAGGCCCTGGCGACGAGCTTGGAAGGCGTCATAAGCTACTTTGACGGCTCCTCATGGTATCCGACGTATTACTTCGGCCGGCAGATTTTTTCCATGTGGGGAACCGGCGCCGACAACCTGTGGGTGGTGGGCGATCTCGGCGGAATCTACAAGTACACCGGAAGTTCGTGGCAGAAGCAGGCGAGCAAAACCCTGGCTGCGCTCCTTAGCATCTCAGGTCGATCGCCCACGGACATCTGGGCGGTCGGCCTCGATGAAAGCGGCGGGAAGTATCTCCACTTTGACGGCAGCGCCTGGGCGACGGTGCCGATTCCTGCCTCCTTTGTGCCCATCCATGTCTGGGACTCCGGCGCCGACGACGTGTGGTTTGTCGGGCTGGATGCCGCGATACTGAAATACAGCCGCAGCACGAACTCGCTTGTTAGTTTTTCGATGGCGAACAACATCGATATGAACACGGTCTGGGGCAGCTCGGCCAGCGATGTCTGGATGGCCGGATTCCGCGCCGACACCGCGCAAGGCAATGCGGCGGTGCTGCTGCACTGGGACGGCAAGATTCTGACCGCGCTGGCTCCGGAGGGATTTTCCCAGAACGATAGCATCGATACGATCTGGGGCCTTGGCCCAAACGACGTGTGGGCGAGCGGACCGGCCATTTTGGCCCACTACGATGGCGTGAAATGGACGCGGAATTATGGTCTCGGCTCCACGCTGCGAGCCTTCGTCAATACGGCCCCGCCGGGCAGTCCGCCGGAGCTCTTGGCGGCAGGTCTCGACGGCGCCATCCTGCGGCGGAGGGCCCGCTAAATGCTGCCGCAACCTCCAGCCGTGCCCCTAAACACGGGGAGCCGCGCCGCGGTTGCCATCGGCGCCGTCCTCTGCACCCTGCTCATTATGCTAGGTCCGGGCTGCTCGGGTCCGGCCGTGACGATCGAGGTCACGGTCACAGGGCTCACCGCTGATTCCACCTCGCTCGATGTCGCGCTCAACCGCACCCTGACCGGTGACAACAGCCAGGCGGAACATCGCCGGGTTGGGGCCGTTTTGGATCACTTCTTCATCGAACTCGACTCCCGCGTCGACGGCCCGCTGGTCTTGACGGTACGGGCGCTGGGGGAAGACCGCTGCTTGCGGGCGCTCGGGACGCAGACGCTAAAAGGGCCGCTCGAAGGCCGCCAGAGCGCCGCCATAGAGCTCGCAGCACCGGCCGCGCCCGTCTGCGAGCTTGCAATCAGCCTGCCCGGTGACGGGGGTGGCCGCGTCCGTTCCGTGAACCTGGAGACGGAGCTTGCCTGTCCCCCGGACTGTTCGCGCCGGTTCTCCGGCGATACCGATGTTACGCTTGTGGCAGAAGCCGATGCGCAGAGCGTCTTCCTCGGCTGGTCCGGAGCCTGCAGCGGGACTGGGATGTGCAAGGTCACCGCTGGGGACGAATCGCCTCGTGTCGCCGCCGTCTTTTCCCCCCTGCGGGTATGCACCAAAGATCCCAGCCATAGCTTCTGCTGGGATAACCCGCTGCCGCAAGGCAACGTGCTAACCGATGTCTGGATGGAGTCGCCCAGCAGCGGCTGGGCATCCGGAGGGCACGGCACGGTCTTGCGCTGGAACGGCAGCTTCTGGGCTCCCCTTGCGACCCCGGTATCGACCCAGCTATCCGGCATCTGGGGCGACTCCCAGGGCCGCGTGTGGACCACCGGTGATAACGGTGTCGCCCTGCACTGGGACGGCACCTCCTGGCAGCGCGATCGCACCGATGTGGAGGTCTTCCTGAGCCGGGTCCGCGGCGCTGTCTCAGACGGTGCGACGCCACAGAGCAAGGTGCTTTCGCTGTGGGCGGTCGGTGCAGATGGGACGACCTTGCAGTGGACGCAGCAAAAGTGGCAGAAGGTCCCAAGCGGGGTCACCACGGCTCTGTTCGGAGTCTGGGTGCTCGGTCCGAGCGATGCCTGGGCCGTGGGCGAGCGCGGCACCGCCCTGCACTGGGACGGTCAGCGGTGGAGTGCCACGCCGACCGGGACGACGCAGCTACTAAGGGATGTCTGGGCGAGCGGGCCCACCGATGTCTGGGCCGTCGGCGATGCCGGAACGGTGCGCCACTTTGACGGCACCGGATGGCGGACCGTGTCACTTTCCGGAGTCGCGCTGCAAATGCGGGGAGTCTGGGGCACCGGGCCGGCCAATATCTGGATTAGCGGGATAAATGGCCAGCTGTGGCACTTCGATGGGGCGTCATGGCAGACCGCCTACGTCGGAACGAAGGTGGCGCTGCAGGCGATTCACGGCTTGGATGCGGACAACATCTGGTTTGTCGGGGAGAGCGGATACATCGTGCGCTGGAACGGAGTCTACATGTCATCGGTCAGCGACCGCACGGCGGCCGGCCAGACCATTCGCAGCATGTGGATCGACGACCAGGGCGCGGTTCGATTTTACGGCAGCCGCGGCCAGATCTTTGTCCGCAGCGGCGAGCGATGGATTACGACCAGTCAGAACTCCGCCAACGGCCTCTATAGCGTCATCCCCCTGCCCGGCACCAATGGCGCCCTGCACAGCGTCTCCGTATTTGGCGAGATCGGAACCTATCTCCCGGACTTTAACACCTGGCTGCTCATACCAAGCGGCACGACCCAACCTCTGACCGATATCTGGGCCAGCTCGGAAGGCAACTTCTGGGCGGTTGGTTTTTCCGGCTCCCTAGTCCAGGGCGTGGACTACAAGTTCTCCGTGGTGCCAAGCGGCACCACGCAAGACTTGACCGGCGTCTGGGGCAGCGCCGCAAATGACGTATGGGCGGTCGGTCAGAACGGAACCATCCTGCACTATAACGGCTCTGCCTGGGCGCTGCAGCCAAGTCCAACCACTGCGGGACTTGTGAAGGTATGGGGTCTGGCGGCGGACAAAATCTGGGCCGTGGGGGGTGGGGTGGCGCTGCGGTTTGATGGGACCCGGTGGGTTGATATAAGCGGGCCGAAGATAAAAGCGAGTCTGCTGACCAGCGTTTGGGCCAAGTCCGAAGCGGATGTCTGGGCGACGACGACGTTTCGGGAGGTGGCGCACTTCGATGGCAGCAATTGGGAGCTTTTCGACAGCGGCTTCGATGGCTCGCTCAACCAAGTCCTTGGCACGCCGGGTGGGGAGCTGTTCATCGCTGGCAATAGCGGCGCGATTCTGCGCCATCGCGGCCCCGGCGCGCCCTAATCGGGTCTGACCGGGTCCGACCGGCCGGCCGGCTAGGCCAGACTCGGCGGCCGACTCGACAGCTCAGCGGAGTGACCCTCCAATAACGGGCTGCGGCTGCTTTGACGCGACGGCGTGTCCGCGGATTCCACCTCGGCCGGCAGCCCGAGGGTCGCCCGCAGCTGCTGCAAAAAGGTCTTTTCACTGTTCGACAACCGCACTCCGTCCAGCTGCGCTAGGAGGCTGGCGACACGATGCAGCTCTTCCCGCAGGTCGCGCGGGAGCAGGCTGAGGCGCCGCGCCGCTTGCATGGCCTGCTCTCCGGTGACTCCGCCTTGGCCGGGCAGGCGGAGGAACTGCAATGCCTCTTCCCGTTCGCCGGGAGTAAGTCCTGCCGACGTTGTGATAAGCTTGCGCAGCGCCGTCTCTTCGACAAAGGAGAGACTGGCGTCATACCAGGCGAGCCCGGTCCAGATCCGTACTGCGTCCAAAGGAGCGCTGGGTTCCATGTTGTACTCCATGCGAGGCGCTGTGTTGCGTAATGCCAGCCTGCGGCTGATTTCGATCGTACTTGATGCGATGCGACCATCGAGTGATCGCGTAACTTAGAAACGGCACCATCCCGCAGAGCAGCAGCAAGCCGATGATCACCCAAGTCGCCCACAGCGGAATCCGCACCTCACGGCGGCTTGCCAAGGCCGGCCCCGCCTGGGGCAAAGACGACAAGATCGGAACCGGGGTGCCAGGGGTTGATAAGAGCCCGGCCGGGGTCGTCTCTTGCCACTGGGGCCGCGGGAGCGGGCCGGGGTTGGGCCAAGTTCCAGAGGAATAGACCGTGCCGCCGATCGTGCCGCTGGGCATAGGCGGGTCGCGTCGGGGACGCGCGGCGGCCGGCAAAACGATGGTCTTCGCATCGGGAAGCGCGCTGACGGCAAAGGCAGTCGGTTGGAAGGCGGCCCCCGGCAGGGTCATGGATTGCGGCAGGGGCGGCGGTGTAGCAGCCGGGCTGGTCGTTGATTTGGGCCGCGGCGCTTGGGGAGTCACTGATTTAGGCAGCGGCGGTGGTGATGCCGCAGCGGCTGCGGGCTGCCGCGCCGGCTCGCTCTTTTCCGGCGAAAGCCGCGGCGGCAGCGGTTTGCGGGCGACCACAGTTGCCGCTGCCTCCGTAGGGCGGGGCAGGGGCGGCGGTGTCGACGGGCGCGCTGCCGGCTGTACGCGGGGCGGGCGGACCGGGCCCGTACTCGGCGTCAAGACCTCCGCGACCTCCGTGAGGCTCGGGCGCTGATCGGGCTGCGGCGCGAGCATGCGATCGATTAGCGCCAAGAGGGCAGGCGCAAGCTCCGGGTTGAGCTCGCGCAGCGGGCGCGCCGGCACGCCCGCGACCAGCCAGCGCGGCGGCACCTTC
>CALFML010000848.1 GCA_937879845.1 uncultured Myxococcales bacterium
TGTGCTCTTCCGATCTCGGCCACCGTCAACGTTCCGACCAGATTACCGTCGAGGCTCCCCGTGGGAATGCCCTTTAGCTGCATGTTGAGCGCCGGCAAGGCGCTGGCGCTGGTGGCGTATACGAGCTTGCCGTCATCGGAGTAGTTGACAAGCTCCTCAAGGAGGCGCATTCCCTTGTTGGCCGCGGCTCCCTGATCCACCTGACCCGTCACGGTGAGGGTTCCGGATGCGACGCCGACCGTCATCTGCGCCGGGATGTTGGCGCTGCTGGCGGCATTGAAGCCGTCAAAGCCGAGCGCGATCGCCTTATCGATCGACGCATCGAGCCCGAGATAGGCCAGGCGTGCCTGTTCGTCTGAAGATACGCCGCTGCCGCAGCCGACGCTGAGGCCGAGCATGATACAGAACGCTTTCATGGAGTGCGTCATCATCATTCCTTTTAATCGCCGCGGACCTTTTGCCCGGGCCGGGTACGTGCAGCTGAACCAGCAAGACCAGGGCCAAGCAGCTGGAGTCGCGCTCCACGACGCTGCCGTTCCGCGCGCGGGGTAGGTTTCGGCTCGCTTTGTACCGGTTGGTACGGCGTCCGTACCAGATAGTACGCGCGGACCGAGTGCGGGAAACTCGCCCGCGCGGCCGCCGTGGACGGCGCGAAGGTGGGAGGATGGCGGCACCGTGCGCGCCGGCAGGAGTGTACCAAATGGTACAGGGCGCGTCCCAAACGGTACTCAAACCAGCCGACCGCGGGGCCTGTGGCTGCGCGCTCGGCAGCCATTTCGCGCCGTTAGCAGGGTTGGTCCTTGCCTTGCTAAGCATAGCCGGCATGAAAAAGTACACGACCAAGGGATGGCTCTACTTCCTCTGCACCACCAGCCTCTTTCTGTTCATGCGCTGCGGCGGCTGCCAAGAAGACTTCACCGGCATGGCGCTGGACGATGCCAGCGTCGGCACGGATGACGGCGGCACGAGCTCCGTCGATCTGAACGGCGTCAACCTGGACGGCGGAGTGATCGTCAAGACCGATGGCGGCACCAAGGTCTGCTACTACGCCACCTGCCAGGGCAAGCTCTACTCGTGCGGCGACTGCCTGGACAACGACGGCGACGGCCGCTTCGACTCCGATGATCCCGACTGCCTCGGTCCCTGCGACAACACCGAGAGCGGCGCCCTGACCCTGGGCATCCCCGGCGGCAACAACGCCCCGTGCAAAGCCGACTGCTACTTCGACCAGGACACCGGCACCGGCAACGACAGCTGCTTCTGGGATCACAGCTGCGATCCGTTCGAGGTCGCTCCCAACTACTATCCGGAGTCGAGCCTCGGCAACAAGTGCGCCTACGCCAACAACCCCAACCTCGGGGTCGGCGGCGGCCTGACCTGCAGCACCGCCCAGGCCACCCAGTCCAATACCTGCAAGACCGTGTGCGGGCCGCTCACCCCCAACGCCTGCGACTGCTTCGGCTGCTGCACGATCGGTCCGCAGGCCGATGCCGCGGCGAAAAAGGGAATCTGGCTCGGCTCCCTGGACACCAACACCGGGCAGCCGTCCTGTACCCTGGGGACGCTGGCCGATCCGAACAAGTGCCACCCGTGCACCATCGTCTCTTCGTGCTACCGCGCCTGCGGCCCGTGCCAGTACTGCCTGGGCGATCCGCCGACCAAGGTGTTCCCGCCGACCTGCTTCCAGAGCCTGCCCGACATGGCGGGCCAGCCGGCGCCGGACATGAGCGGCACTACGGGCGGCAGCAACTGCCCCGCCTTCCTCTGCACCGACCCCGGACGCCAGGCCTGCTCGCCGTCGGGCTCGGGCTTTGACTGCGCGCCCTGTCCGGCCGGTACGTACTGCAACACGGGCTGCTGCCAGCCCACCATCGGCTAACTCGGAATCGGCGACTGCCGGGAGGTATTTGTGAAGTATCTCGCTGTTCCTTTTTTCGGTCTCATGCTCGCCGGAGTGGCGGCCTATGCGGCGAGCCTCTCCGGCTGCGGCGGCTCGATCGGCAACGAAGACATGGCGCCGGCGCCGGACCTTGCCTATGTGAGCACCTATTCCTGCGCCGAGAACAAGATGCCGCCGCAGTGCAAGGAGTTCACAGAGATAAGTCCGAGCCAGTCCCAGAGCGGCCTGGAGACGCTGTGCACCGCCGCGCTGACCGCCGGCCCCTGCACCCGCACGAACCTGCTCGGCGGCTGCCGCACCAAGAATCCCAACTACACCTTCACCACCTGGTTCTATTCCGGCGGCACGATGTTCTCTACGTCCGCGCAGGTTCAGACTTACTGCGGCTCTGCCTACGTACCGCCAAACTGAAAAAGAGTTTTCGCGCCAGAATCGACGATGCCAAGCCCATATCTCCTAACGGAAGGATGAGAAATGAAAAAGACAGTACTGTTTGCTTCCATCGCGCTCCTTGCTGCTTGCGGGGACGGATCCGCCACCAATGAAGCTCCGAGCGGTACGGAGGTAACCGAGGTCGCGCCGATGCCGGCGCCGGACTCGGCGACGGATATGAACGCCTTGGCGATGGCCAAGCAGAACGGTGCCACCATTGGTCTTAGCGCGGAAGAGACGCTGCAGGAAAAGTCGGTAGTGGTCGATGAGCTCGGGCAGCAGCACACCCGCTTTGAG
>CALFML010000849.1 GCA_937879845.1 uncultured Myxococcales bacterium
GTTCTCGTCATTCGAGAATTGCCGGGGCAGAAAAGTGTCCGGGTTCGCTTTGGCGAACTCCTCGGCGAGCGCGATGCTTCCGAGAAACCCGCCTTCGCTGGAACTCACGAGCTGAACTTCCGCGCCGAAGCTGCGGATCAGATCCTTCCGTTCCTGGCTCATCCAGTCCGGCATGAAGATCCGCACGGGATGCCCGAGCGCGCGACCGACGGCCGAGAATGAGATGCCCGTGTTGCCGCTCGTCGCCTCGGCGATGTAGCCGCCCGGACGCATCTGGACCGCGACCGTAATGGCGCGGCTGTTGTGCCAGCGACCCTGGTGATCGCGCCATTCATAGAAATTCAAGAATTTGGCCGGGCTGTCATAGCCGCGTTCGATGTCCACCAAGTCCCGCAAGTACACCGGCGCTCCCTGGTCCGTCTGGGCGACGGCAACCTCCCCAATCTCCTTCTCGCTTTTAAACTCACCGGAGGGATCAATGGTCACGTTCTTACCCACGGCCTCCAGTTGCCCCCCGGCGGTGGTGATGTTGCGCGCGCCGAGAAGGTTCGGCAGGTTTCCAGGTTGCAGGCCATAGGAGGCGATGCGCTCCTGGGAATAAAGCAGAGAAACCTGCTCCGGCAAAATCCCGGCGCGCGAAACTTTTGAAGCCTGGGGAAGCCCCTTGAGCGTCTTCTCAATGAGATCGGTGAAATCATCCATTTCCCGGTAGCTGTATTTGTCGCCTGCCACTGCTGCCAACCGTGTGCGCGTTTCGCCCGGATTGCGGATGACCGCCAGCGGCCAGGCATCCGGATGAAATTCAGCGATCTGCAACCGCTCGCCTACACCGGCGTGCGCGGCTTGGAACATATCGACAAGGTGATCGAGGTGGACCAGAGCCCCATCGGTCGCACGCCGCGCAGCAACCCCGCCACCTACACCGGCGTGTTCACCCACATCCGCGACCTGTTCGCCGCCCTGCCCGACAGCAAGGCGCGCGGCTACAAGGCCGGCCGCTACAGCTTCAACGTCAAAGGCGGCCGCTGCGAGGCCTGCCAGGGCGACGGCATCCTGCGCATCGAGATGCACTTTCTCCCCGACGTCTACGTCGTCTGCGAGGAGTGCAGCGGCCGCCGTTACAACCGCGAGACGCTGGAGGTCAAGTACAAGGGCGCCTCGATCGCCGACGTGCTCGACATGACGGTGTCGCAGGCCTGCGAGTTTTTGGGCCACATCCCCAAGATCCGGCAGAAGCTTGAGACCCTGCGCGACGTCGGCCTTGGCTACATCGCGCTTGGCCAGGCGGCGACGACGCTGTCGGGCGGCGAGGCGCAGCGCATCAAGCTCTCCAAAGAGCTGGCGAAAAAGGGCAGCGGCCGCACCATCTACATCCTCGACGAGCCGACGACCGGCCTGCACTTTGACGACATCAAGCAGCTGCTCGACGTGCTCGGGCGGCTGACCGACAGCGGCAACACCGTCATCGTCATCGAGCACAACCTGGATGTCATAAAGACCGCCGACTACGTCATCGACATGGGCCCCGAAGGCGGCGACGGCGGCGGCCAGGTCGTCGCCTGCGGCACCCCGGAAGACATCGCCCGCGTCCCAAGCTCCTACACCGGCCAGTATCTGCGCAAAGTCCTGGCGCTAAGCTGAGCCGCGGCCCTCCCCCCTGCCCGATCCGCCCGCGAAGCGACGCACTATCTGAAACAGCCGGAATCAGCGATAATAAGCGACCATCCGCCGCGGCTCGCCCTCTGCGCGCTGCGCAGGAGGGCGGGACGGCAGGGGACGCAGGTTTAGACGCCATGGGGATGAGATGTGGACGCGATGTGGACGATTGAGCAGCGCGTCGGGCGCCTGATCGAAATTCGGGTCGCCTCGCCGATCGTCTATGCCGATCTCGACGCCTTCGGGGCGCGGCTCATCGAGTGCATCGCCCGCCTCACCGAGCGCGTCCCGCGCGTCCTTGTCTGCACCGATCTCTCCGGCGCCAATGTCTTCGCCCCGGAAGTCGCCGAGTGGTTCATCCGGCTCATGCACCGCGATAACCCGGTTCTGGAGCGCAACGCCTTCCTCATCGGCCAAAGCGCGGTGTTCGCGCTGCAGATCGAGCGCATGCTCAAGCAGGGCAACAGCCTCACCCGCCGCGCCTTTCGTGAGCCGGAGCCGCTCATCGAGTGGCTCGGTGAGCTGCTGACGCCGCTGGAGCGCGAGCGCGCCCGCCAGCTTCTCTCCGGCAGCAGCCCGCGGCTCTGACGGCAATCGTCATAGCGGTCGGCACGCGCCCGCGGCGCGCGGCACGGCGCGGCCACGGCCGCGCGCGCCGGCCGTCACCGTCGAAAAGCTGAGCACGGCAGCTTGGCAACGAGCGGCCCCGGCAGGCAAGTCATGTCAGACTCAGGGGCGACAATGTTCCTTCCCAACCGGAAAGGATGGTCTCGACATGCAGGCACCTAACTTCCCGATGGCCGCGCTCCGCTTCCTCGTTTCCCTGCTTGGCCGCGCCGTTCTCAGCATCGGTCGAGCGCTGTACGCCCTGGCCCTTGTGCTGGGCATGCAGCCGGCCTTGTCGCGCGACCCCGCAATCGGAGCCTGGCAAAACCTTAGTCGTCGTCGTCGATCACGACCGGGCCGGCGGCGCCGCGGCATCCCGCTGCGCGGCAGCATCCCGGGGCGTGGCAGCGTCGACGATCCGCACGTCCAGCTGAGGATCACCATGTAACCGCAGTCTCCGGCGGTCCTGCTCGTCCGTGAGCGGGACCGGCCGCCCGCGCTGTTTTCTCTTCCTCGGCTTTCAATCTTTTCGCTCCTGCCCCTCCTTCAGCGCCTTCCACGGTAGACGACGCTCCTGTCGCTGGCTGGGCTCGCCACTTCCTCTTGCCGGCGCCGCGGCTGTCGAAATTTCACCGAAGCACGCTTGCCATCCTCGCCCCGCCGTTGAACTTTTAACGCCCGCCCGCCGGCGGTAGTTTTTCTTGGCGGCACCCCGCGGCACCCTCGCGACACCCTCGCGACAGCCTTGCCAGCGGCCACGCGAGCATCTAAGGTGCGTGAGCTTTTTCCCCGCGCCCCGGCGACCCCGCGCCTTCACCGATTCCGAGAGACAATGGCACACTCCGCAAAAGATCCTCCCTCCCGCGAGCCCGAGGCCGCACCCGCTGCCGCGGACGCTCCATCTACGGCTACGGGCGAAAATCCCGCGAGCCTCGACAGCCCCGAGCGTCCCGACCAGCTGGCCGAGATGCCGCGCCGCGCCGTCCTCGCCAGCGTGCAGCTGCCCGACTGCGATGATCTCGCCTTCCGCGAGTCCCTCGATGAGCTCGGACGGCTCGCCAAGACGCTGGGGCTTACCGTCGAAGGTGAGCTCACCCAGCGCCGCGGCTCGTTCGACTCGGGGGCGTATCTGGGGCCGGGCAAGCTGCAGGATCTCAAGACGCTGGTCCGCAGCCGCGACGTGCCGACCGTGGTCCTGCTCGACCATGAGGTCTCGCCGTCGCAGGCCCGCAACATCCAGACCGAGACCGGCGCCCACACGGTGCTCGATCGGACGGCGCTGATCCTGGAGATCTTCCACCGCCACGCCCGCAGCCGCCAGGCCAAGCTGCAGGTGGAGCTTGTGCGCCTTGCGTACATGGCCCCGCGCCTGCGCGAAAACCAGAAGGGCGGCGACCGCCAGCGCGGCGGCATCGGCGGCAAGGGCGCCGGCGAGAGCATGATCGAGCTCGACCGCCGCAAGCTGCGCGACCGCCTCGCCGAGCTGCGGGCCGAGCTCGACGCGCTAGAGACCGAGCACAAGACCCGCTCCGCCCGCCGTCAGGGGCTGCGCCGCGTCGCCCTGTGCGGCTACACCAACGCCGGCAAGTCGACCCTGTTCCGCGCCCTGACCGGCAGCGAGCCGTACATCGCCGACAAGCTGTTCGCGACGCTCGATACGACGGTGCGGACGCTGGTGCCGGAGCCGCGGCAGCGGGTGCTGGTCTCCGACACCATCGGCTTTATCCGCAACCTGCCGACCAAGCTCGTGGCGTCGTTCAAGACCACCCTCGACGAGGCGCTGGAGGCCAGCCTCATCCTGCACGTGGTCGATGCCGCCGATCCGGCATGCGAGCGCCACATCGCCACCACGAGCGGCGTCCTTGCGGAGATCGGCGCCGGTGAGGTGCCGCAGCTCTACGTCTTCAACAAAGTAGACAAGCTGCCCGATCAGGCGCTGCCGGCGGGGCTCGCGGAGCGCTTCCCGCAGCACATCGCGGTCTCGGCGCGCGACCCCGGCGATGTCGCCCGGCTGCACCAGGCGGTCGTCGATTTCTTCGACCAGGACCTCACCGAGGCCGAGCTGCTCGTGCCCTACGACCGCTCGCAGCTGCGCGGCCGCATCTACCAAAGCGCCCGCGTGCTGTCGGAGAAGTACGACGAGGCCGGCACCCGCTTCCTAGTGCGCATCGACCCGATTCAGCTACAGCAGTTGGCGCGCGAAGTGCAGGTTATCGCAGGCAAAAAGGAGTAGCTCGCTTATGGTTATGAAAAAAGGCACTGAGATTAAACCCGCCGCGGGCAAGCTCGGGGTTTTGCTTCCGGGGCTCGGGGCGGTGGCCACGACCGTCATCGCCGGCGTCGAAGCCGCCCGCCGCGGCCTTGCTAGGCCCATCGGCTCGCTCACCCAGCTTGGCACCATCCGCCTCGGCAAGCGCACTGAGAACCGCACTCCCAAGATCACCGAGTTTGTCCCCCTCACCCCGCTGTCCGACCTGGAGTTTGGTGCCTGGGACATCTTCCCCGACGACGCGTACGAAGCCGCCGAGCACGCCGGGGTGCTCAGCCGCGAGCACCTGGAGATGGTGCGGCCGTTCCTGTCGACGATCCGGCCGATGCCCGGGGTGTTCGAGCCGCAGTGGGTGAAAAAGCTCCACGGCACGCATGTAAAAACCGGCCGCTCCAAGATGGAGCTGGCGGAGCAGCTCATCGCCGACATCGCCCAGTTCAAAAAAGACCGCGGCCTGTCGCGCTGCGTCGCGGTGTGGTGCGGCTCGACCGAGGTTTACCAGAAGCCCGCCCCTTGCCACGCCACGCTCGCCGACTTCGAAGCGGGGCTCGCCCGCAGCGACGAGAACATCGCCCCCTCGGCGATCTACGCCTACGCCTGCCTCAAGTCCGGCATCCCCTACGCCAACGGCGCCCCCAACCTCTCAGTGGACTTCCCGGCGATGTTCGAGCTGGCGAAAAAGGCCCACCTGCCGATTGCCGGCAAGGACTTCAAGACCGGCCAGACCTGGATGAAGACCATCGTCGCGCCGGGCCTCAAGGCGCGGTGCCTGGGGCTCCAGGGCTGGTACTCGACCAACATCCTGGGCAACCGCGACGGCGAGGTGCTCGACGATCCCGACTCGTTCAAGACCAAGGAGATGTCCAAGCTCGGGGCGCTGGAGTACATCCTGCAGCCGCACCTTTACCCCGACCTGTACAAAGAGTTCCACCACGTCGTGCGCATCAACTACTACCCGCCGCGCGGCGACAATAAGGAAGGGTGGGACAACATCGACATCTTCGGGTGGATGGGCTACCCGATGCAGATCAAGGTCGATTTCCTATGCCGCGATTCGATCCTGGCGGCGCCAATCGTCTTGGATCTGGCGCTATTTCTCGATCTCGCCCAGCGCGCCGGGATGCACGGCATCCAAGAGTGGCTATCGTTCTACTTTAAGACCCCGATGACGGCGCCGAGCCTGTACCCGGAGCACGATCTGTTCATCCAGCTCATGAAGCTCAAGAACACCCTCCGCTACCTGCGCGGCGAGGAGCTCATCACCCACCTTGGCGCGGAGTACTACGACTGATGCGGCGCGCACTGCTCGGTCTCGCTCTCCTTGTTCCGCTTTTGGTCGTCGCCCCGGCGGCGGCCAAGCCGGGTCAGGGCGCGAAAAAGATCGGGGCCGCGGCCAAGGGCAAGGGCGGCACGGCGGGCAAAAAAAGCCTGCGCGTCGGCAAAAGCGGTCCGGTGCGCAAAAAGGGCAAGGGCCGCCGCAAGCGCCGGGAAGTTCCGCCGCAGATGCCGCAGCAGATCGAGCTTACCGCCATCGATCTCGTCACCGGCACCGCTCACGTCGAGGTGGTCGGGACGACGCGGCCGCCGGTCACCCAGCTGTTCATCCTGACCGATCAGAGCGGCCGCCGCTTCGTGCCGCACTTCGCCGAGTGCCACCCGCCGCCGGGCATCACCCTGGCCGCCGCCGCCCCCCGCGCCGGTCAGGATCCGAGCCCGGAGTCGAGCGGCCCGGATGGCGACGAAGACGGCGACGAGGATGAGCCGCCGCTCCCCGCGGGCACCCGCGAGCTGCCGGCGACCACGCGCTGGCGCTGCAACCTCACCATCCCGCGGCTTTACCGCCGCGCCCCGCTGGCTTCGCTCAGCATGGAGTGGGGGGCGCAGCGCGTCGCCGCCTCCGACCAGGTGGTGCAGCGGCTGTGGGGGGAAGCCCGTGCCGCCGCCCCGCTCGCCGCCGTTGCCGAGCGCAGTGACGCCCGCCCGGCCGAGCCCTCCCCCCCGCCGGCCGGTGACCCGCCGCCGGCCGCCGCGGCGAGCCCGACCCCTGCCGGTGAGCCGGGCGAAGCCGATCCCAAGCCCGATAAAGAGCCGGCAACCCACGCCTCGCGTAGCGGGCGCTCCGGGGAATAGTCCGCGCCGCCGGGCGCACCGGTCGGACCCGGCGGATAACCGCTGCGGCCACGGGAACTTGGGACCCGCGGCCGCTAGGGCCTCCTGTCCCCTTTTCATCGTCGCCCGTCTCGGCCTAGACTAGCTGTAGTGATCGGCTTCTAGCGACAAAGCGCATGACTCCCGCGGATATAAAAGACCTTGTCTCGTCGCGCATTCCGATGGCGCGCACCCTGGGGCTCGTGCTCGACGAGGTCGGCCGCGACCGCGCCCGATTGCTCCTCCGCCACGACCCCGGGCTCCAGAGCCACACCGGCACCTTGCACGCCGGCGCGCAGACGACCGCCGCCGAGACCGCCGCCATCGCCTTGGGCCTGGCGGTGCTGGAGCAAGTCGAGGTCACCTGTCAGAGCAAGTCGGTCGAGCTGCGGTTCCGTAAGCCGGCGCGCACCGACCTGTGGGCCAGCGCCCAGCTGCCGCCGGAAGCCATCGACGGCCTGGAAGCGCGGCTCACCGCCGAAGGCAAAGTCGATCTGGCGATCCTCGTCGAGCTCTCTGACCTCGCCGGCGAGCGCCTCTCCGAAGGCACCGTCATCGTCACGCTGCGCCGCCTATAGGCCCCCAGTCCGCCCAAGCCCGCCACCCGCATCTCCCTGCAATCTTCGCCCTCAGCGGAGCCGGGCAGGGTCTGTGGAGGGCCAAGACGCACGGCGCGCAGCAAAGCTGCGCCAAGCCCAGACATACTTGTGCACGCCCGGAACAGACCCTGCCCGGCGCAGCGGTGCTCACGACCGCGCCGGCCGCAGCGCTCAGCGCAATAAAACAATCACGCTCAAGCTCACGCTGGCCACGAGCGCCCACAGGCCGAGCCCCAAAAGCAGCGGCCGAACGCCCACCGCGCGCAGCGCCGGCAGCGACAAGTTTGAGCCGATGAGCAAGAGCGTCAGCACGAGCCCGCGCTTGGCCGCCAGGGTGACGTACCCGCCCGCGGGCCGCAGCACCGGCAAGTAGGTGAACAGCGCCGCGGCCAGCAGAAAGCCCAGGATGAACCACGGCCGCTTGATCGGGGGAGAGCCGCTCCCCGCCTTCTGCTCCCGCCGGGCGCGCACAAGCGCGATGCCGAGCGAAAGCGGAATGATCCACAGCGCCCGTGCCAGCTTCACCGTGGTGGCCAGGGTCAGCGCCTGCGGCCCGTAAGCCAGGGCGGCGCCGACCACCGAGCTCGTGTCGTGAATGGCCACCGCCGCCCACAGGCCGAAGCTCGGCTCGGACAGCTGGAGCAGGTGGCCGATCGGCGGAAAGATGAGGAGCGCCGCCGAGTTGAGCAAAAACACCGTCCCCAGGGCCACCGACACCTCGTCGTCCTTGGCCCGCACCACCGGGGCCACCGCGGCGATTGCCGAGCCGCCGCAGATCGCCGTGCCCACCGTGATGAGCAGCCCCGTGTCCCGCGGCACGCGCAAAAGCCGCCCGATCACCGCCCCGGCCAGAAGCGTCCCGGCAATACCGCCCGCCGTATACAGCAGCCCGGACAGCCCGGCCCGCGCCACCTCGCGCAGATCGATGCCTGCCCCCAGCGCTATCACCGACAGCTGGAGCAGCCAATGGGTCCACTTGCAGGTCTGGGCTTTATAGGGGTTGCCGAAAGCGATCGCCAGCAGCACCCCAAGACCAAGCGCCATCGCCGCCGACACCGCCGGGTGCAGCACGAGCACGGCCGCCAGCGGCAACAGAAAGTGCCCCGGCGTCCGAGCCTCTGGGCGCGCGGCCGGCGGCATCGACATAACAGCAGGGTATCCCCGGGCGGCGTTCTCCTGCCATGGCGTTTTTTCCGCCCCGCACGGTCCAGGTTCCATGGCGTCTTTGGCCGCCGCGCTCGGCGCAGGTTCTATGGCGCTTTGGCCGCCGCGCTCGGCGCAGGTTCTATGGCGCTTTGGCCGCCGTGCTCGGAGCAGGTCTCCGGCTGGCTTAATCGTGGGGCACGGCTCGGGTTTGGTTGAGCCTGGTCCGCGGCCGGCGGCTCAGGCGGAGGTTCGCTGCGGCCGCCGGCGCAAGAGTCCCAGGCCAATGCCCAGGCCGACCAGCCCAAGCAGTCCGAGCCCGGGCGTGGACCGATGCCGGCCGTCGGACAACGCGGTGCAGCCCTGCGCCCCCGGCCCCGCCGCCGCCAGCGACTTCTGGATGGTGTCGGAGTTGTCGGTCTTGACCGTCGGGCTGCCGATATCCATGACCTGCTCGATGCGCTGGGCGTAGGGCACGGTCAGGGTGGGGTAGGTGCTGCTGCTGATGTTGCTCGCCGGGATCTCGACCTTCCAGCCGCCGGTGGTGGTCAGCAAGGCGTTGGGGAAGCCGTCCTTGGGGCAGGCCGACTGCAGGGTCGCCGCGTGATCCTTGGGCACATCGGGCAGCTCGGCGTTGAAGCTGAACGCCGGGTCGAGGTTCATGTCGTCGGGAGACAGCACGGTGTAAAGGCGGGTGAGCTTGCTGAGCGTCGGGTCGGCGAACAGCTTCTGCGCCTCGATGGTCGGGGCGGCGATGCGGTCTTTCAGATCCTTGACGAGCTTGGCCGGATCAAAAGCCGCCAGCGCCGCGGCGATGTCGCTGTACTTGTTGGGGTTCTGCGCCCGGTCGACGTTGAGGTACTGGTCCAGGTTGGTGTAGTAGTCGCCGAGCGTCACGCCCGTGGCGACGAGCGCCGCCGGCTCGGGAATGTAGCTGCTGAGGATGGCGGTGAGCTGGCTGGTCAGAAGCAGCTTCTGAGGCGGCAACGGCCGTCCCCGGAAGTCGACGTTCGAGATATCTACGCTCTGCTGCACGAACCGCACCGGGTCCTTCTGGCTAGCGAGCGCCGGATCGTCTAGGAACGCAAAGCGCGAGCTCGTGCCCAGCACCCCGCGCAGGTCGGCGCTCGAGCCGGCGAACTCGGTGACGAAGCCGTGGTGGCCGTCGACCTCGCGCACCGCCTTGGCGACCACGTCGGCGTAGTTCTTGACCGAGTTTAGCCAGTCAAGCTGCGCGTCGTCGATCACAGTGTGGAAGTAGTTGCGCGGGATGGCGCGCGCCGAGCCCAGCACCCAGATGAGAACGCCCATGTTGGGCGTCGCCGAAGCCGCCGTGAGGTTGAGCGGCACCGTCGGCAGATCCGACTGGTAGCGCAGCACCACCGGCTGCAGGTCGCCGGCGGTAAGGCCCGAGCGCAGCCGCAGCGCCAGGAAGTAGCCGCCCGGCCGGATGTACGGCGCCACCGCGGCGTCGGTGCCCGTCGGCACGACGTAGCCGTTCATCTGCAGCCAGTTGAACATGTCGGTCTTGCTGTCGGCCTTGAGGATCGCGTAATCATACGGTCCGACGGAGGACTGGGTGACAAGCGGCGTCGTCGCCTTGGGCGAGCTGGGGCCGCTCTCGGCGACGGAGCCGAACAGGGAGTCGCTCGCGCCGCAGCCGATCGCCGGACCGCTGGAGGCGGCACTGCACGGCAGGGTCGTCAGCGAGTAGGTCGGCTGGGTGATCTGCGACAGCACATCGAAGACCTCCTGCGAGCCGACATCGATGCCGGGAGCGCCCAGGCTCGTCATCGACACCGCGGGCAGCGGCAGCAGCCAGCCGAAGTCCGACGCCGGCCCGCTGTACTGCACCAGCACCTGCATCACGATCGTCCCGTTCTGCTTGGCAAACAGGATCTTCTCCCCCGCCTGCACCACCGGCGATGCCACCTGGGTCGGAGCAAAGCAGCCGCAAGCCTGTGCCGCCGTCGGCGCGACCGCCGCCGCCCCCACCGCCAGCGCAGCCGGCAGCGCGAGCCGGGCGCCAAACAGCACCGACCGCTTCCAAAAAGATGCCCGCAGCGATGAATAAGACCGAGTAAGCATGGGAGACCTCCGCAAGTAAGCTTAAGGACAGCTCCAGCCTACTATGCTTGGCCGGACCTTTGATAGCTCCCTACGCGGCCGAGCTGCCGCGGGTCCCTGGCAGCTCCCTGGCGCCCACCTAGCCCAGCCGCTTTGCCTTGCGGGGCGCCCAACGCACGCCTGGGCAGGTCGGGCGCTGCCCACGGTGCTCGGGGCGCGGCCCGGAGCCGGTCGGGCGCTGCCCACGGTGCTCGGGGCGCGGCCCGGAGCCGGTCGGGCGCTGC
>CALFML010000850.1 GCA_937879845.1 uncultured Myxococcales bacterium
GCACCGCACCGACCCGCGCGGCAACACCTACTACTGGATCGGCGGCGCCGCCGAGAAGAGCAGCGATCCGCCCGGCACCGACGTCCACGCCGTCCACCACGGGTTCATCTCAGTGACGCCGCTGGGGCTTGACCTGACGCACCGCAGCCTGCTGGAGCTTTTACCAAGCTGGCAGCTGGAGGGATTTGCGGCAGGCTCTCAAGACGACCCGGCTTGATGTCATAAGGAGGCCGAACATGGACCGGAATCCACAGGATGACGCTCGCGCCCTGGTGGCCGCGCGCGAGCACATGGTCCATGAACAGCTCCTGCGGCGCGGGATCAACGACGATCGGGTGCTGCAGGCCATGGCCAAGGTCCCGCGGGAGCGCTTCGTCGCCCCGGAGCTGCGTGACCAGGCCTACACCGATCAGCCGCTGGCGATTGGCTACGGCCAGACCATCTCGCAGCCGTATGTCGTCGCGCGCATCGCTGAGCTTTTGCAGCTTACGGGGAACGAGCGGGTGCTGGATGTCGGCGCCGGCAGCGGTTATCAGGCCGCCGTCCTGGCGGAGCTTGTGCCGACCGGCCGGGTCTTGGCAATCGAGCGCATCGCCGAGCTCTGCGACCGTGCCCGCCGCTGCCTGCAAGCCCTCCGTTATCCCGTCGAGCTCAGCTGCGGCGACGGCAGCGCCGGCTGGCCGGAGCACGCCCCGTACGACGCCATCGCCGTAGCCGCCGCATCACCGACCGTGCCTGCCCCGCTGCTCCAGCAGCTAAGCGACGGGGGCCGGCTGATCGTCCCGGTAGGCTCGGCGAGCGATCAGCGCCTGACCGTGGTGTTCCGCCGCGGCCACGGCTTTGAGACCCACCCCGACGTGCCGGTGCGCTTCGTTCCGCTCCTAGGCGAGCATGGCTTCCCGCTGCCCGGCAAGCCGGGAAAATAAAGCCGCCGGTCTTTTTCACGGATGCCGATGAAACGCCGCTGCACCGGCGATTTGCCGGCGCAAGTCGGGGCGAGATCTAGTGGGTTTTATGCGAGCAGACGGGGCCTAGGAGAGCGCGGACGCCCTAGCTGCGGCGGCCGGCGAACAGACGCAGGAGCAGGTGCAGGGCGCTGACGAAGATGTTGAACAGCGCGGCGAACAGCATCAGCGCGCCCTGGACCGGATGGTCGAAGTCGGGGTTATTGAGCACGTCGCTGGTGGCGTAGATCAGCATCACCACGCCGAAGATCCCGATCCCGGCGGCGATGATCGTGTGCAACAGCGGCAGGTTGAAGAACATGTTGAGCACCGATGCACACACGAGGCTCACGAACATCCCGGTGAGCAGCCCGGCCGGGGCCGAGAAGCGCTCGCGGGTGAGCATCATGTAGCCGGTCACCGCCACAAATACCGCCCCGGTGATGCCGAGGGCCGAGGGCACGATCTGCGGATTTATGAGCTGCGCCAGAAACAGCGCCGGCGACAGCGTAAGACCCGACAACAGTCCGTCCAGCCCCAGCGCGACGATCCCAACCGCCGGACTCTGGCGCGACGCCCACAGCGCCACCGCCGGCACCACGTTGAGCAGGATCATCGCCAGCACCCAGCCCAGGCGCCCCGAGAACAGCTGCACCATGGCCGGCGACGTCGAACCAAAGTATCCACCGATGATCGCAGTGACCACGCTCACGCTCAAAAGGGCGTAGGTCTTTTTGACCAGCGCCGCCCGCTGCTCATCGAGCACCGTCGTTCCAAAAAGTTTATCCGTAGCTGACATGATCGACATGACTGACTCCCAAGGGTCGTAAGAACCTGGTTTGACTATCCGCGTTCACGGCCGACCGCGCCGCCGGCTGCTGCCGCGGACTTGGTCGGGCCTGAAAGGATTATGTGTACGATCGCCGCGTCCCGCCAGACCCAGCTCAGGCCACGGCCCCGCGCACGAGGACAAAATACTGCCCGATGGGCTTACCCAGGCGCGTCGCCCGGCCAATGATCACATCGCGCGACACCCGGCGGCAGAAGTCGTGCATGTTTTTGTAGACGAAGTGCGACAGCCCGCGGTTATTCGGTTTGACCTTGGGCCAGTCGGCGGGTGCCTCCGCGGCGCCGGGAACCTGGGTGTAGTCAAACAGGATCTCATTGCCGGCCGGCACGACCGTGAAGTAGCCGGGGCCGGTAAAGAAGCTCATGAGCTGAAAGTTGAAGCCGATGACCGCGCCGTTTTGGGTGCGGGTGAAGCGCTTCTCGAACAGGCGGAACAGCGGCAGGCTGTTGAGCCCGGAGAAGATCGCCGTCTCGCCGACCGCGAGGTTTTCGGGCAGAAACTCCGCCAACGTGGCCGGTGGGGCGCTTGCGCAGTGCGCGTACAGCTCGCCGAGCGCCTTGCGCGACAGCCGCCGCACCGCCGCGATCCGCCCCTGCGGATCCATGGCGTCCAGATACGCCGCCAGCGCCTGCGGATCGCCGCCGGCGCGGATGAGCGCCGTCAGCTCGCGGCCGGCGGCGAGGGCTCTTTCGGCGGCGTTGCCGGAAACCGCCAGGGCCGAACCGGGGGCGGCGCCCGCGGCGGATGAAACGTGCGCAGGGGTCGAAGTCATGTTCTTCCTCGTCAGACTGGGCGCAGCCTACTCCACGGTAACCGACTTTGCCAGGTTGCGCGGCTGGTCGACATCGGTGCCTTTGAAATCGGCGACATAGTACGCAAGAAGCTGAAGCGGGATCACGGTCAAAAGCGGCAGCAGCAGCGGCGAGGCCTTGGGCACGGCGATGACGTGGTCGGCCAGCCGGCCGATCGCCTCGTCGCCGGCCGTGGCGATGGCGATCACCTGGCCGCCGCGCGCCTTGACCTCCGAGAGGTTGGACAGCACCTTGTCGTAGCCGTGGTCGGTCGGGGCGATCACCACCACCGGCACCCCTTCGTCGATGAGCGCGATCGGGCCGTGCTTCATCTCGCCGGCGGCATAGCCTTCGGCGTGGATGTAGGAGATCTCCTTGAGCTTGAGGGCGCCCTCCAGGGCAATCGGATACTGCGGCCCGCGTCCGAGGAACAGCACGTCCTGGGCGTGGCCGTAGATGCGCGCCAGCTGCTGCAGCTGGGCCGCGGTCTCGACGGTCTTTTCGATCTTGGCGGGCAGCCCGAGGAGCTCCTGCACGAGCGCCTTGGCCGCCGCGTCGCCAAGCGCCCCGCTGCGCCGCCCCAGGTGCAGCGCCAGGAGGAACAGGGCGCACAGCTGGGTGGTAAACGCCTTGGTCGACGCCACGCCGATCTCCAGCCCCGCGTGGGTGTAAAAAGCGTGGTCGGCGGCGCGCGCGATCGAGGAGTCGACGACGTTGGCGATGGCCAGGATCTTGGCGCCTTTGCCGCGCGCCTCCTTGACCGCGGCCAGGGTGTCGGCGGTCTCGCCGGACTGCGACACCGCGACGGCCCAGTCGCCGGGCTTGACGATCGGATCGCGGTAGCGGAACTCGGACGCCAGATCGACCTCGACGGGCACCCGCGCCAGCTGCTCGATCATGTACTTGCCGACGAGCGCCGCGTGATACGAGGTGCCGCAGGCGAGCAGGAACAGCCGCCGCATCTCGTCCGGGCGAAGCTCCAGCCCGTCCAGGCGCGCGTCCGGCGGCTGATGGCTGAGCCGGCCGCGCAGGGTATCGGTGACGGCGCGCGACTGCTCGTGAATCTCCTTGAGCATGAAGTGCTTGAACCCGGCCTTCTCCGCCGTGATCAGCGACCAGGTGATGGTCCGCACCGGCCGCTGCCGCGGGTTGCCGTCAAGGTCCAGCACCCGCGCCCCCTGCGTCGTGATCTGCGCCAGGTCGCCTTCTTCGAGGAAGATCACCTGCCGCGTATGCGGCAAAAGCGCCGGCACGTCCGAAGCGAGAAACGTCTCCCCCTGCCCGAGCCCGAGCACGAGCGGCGAGGCGTTTTTGGCGCACACGATCTCGTCCGGCGTCTCGGTCGACAGCACGACGATGGCGTAGGCGCCTTGGATGCGGCGCAAGGCGCGGCGGGTGGCATGCAGGAGCCGGTCGGGCGCAGCGGCCGACCCTTGAGCGGCTGGCGCTTGCTCCAGCTCTTCTTGGATCAGATGGGCGACGATCTCGGTGTCGGTCTGCGACAAAAACTCGTGCCCGCGCTCGATCAGGCCCTGCTTGAGCTCGAGGTAGTTCTCGATGATGCCGTTATGGACCACGGCCACCGTCTTATAGCAGTGCGGGTGGGCGTTTTCGTCGGATGGACGGCCGTGGGTGGCCCAGCGGGTGTGGCCGATGCCGACGTGACCGAGCGGCGTATCGGCGCGCAGGAGCGACTCCAGCTCCGACAGCTTGCCGCGGCAGCGCACCACCTGGAGCGAGTGCCCGCCTTTCGCCGCGCCCAGGACCGCCACCCCGGCCGAGTCATAGCCGCGATACTCCAGACGCCGCAGTCCGTCGACAAGCAAGTTGGTCGCTTCTTTTTTTCCGATGTATCCAACGATTCCGCACATGTTGGCCTTGTCTCGCTGTGGCTAAGGGGGCTTTGAGAAATTCGCTGCGGGGTGAGTCTAGCGCGACCGCTCGCGGCGGCCAGTCTGCTTTGCCCGGGCTGCATGCCGGGCTGTATGCCGGGCTGTATGCCAGGCTATGTGATCGAGAGTCACAGGACAGGTGGGCACCGGCGTGGGTCCCCCTTCCCTGCGATCGTTTTTTGCCAGCTGCGCCGACAAAAAACGATCTCCGGTCGGCCCACGCCTTTTGGCTTCCGAAGCGATTTCAAGAGCTGACCCTATTGAATCGGGCTGCGAATTAATTCTTGGGGGTAAGTGCGCGAAAGGTCGCAGCAATTGCCGCGCGGCGGCGTAACCGGCGGCGGCTCGCTTCTCGGAATGACGGGGATTTGGTACGCTTGTACGCTATGAGCATAGAGGTCATCTATCAAGGACTTACCATCGCTAAGGGCCCCAGCTTCCGTCTGCAGGATGGGGGCGTCTTTGTCGAGCTTGAGGGTCCGATGCCGGTAGCGACGGCGCTCAGCTTGACGCACGGCGATAACGCCCTGCACGGGCAGGTGCGGCGGGTCGCCGAAGGGGCCGGCGCCGGCATGCTGATCGTGCCGCGTGATAACCAGAAGCTGCCGCGGTGGCTGCTGCCGCTGGGCCCGACCCAGGTCAGCAACGTCGAGCTGGAGCCCGAGCCGGCGCCGGTCGCGGTCGCCGCCGCCCCGCCTGCCGCCGAAAGCGCGCCCGCGGTCGAAAGCGCGCCCGCGGCCGAAAGCGCGCCCGCAGCTGACAGCGCGCCCGTAGCCGACGGCGCTGCCGCGGCCGCCGCCGATGCGGTAAAGTCCGAGGCCGCCTCCGAATTCCTCAGCGGTGAGCCTGCCCCGGACGCCGCCGAGCCGGCCGCCGCCTCCGGCCATACCCCGAGCGAGCAAGACGCCGGGGCCAAAGAAGAAGAGGACGAGTCGGCCGCCAAGCCCGCCGATAAAAAAGCGCCGGCCGCCGCCAAAAAGAAAAAAGGCCGCAAGCGCTAGACGCGGACGGCGCGGTGGACCGTCTCTGGTAGCCTGCGGGGATGAGACATTCCCCTGAGCCCGCCGCGGGAGCCTGGCGCGCCGCGCCGGCGCTGCGGCCGGGAGCGCGGGTGGCGGTGATCGCGCCCGCCGGCCCGGTGCCGCCGCCGCGGTATGCCGTGGGGGTGGCGCAGCTGGCGGCGCGCTATGAAGTGGTGGCATCCGGCGGGCTGCTCACCCAGACCGGCTACCTCGCCGGAGACGATGGGCGGCGCCTGGCTGAGCTGCGGTGGGCGCTCTCCGATCCATCGGTGCAAGCGGTGTTCTGCGCGCGCGGCGGCTACGGCATGCTGCGCTACGTGCCGGAGCTGCTGGCCGTACCGATCGCTGAGCAGCGAGCGGTTCCGCTGGTCGGCTTTTCCGACATCACGGTGCTGCACGCCTGGGCGGCGCTGGGCCGGCTGCGGACGATTCACGGCCCGGTAATCACGCAGCTTGGCGAGCTTGCGGCGGACGATGCGGCGGCGCTGTGGCGGCTCTTGGAGGATCCGGAGCCGCCGCCGCCGCTCGGCGGGCTGGAGCTTTTGACCGCGGCGCGGGCGGTCGCAAGCGGCCGGCTGCTCGGCGGCAACTTGGAGGTCCTGTCACGGCTGTGCGGGACCCCGCTTTTGCAGGCGCTCCTACCCGGCGAGCCGGTCGTGCTGCTCATCGAAGAAGTGACGGAGGCGCCGTACCGCATCGATCGGATGCTGACGCAGCTGCTGCTGGCCGGGGCGCTGGCCCAAGTGCAGGCGGTCATCGTCGGCGATCTCGTGCGCTGCGAGGGTCCCAAAGATGGCTCGCATCCCAGTGCGCTCGCGGTCATCGCCGAGCGCCTGGGGCGGCTCGGCGTCCCGGTGTTGGCGGGGGCGCCGCTTGGCCATGGCGAACGCAACCGCGCGGTGCCGCTTGGGGCCCGGGTGGTGGTTCACCCGCAGCGCCGCTGCGTCGAATTCTTGGAAGGCGCGGTGCAATAAGCGCCGACCGGCGGCGGCGACAGGGCAGGTTACGAAGGAGCGGCTTCGTCGTTTTCGGCGGACGGCGAGCCGTCCGGGTCTTCGGGGCTGCGATCTTTGAGGCCGCTGTCTTTGGCCGCCAGAGCGGCGCGGCGCGCGGCGCGGGCTTCCTTGCGGGCCTGATCGGCCAGCAGCGCATCGCGCGCCGCCCGGCTGCCCAAGATATATCCCAGGACGACGCCGAGCATCAGCATCGCCGGAATATAGATGACGTGCGCCGCGGTAGGCATGATCGCCGGTTAGCGCGGCCGCTCGCTGGTCGCCTGGGAGAGGCGCTCTGAAAGCTGCGCGACCTCTGATTCCAGCTGGCTGGCGCGACGCGCGGTAAAGCCCACGAACACCAGCACGGCCAGCCAGATGAAGCCGTAGGCGGCCGCCACGAGCGGACCGGCGGGGATGCCTTCCTCGACGTTGGTCATGTTGGCGGGCCGGCTCTCGGGGACGAAGCCTTCGCTGTCGGGAGCCGTCTTGAAGGCCGATGAGGGGTTGGGCGCGGCGGCCGCTGCTGCTGCTGCCGGCGCCTCTTGCGGCTCGTCGGCTCGACTTGCGCCGAGCGGCAGCGTGGCAAACAGCAGACAGAAAAAGCTGAGACGGAAGAGTCTGGACATCCGAAGTCCTTTTGTGCGCATGGCCCTCATGTGGTCATCCTTGGATAAGCTGTCCGTTATCGAGCATAAATCGCGCATATGTCAGCCCGGCCCCCGACGGTCAATCGCTCGTCAATCCGTCAATCGCCCGTCAATCGCCCGTCGGGCGCCGGTCGGCCGCTAGCGGGTCGCAAGTCAAGCGACGGCCACCCGCCGCTCAGTCTTCAATCAAGCCGGCGTCTTGCGCCTGCAGGTGCAGCGCGTCGTAGCGCGCCCGCGCCCGCTCCAGCCGCAGCCGCATCTGCATCAGCGCCACGAACATCACGGTAAAGGAAAACATCGACATCCAGAACGCCGGCCGCATTCCGCTGGCGAGGGTCCATACGACGCTGGTCTTGGGGTGAATCGTCCGCCACAGCGACACCGACACATAAATCAGCGGCACGTCGGCCGCGCCGAACAGCGCCAGCCCCGCCGCGAGCCGCCGCCCGCCCGGCCCGCCGTAGCGGCGCGCGAACAGGTAGGCGATAAAGATGATCCACAACAGCGCCGTCGTCGTCAGCCGCACGTCCCACTGCCACCACACCCCCCACGCCTTGCGCGCCCACAGCGGGCCGCTGACGATGGCGATGAGGCCGAACACCACCGTCAGCTCGGCGGAGGAGACGGCGTAGCGCTCCGCTTCCTCGGAGTTTTTGAACAGGTACAGCGCGCTGGCGATGCCGCAGGTGAGCGCCGCGAGCATGGCCGCCGTGCAGCACGGGACATGGAAATAGAAGATGCGCTGGACAAAGCCCATGGTCGGCTCGTTCGGGGCGCGCAGGATAAGCTGCGGCGCGAACATCATGCCGACCATGCTGATCGCCAGCAGCAGCCAATGAACCGACAGGGACGCCGGCTTACCGCGAACGGGAGAAGTTGTAGACATCGCCATCGCAGGTTACTCCGTGGCGCATAGCGGCTCAAACAGCCACAGGCCGCCCATCACCGCTAAGCTATCGAAAACCAAAAGGAATTTCAGCCAGCGCGCCGCATCATCCAGGCTCTCGGGCGTGGCGTAGAGGATCGCATAGGTGCCGCGGGCGCCGGCCAGCAGCACCGGAACGATGAGCGGGTAGACGAGCAGCGGCAGCAGCACCTCGCGCACCCGCGCCCGGCCAAGCGACGCGCCGAACAGCGCCGCCACCGAAGCGAAGCCGATGATGCCGAGCAAAAGAAGCAGCGTCAGCCGGCCCCACGCGCCGAGGCCGCCGACCTGCATTCCGAACAGCAGGCACAGCGCCGGCACCACCACCACGCACAGCAGCATCATGAGGAGCGATACCGAGAGCAGCTTCGCCAGGTACAGGGCGGAGCGTTCCACCGGCGACAGGAGCAGCGCCCGCAGCGTGTCGGACTCGCGCTCGCGCTCGAAGCTGCGGCTGATGCCGAGCATGCCGGACAGCGACAGCGCGACCCACAGCACGCCCGCCATCACCTCGACCGTGGGCGGGGAGCCGCCAAGAAACGAAAACGAGAACAAGAGCACGACGATGATCGCAAACAGCATCGTCGCATAGATGAGCTCTCCGGCGCGCAGCTCGACGCGCACGTCCTTCCACAGGAGCATCGCCACCTGGCGCGGGAACGAAGCCGAGGTCACGGATGCGCCTCGCCCGGCGCGCGGACGCCGCCCAGTGGTCCGGCGGGACGGTTCTGACCCGCGGCGCTGGCCTCCTGGTACAGCCGCAGCAGCGCGGCGCCGTCGCAGGTGCCGGGGGCGAAGTCGGCGCGGGCGCGCAGCCGTCCGTGCAGGAGCACCGCCACCTGATCACACAGCGGCCCAAGCGAGTCGAGGTCGTGGCTTATCACCACCACGATCGCCCCGCGCTGCCGCTCCGCCGAAAGCAGCTGCGACAAGAGCGCCACCCCGTCGCGATCGAGCCCGGTATACGGCTCATCGAGCAGCAGGAGCTGCGGCCTAGGCAGCAGGGTGCGGGCGATGGCCAGCCGCTGCAGCATGCCGCGCGACAGCGTGCGCGCCGGACGATCGGCGGCGCGCTGCAGACCCACCGCGGTGAGGCGGCGATCGCACTCCGCGGCCAGGGACTGTTTGTCGCTGAAGGCGCCGTACAGCCGGCCGAAGAACAATAGGTTCTCGCGCGCCGACAGATCGGTGTAGCAGCGCGGCTCGTGCGCCAGCACGCCCAGGCAGCGCCGCAGCGCCTGCGGGTTCCACGCCTCGGCCGGCAGCCCGTCGTACAGCACCTGCCCGCGCGAGGGGCGGATCTGCGTCGCCAAGGCGCCAAGGAGGGTGGATTTCCCGGCGCCGTTTTCCCCCAGCAGCGCGGTGAGCTGGCCGGCGCGCAGGGTCAGCGTCACATCGGCGACCGCGCGCTGGCGGCCGTATTCCTTGTAAAAGCCACGGATCTCGACCGTCTGCATAGCCGCATCCGCGGCGGCGCGGTGGGACTGCACAGTCGGCTCAGTTGCCATCCAGCTCGTCCAGGTGGCGGTAGACCTGCTCCAGATCGGTCAGCGTCTTTTCGCGCGGCCGCGTCTTGCCCGACTTGGACTTGCCGGCCTCGCCTTCGGACTCGCGCTGCTCGGTGGCGACAAGCTCGGCAAGGAGCGCGTCGCGGCGCTGCTCCAGCTTCTGGCGGCGCTTACTCTGGGCCAGGTCGGTCTCCGGCTTGCCGTAAAGGGCCAGGTAGGCAAAGCCGAGCCCGATGAGCAGCGCCAAGATCGCCGCCGCGTAGCGCAGCGTCAAAAGCTCCGACGGCAGCCCGGTGACCGAGAACTCGATCACGCTGCCCACGGTCGGCACCTGCACGGTGGCCAGCAAAAGATCGCGGCCCTGGAACTTGCGATCCTCGGGCTCGGTGACGTTTTCGAGCTTCACGCCGGGCAGCTTCTCCATCACCACCCGCAGCCCCTCATACGGCTGAGCGACGACTTGCCGGAACGCCAGCTGCCCGCGGTGCTTGAGGATGAAGCCGACCCGCACATCGGTCGCCCCCGGCGGAAGCGGTCCCTTCCAGACCACCGCCGGCGGTCCGTCTTTGGCGGCATCGATCGACACGCTTGCCGGCCCGCCTGGCAGCGCCTGCGCCGACAGCGCCCCTTCGGCCAGCGGAATGCGCACCCCCTCCGGTCCGGGATCGAGCGCCTGCGGCAGCGGGTTTACAAGCCGCAGGTTCTCCAGCACCTGCACCGTGTCGTCCTGCAGCTCGAGGATAAGGTGCGAGCCCAGGCCAATCTTCAGCTCGCGCAGCGCCGCCTGATCGCGGACCACCGCTTTCACGCTGAGGGCGACCTGCGAGCCGTGCTCGCTGCTGAGGCGGAAGGGCTGGGTGCGCTGGTCGATGCCGTCGCGCTGCACGATCACCAGATATTCCTGGGTCGCGGCGCTCGGCAGATCGGTCCAGCGAACGGTGCCGTCGTCAGCGGTGTTTTGCGGCGCCTGCGGCTCGACCTTGTCGGTTGAGCGATCGGCGCGCAAGAGCGTCACCCGTAGGCCGCCCAGGGGCTTGGACGCCTCATCGACGGCCTTGAACAGCAGCGTGCCTACCGCAAGCGCCAGATCCGGACGCGCCTTGCCGTCGGGAGTTCCCAGCTCCTTCTGCTGATCGGCGACCGACTTGCTGAACACCAGCATGACGCGCACGCCCGGCACCGGGGCGGGCTGCACGG
>CALFML010000851.1 GCA_937879845.1 uncultured Myxococcales bacterium
CTTCCGATCTGCTGGAACTGCGAGACCTTGTCGTCGTGCGGCGCGATTCTTGTCCGGCGTCTGGTCGCGCGCGTGCGCTGCGCGAGGTTCGCCTCGATGGAGCCCAGATGCGCTGCATCAACATGCGCGAAGTCCCTGCGGAATCGGACCGAGCTTAGCACCGGCGGCACCGCGCTGTGATAGTCCACGCCGTTTAGCATCTTGAACTGGGTTGCGAGCTCGATCTTGACCGAGCCATTCTTGACGCCACCAATAGCCTCGATCAGGCCTACCGTGAGATTCGCTACGCGCATGAGCGCGTGCATGTCGACTGCTTGCAGGGTCAACGGGATGTCGCGGATTTGCAACAATTCTCCGTTCGGATTTCTCACCAGGGTTCCATCCTCTCCTTCCAGCAGCTTGGGAATCGCCGGGACCGAAAATCCCAGGTTGCATAAGAGCTCAAGGAGTCGCGGCTCAGTGTCGTCCCTAACGGTCAGGTGCATCTCGCCGCGGCGGAAGCGGTCGCGCGGACCGTTGTTCATCGGATCGAGGCGACGAAGCGTGACGACGGCCGGGAGCGAACGCGCAACCCCCTGGATTGCCGAGCGATAGCAAAACGGCGCGGCGTTCTGCTCGCTGACAACCGGGGCGATCCGCTCGAACGCCTCCGCATCGAAGTCCTTGCTCGGGAGCGCATCATCCATGACGACAAGCTCGCCCTCGATATAGCACTTCGCCGAGCAGCTGCGGACGATGTCGACCGTGCGCTGCCAGATCTCCCGATATTTGGCCGCATTCGAAGTCACGAAGGTCATGTGCTGGGCGGGAGCATGGTGTTCGAAGGGCTTACTGCGGTGACCGTCCTTGCCGTAGAAGCGCCAATCCATGTCGAACAGATCGTACGTCAGACCGGCGTCGAGAAGTGCTGCCGTTATGGCTGGCGGCAGAAGCTCCTGAGCATCCACATGGATATGGAGCGCATAACACTCTTCCTCGGGCCCCGCAGCTCGACGGGTCTTGATGTAGGCTTGGCGATAGTCTTGTGACATGTGATGTTCAGCTTGTTCAATAGGTGGGTCGAGGCCAGCTGGCTGACGCACCTCCCAAGGCCTTACAAACAATTATTGACACGCATACTCGCGTATGTCAAGTATTGATTACCGAAGGAGAGCCTTGGTGCGGGGAGTTTCGCGGAGACGATTGGCAACGCTCTTGTGCATCGCGGCGCTTTTCACCGCGGGCGGGGTCCTCTGGTACGTCCGCCTTCCGGGGCAGGCCTCCGCTCCGTCCGCCCCGTCCGCCCTGGTCCCCCTCTCGTTCCGCAGTCCGATTCCTGAGATCTCCACCGGCCAGACGCCGCTCTTCATTGCGCGCGAAAAGGGTATATTCGCCGCGCACGGGCTAAAGGTAACGCTCGAACAGGGCGGCCGGGAGGTGAGCCCCGTGGCCATGGTCGCCGGCGGCAACAACGATCTCGGCATGGTCGGCGGGCCCGAGACCTTGCTTGTCGCGCGCGGTCAGGGCGTCCCCATCCGCGCGATCGCGGTCCTGCACCGCAATGCCAACTTCCCAGCCTTCATCACGCTAAAGTCTTCAGGGATTCAGCACCTGTCGCAGCTCCAGGGCAAGGAGGTCGGCTTCTTCCCGGGCCATATTACAACCGACGTGCTCAAGGCGCTCTTGCGGCGCAGTCAGGTCTCGGTCCACGAGGTCAACGTCGGATTTGACTACAATCAACTCGTGGCGGGGAAGCTCGCCGCCCAGTGGGGCTTCACGGTGCGCGCGGCGCTGGAGCTTCCGCAAAAGGGCGTTGCGATCAACGTTCTCCGCGCCTCTGATTATGGCATCTCGACCCACGGCTACACCATCTTCGCCCTGGAAAAGACCATCAACGAACGCCCGCAGGACTGTGAGCGGTTTCTGCGCGCGCTCTTTGCCGGAATCGATTACACCCTCACCCATCCCAAGGAGGCGGCGGACCTGCTGCAGCGCTTAAATCCAGTGCTCGAGCGCGCGTTCATCGAGAAGAGCGAGGCGATGTTCAACGCTGTTCTCAGCCATTCCTCCGAGTTCCCGCCGGGCTACATGGATCGCGCGATGTTCGAGTCGGCCTACGCCTATCTTAAGGAGTCCTCGGCCATCGCCACCGAGTTCGACGTGCACGACGCTTACACCACGAGGTTCCTTGAGCAGATCTACGGCCGCAGATTCGAATAGACCTCCGGCGGCGCGCGTGTCCGGGGTGGACTTCGACTTTGGGGAGCTTGATCGGACGCTGATCCTGCGGCAGATCACGCTGGCCATCGCCCCTGGCGAGATCGTCGCGATCGTCGGGCCGAGCGGCTGTGGCAAGACGACGATCGTCCGGCTGCTCGCCGGCCTGCTCAAGCCCACCGCCGGCGCGATCGAAGTGAACGGGCAGCCTCCGGCAATCGCCGCGGCGCAGGGCCGCTTGGGCATCCTGTTCCAGCGCCCCGTCTTATTGCCCTGGCGAGACGTGCTCGGCAACGTCTCCATCCCCGGCGAGTTCGGCAGCCGCACAAGCTCAGACATCACGCCCGAGGAGGCGATACGCGCGGTCGGGCTCACCGACCTGGGCCGTCGCTACCCGCACGAGCTCTCGGGTGGGATGCAGCAGCGGGTGGCCCTGGCGCGCGCCATCGTCGGCGCTCCGGATCTCCTTCTACTCGACGAACCATTCTCGGCCCTGGACGAGTTTGCCCGACAACAGATGGCCGAGCTCCTGCTCGAGGTACAACAGCGCGCCCGCATCGGCATCCTCCTTGTCACCCACTCGCTCGCGGAGGCGGTATTCCTCGCCGACCGGGTGTTCGCGCTCTCGCCCCGTCCCAGCCAGATTCTACACGAGCAACCGATCGACCTGCCGCGCCCGCGGCAGCGCGCGCTGCTCGATTCCCCACAATTCCTCCACCACATCGCATGCATTCGAAGGCACGTCTTCTGAGCCAGGCTGCGCCGGTCTTGGGCGCGCTTTTCTTCCTCATCGCCCTGTGGGAGGCGGTGCGGCGCGGCTTCGCCCTCCCGCGGATCGTCCTTCCCAGCCCTGTTGACGTCCTCTTCGCGTTTTCGCGCCAGGCCGGCTACATCCTGGGCCACCTCAGGTTCACCCTTGGCGAAGCGAGCGCGGGCTTCGCGCTCGGCGCGGTGGCGGGCGTGCTGCTGGCGTTCATCTTTGTCCGCTTTGCGGCGTTGCGGCGCGCCCTGTATCCGCTGGCGCTCGCGCTCAAGTCCACGCCGCTCATGGCGCTGGCACCGCTCTTGGTCCTCTGGCTCGGTAGCGGCGCAGCGAGCAAGGTGGCGATGTCGGGCATCCTTTGCTTCTTCCCCATCCTGGTGGGGACCTACGACGGTCTGCGCGAGGTCGACCCGGCCCTTATCGATCTCCTGCGCGTCTATGGGGCGACGCCCAATCAGCTCCTGCTCAAGGTCCGCCTGCCAGCGGCGCTGCCCCAGGTTCTCTCTGGGGGTCGCGTTGCCGTTCCGCTCGCCGTCGTCGGTGCCGTGATTGGGGAGTACCTCTCTGCGACGCGCGGCATCGGCTACATCATCGCCAACGCAGGCTACCACCTGGACACCGCGCTCGTCTTCGCGGCGATCGCAGCCATCGCAATCGCGTCGCTGATCCTGTTCGGGCTGGTCGTACTACTAGAGCGGCGCATCGCCTTCTGGTATAGGCGGATGCCTTCGGGTGAACCATGATCAAGAGCTTCGCGGAGATCCTTCGAGCGCAGCGGCTCCAGGCCGGCCTGACGCAAAACGAGCTATGCAATCTGGTGAATAAGGCACTGCGCCCCGGCCCCGACAACCTCCTGACCCAGGCCACGCTCAGCGCTTGGGAGTCCAAGCGCCAGAGCCCATCCCCGGCCAAGCGCGTGCAGCTGCAAGAGATTGCCCGCATCCTCAAGATCGAGCTCGCGATGCTCGACGAGGCCGTAGACGGCGACCTGTCGGCCAAGCAGGACCTGCCCGACGATGCCTATGTCCTCGACGTGCGCGACTGGGTGCGGACGGCTGGTGTGGACGGATCGGGACAGCACGAACCGCCGCGGATCTGGTTCCTTGCGCCGCAGCTGCTGCCGGCCTTTTCTGATCGCAGCGCGGCCATCGCCGACCTGTGGCAGCACAACCTGGAGCTCGGGGTCGGTTACCGCCTGTTCTGGGTGCTCGAGGACATCAAGAGCTCCGACGTATTCGACAGGTTATCCTCCTACTTGCAGGAACTGACCGTGCGCTTCAAGCAGAAGCCCTTGGGCACGGTCAAGATCTACCTCATCCGGGGCGAAGAAGTGCCCTTGAGCTCGACCCACCGTCTCTGCGAGCGGTCTTATAACCGGGCCGTGCAGCGGGCGCGGGAGTCACGCGCGGCGCTTCAGCCAGAGTGGTATAACCTTGGGACGTTCGGCAACGATCCGTTGGATCAGGATGTGAAGCGGGAGATCGCGACCTGGTCGGGACCTCTGCACAGCCGGCTTGCGGTGTACATCCCCGCGGAGCGGAGCATCGAGTCGGCGCAGGCGTCCCTGCTGCTCACCGATACGCGGCCGACGCTGCGCGGTCCGGTGCAGCGCACGTACCGCTGGCTCTCGCCGACCGACGTGCAGGCGCTTTGTTCGCTTACCACCAATCTCGAAGAATGGCTGATTCCGAAGGTCGAAGCGCTTCAGCACCACACCTCCGAGGCCCCGAGCCCCGGCCGCCGCTAGTTCCAATCCGTCCCTTCCCTACATCTATCCGCGAGAGCACCGGAGACCACAGCCGGCATCTTTGCCGACGCCGAGCCCCGGCTGCGGCGCATGGCGGCTGTCGGTCAGAGTGCATGTGCACCACACCTGTCCGCACGCACCTACAAATATTTCCGCGCCGAGCGGCTCCAGGCGACCGACCTTCAACGGTGGCCAGGCCTGGAAACCCGCCTCGACGGGGGGCTCAGGCAAGACGATGCATTGCTTCAATTTTTCCATCTGGCCATTTTATACGCGTTTTTGAAATATTTTATGCGAGCGCATTTTTTACTTGAATCTGACCCAAAAGGGTGAAATATAGAGAAGCGGTCAAGCTACCGCGCCGCGCCGCCTGCGTATGGGACGCAGTCGCCGCCGTGGAGTCCAACCGCGCGAGGCCGGCTCTGGGGAGGGGACCCTGGACGCGGGAAAGCAAACACATGATAAATGCTCAGCCCTACGGGGAGAGACTAACTGGGGTCGCTATGCTTGCTAATGTAAATCGAAGACTTATTCGCATCAGGGAGGCAGCTATGGCCGCCAAAGAAATCAAGTTTTTGCCGACCAAGCGGCCAC
>CALFML010000852.1 GCA_937879845.1 uncultured Myxococcales bacterium
AGGACATGGAAGCCGGTGCGCGCGCAGGCGGCCAAGCGCTCGCGGAGTGTCCACATCACCGGGCTCTCGCCGATCATTCCATCGGCGTCCGGCTGCGCCCACGCGCCCACGCGCCGCGCCGGATAGGCGCGCAGAGCCTCCATCTCCTTGCAGCGGCGGGTGCAATAGAGCAGCAGCTGACTGCGCAGATACAGCGTATCACCGGGGCCGACGGTAGTGCTCTGGACCGCGCGACCATTGACCGCCAGCTGACACTTTCCTAAGTTACGCACAAAGAGCATGTCGTCGCGGTCACTTATCTCCAGCTGTCGTCTTGAGATCGCTTCACCGACAATGTGGCGTGGCTCGTCATCGGCGCTTTCGGCGTCCAGGCTGCCTACCGGCCGCTGGCGAAAAAAGCGGACCGGCTGCTCCTCGACTTGTACCTCCCGTTGCGCCATGAGTCCGTCCGGGTCCAGAACGCTGTCCGGAGGGACGGTGCTCAGAGAATCCGGAGACCGGCCCAGAATCCACCGCTTGCCGGGAGGAAAGAGCAGCGCCGTTTCGCCTACGCGCTCGGGCTCCCGGGCTGACCACAGGATGATTAGCGCCAGAGCTTCCTTGGGAGGTGCGGCCAGACTGTCGATATCAAGCTCGGGCGACGTTTGGTTGGAATAGAGGTGATTGTCGGTGCGTGTACCCTTCATGGCGGCTTTCTTTGTGGAGGCGATGTAGGTACGGTGTCCCTGGAATGGATACTTTCTTGGTATTGATGCTAACAAATTTCGGGACGATAGCTCCGATACGCAAAGCATTTAGTGTGCCGAGTAGGTGTAGTGACCGCGACTGTGCGCGACGATGCCGACCGAGATACCGAGAGAGATGGCGCGCTTTCAGGTTCCGTCCGCCGCATCAGCGGTTCCCCAACCATTGGGTATCGAACACGTGCGCACGCCGTGCGCACGCCGTGCGCATATTCAGTGCGCCAGCCAGCCGCCGCGAGCAAGCTGCTGGACATCCGCCGCCGTCTGTTTCTCGTACCCAGCTAGCGGGGTCATTGAGCTCCGCCGAAGCCGGGCAAAAATATTAACGCTCTGCTCTGGGGAGTGGTCACAAGGATGGGGCGGATTTGTTCCTGACGGAGCTACGCGGCACCTCCCCGCTCCACAGGATCACCGTGCGCGCGCTGCGGCCGGTCCGCTCGCTCGGCTCATTCCCGGCGTTCATCGGCTGGTACCCAAGGTATTGTTGCGGCGACAGGACCATGATGCTCGACTGATCGCGCAGGACCATCGATACTTCCAAGAACAGCCCCTGGGCCTGCAGGATGGGAAACAGAACCTCATGCAGCCGCACCGCGGCCGCCCGCGCCCAGGGCTCGCCTTCGCCGGTGTCCGGTTCCTCGCAGTACAGGGTCACGGCGAAGGCGCTGACCCGCATCGTGGTGACGCCGCCGCAGATCGTCCCATCGCCGAACGACCATTCCCCGATAACCATGGCCCGCGTGCATACCTGGCGCTCGAGCAGGGTGCGGCGGGCGGCGACTTCCAGCTCGGGGAAGACGGACTGAAAGAGCCAGTGGACGGTGGACAGGGAGCGCAGCCCGAGGAGGCTCATCAGCTGCTGCCGGGTTCGCCCGAAGTCGCCAAACAGGCTGGGATCGCGCTCGGGAAACATGCCCATTACGTCTGCACGCAGCAGCCGGTGGCAGAAGAAGTTCAGGAAGGCAGAGAGCGAGCCTCCCTCCTGTCGCTCCAGCACCTGCTGGAAATAGCTCGGCAGCGGACTCTGGGGACCGAGCAGGCTGAGGTTCACCGTAATGACCGCCCGCTGGCGTGGCTGGCGCTCAAACGTGATCGACTCGATCACATAGGCCTGATGGCAGCTTGTCCGGTGGCTGCGAAACTCGATGTCGTCATCGTGGTAACCCAGGGCATGCAGCTCGGTGAGCAGCGCTGGCAGATCGTAGCGGCAGGCATTCCGGGCGATGCGCTCCTCGTTTGTGGCATCAATCATCTATCTCGGTCTCGAAAAACAGCGCGAGGTCGACGCGGCAGAGCTCGACCAGCGCATCGATCCGGAAGTCCGCCGGCTGCTTGAGGGCCGTAGCCAGGAGCGGACCGTGCTTGGCAAGCGTCGCATAATAAGGGCCAAACAGACTTGGCAGGAAGATAAGCGGCGCGAAGTGCTCGATGCTCTGCTGAATCTGTCGGTATAGGATGGCCGCCTTGGTGAGCTGCTTCCCCTGCATCAGCTTCAGAAACACGTCGAGCTGGGAGAGCAGCCCGCGCAGCGCGGGCGACAGCGGCAAGGTCAGCGATTCGCCAGTGGGCCCCTGCGGCGGAAACACTGGTTTGGGCAGCGGGTCGCCGATGGATGGCGGTGCGGACTCCTTGCTTGCGGCTCCGGACTGGGCGCTTTGGGTCTTCTTCTTCGGGCTCGGCGAAGAGTCGCTAGATGACGGAGGACGGTCGTCCGCCGGCTTGCTTGCGGAGTCTGCGCTCTTCCCGGGGGAGCTCTTGCTCGAGCTGCTCGCGGCAGAGCTCTTGCTCGCGCTGCTCTGGGCAGAGCTCTTGCTTGCGCTGCTCGCCGAAGCGTCATCGTCGGAGCTGCTCGTAGAAGAATCATCGTCGGAGCTGCTCGTGGAAGAATCATCGTCGGAGCTGCTCGTGGAAGAATCATCGTCGGAGCCGCTCCCGGAAGAGCTGTCGCTGCTCGGCGAGGAACTCCCGGAGGACGACCCGCTCTCCTCGTCAGGCAGCGGAGGCAGTGGCGGCGGCGGTACCTGGGTGGCGTTCTGCATCTTGGCCTTCCAGCCTGCGGTCTCCGAAGAGGGACGGACGACGTCCTCAAGGGTCGACTGCAGGACCAGGAGCCGCCCGCGCGATTGTGCGCCCGGCAGGACGTCATCAAGAAGCACGCCGAGCTGCACGCAGCGCTCCGCCGTCTGGCGGTGGAGGGCTAACGTCCAGCCCTCGTTCCAGCGGTCCCAGTCGCTGCTTTTGTTGCGATGATGAAAATCGACCTGGCTCTTAAGCGTGGTAAAGAGCCAGCGCAGAGAGACATCACAGAGGCGCTGTTTCCGCTCGAAGGGGCCAAGGTATTCCCAGTTGAGGGTCAGCGCGCGCAGGATCGCGTCGAAGATCTTCGGCAAGGAACAAAGCCCTTGCTCCACGAAGACGCCGCAGAGAAAACAGCCGAGCGTGCGGACGTCGTAGACATTCTGCTCCCAGAGCTTTTGCGCCTCGGCCGCGGCAGCCAAGAACTCATTGCGCTCCGCCAGGCGCAGCATCTCGTTGATCGTAGGATCATCGCTGCCTAGCTGTTGCGCCGCCGGCCCCTGGAGCTGCTGTTCAAGGAACTTGAGATCAATCATTTAGCATCCTTCCAGAGTCACTGCCCAGAGTCACTGCCCAGAGTCACTGCCCCAACGCCGCTGCCGTCATGTCTTATGAGCCCTTCCTCTGCTCCGAAGGACTGAGCGCCAAAACGAGCCGGTCGAGCAGAGCGAAGATGGGACTTTTGGCCCGCTGACCGAGCTCCCCGCAGAGAAACTGCTGCGTGCACCAGGCGCGATCGATTGTCCCGTCGCTCTGCAAGCGGGGCAACACCGAGCTCAGGATGATCTGGGTCGGCAGATGATCGGGCGTCAGGCGCTGGATGACGCTCTGCCGCACGATCATCTCCCGCTGCTGCAGGTACGCTTGGGCATAAGCCGGGGTCTCTGGGCCGGTGAAGACCAGCAGCGAAAAGCGGCCGCGATCGCTGGGCTGCTCGACGACCATGGCGCCGCGCACGAAAGGCAGACTAAAGACCGTCTTTTCGAGCTCGGCCCGCGGATAGATCCGGCCGTCCCGGGTAGGCTGCATGGTGCCGGCATAAATGTAGCCGCCATCGACCCGTCCGAGGATCAGCTGGGCAGCGCGTGGGGCAGGCTGATAAATCCCCGGGCCAGGGTCCGCGGGTCCGTCGGTTCCATCGGGCTGCCGGAGCTCGAACGGCCGGCCGGGGGTCGGCATCAGGTAAGCGGGCGGCATGCCGAGTCGCCGCAGCGAAAAAAGGACGCTGCCGCCGCACGCCGTATCGTAGAGCAGCGAGAGGGCCGCCGTCCGTTCGAGGCCGCAGTGCGCGGCCCAGGCCCGCCACTGATTGTCCTCCGGCGCTTCTTGCGGGCTGCTGATCCGCAGCCGCAGGCCATCAAAGAGCGCGCCCGGCGGCCGCTGTAGCATCGCCCTCCGCAGCGCGGCGTTGGCGAAGAGGACCTGCACGGGTGGAAACCGGATCCCGGAGTCGTCGGCCTGAGCAAGCCGCGTGAGGTCGCCGTCCGTAAGCTGCAACAGCGCCGCGCGGCGCAGCATCACCGTGAACAGCAGGGCCGGCTGGACCTGCAGCAGGTGGGGCGCTGCCACTGCGACCACCTCGCCCGCATTCAGCCCGAGGAGCAGCAGGCCATCGCGCAGTGCCGCGTGGTATGCGGCGGCGGCGCTGACCGCGACCGGTTCTTCCACGGGCTCATGGGTGAGCGAAAAGAGGCGCAGGGCGGTCGCGTCTGGATCGTAGGTATGCGAAGTGGAATCGCCGACCGCGAGGTCCAGCGGGCCGCCGCTGGCCTCCGCGACCAGCGCCAGCTCCCCGAGCTCCGCCGATAACAGGGGCCGGTAGCGCTTGGCGGTCGCCACCCAATTGGGCGTAAGGACGCTCAACCGCCGCGCCAGGAAGTCAGCGCCCAGAGGTGGCAGCAGGCTCAGCTCCAGCCCCATGCGCAAGCCGGTAAAGAGTGACACAAGGAGCTCCACGCCAAGCTCGGCCAGCACGCACAGCCGCTCGCCTGCCCGCACGCCGCGCCGCGTCCACTCATCCCGGCGCTGGGTGCACAAGCCGTGCAGCGCTCTGTAGGAGAGGCGCTGCCAGCGCCGATCCAGACCGAGCCACAAGAGCGCGGGACCGTCCTCCGCCACATGCCGGAGCACGAGATCATGGTAGAAGTCATACCCGCTTTCCAGGTCGCTCTTGCGCGGCGCCCCATCGAGGTCTGCGGGGTAGTTCATCAGGGCGGCGGCGAAGTCTTCTGGCTCCCGATAGCTCGCTTGCAGCCAGGCCGTGTCGCGGAAAATGCCGTCCCCAAGCGAGATCGGAAGAGCACACGTCTGAACTCCAGTCACGCCAATGTATCTCGT
>CALFML010000853.1 GCA_937879845.1 uncultured Myxococcales bacterium
CAGGCGAAGACACTCTTTCCCTACACGACGCTCTTCCGATCTGGATTCCATCCTGCACTGCCCGCGCCAGGTCATGGCTCGCCCCAGCCCAGGCGAGGTGGGGAGAGGCGGTTCAATAACCTAGCGCAGTCAGAAGCCTATTGTCTGGCGATGGACCGTTCTGTGATTTGGATCACGAAATTGGACGCAAAAATTTCATTGCGCCGAATTCGTACATCAAACACATTGTAAGTTATTGGCTGCATCGGGGGTCGGGTGGAGAGACGGGGGAGACGGACCTACTTGCGCTATGTCCGGCGTCCGTACTCCGATTCTGCGCACCGGGCTTCGGGGCCAGCTCATGGTCCGTACTGCGTACTCACTAAGGAGCGTACGATATGAAGACCTTTTCTCTCCCGACTAAGTTGTTCCTGTTCTCGACCCTGCTCGCCGCTGCCGTAGAGTGTGGTGGTGGGGATCCAGGCGCTGGTACCGGTCCCGGCACGGATACCGGCACCATGGAGATGACGACCGTCCAAGGTCGCGTCGCTGATGCCAATGGCACCCAGGCACAGACCTATGGCGGCGCGGGCTCGCTCGCGGCGTGCGTCAAAGTCCAAATCGCTCAGCTCAAGACCGATGGGTCTCTCTTGGTCCTCAGCGAAGGCGCGCTCAAGGCCGATGGCACCTACGCGTTGAAGGTAGCCGCGGGTCTGAAGAAGCTCATCATCCGTGGTGTGGACGCTACGGGCAAGGTGGTGGTCTCGGCAATCCTAGAGGCCACGGGCAGCGTTGGCGGTACGGTGACGGCGACGACGCTGGACGCCGAGTCCTCGATCGAGGCCGAGGTGCTGATCAAGATGGTGAGCCTTGGGGTGGCGCTGGCCGATTGCAATGTCATCGAGCTGCGCGATCGCATCACCACCGACGTCGCCGTGGCGGTCAAGGCAGCGGCTGACTTCGAGGCCAAGATCAAGGCGATAGCCGAGGCGGAGGCCGCTGCCGAGGTGACCGAGATCAAGGAGTACGCCGCCCTGGGAATCAACACGACGCAGTCGGCGCTGTTCGATCTCCAGCTGGCCGCGGCGCAGAAGCTCGACGCTGCCATCTATGCGGCTGGCAGCGCCTCGGCATCCGCCTACGCCCAGGCCTACCTCGCCTTCCACAACGAGCTGCGCGCAAGCCTGCTGGCTCTCGACGGCAACCTCAAGAAGCACCTCCGCGCGCTGTCGTGCTCCAGCGTGGTGTTCCGCGCCGTGGTCAAGGCGCGCCTGAGCGCCAACGGCTATGTGGTGGCGGACGCGCTGCTGCGCGCCCAGGCGTCGCTCGAAGCGCGGGCCTCAGCAGCGGTGGTGTCATCGCTCCTGCTGGCCGGCGCGGCGGCGGCGGACGCCACCACGCTGGCCACCAACGCCGCGGTGCAGCTGAGCGCGCAGACTTCGGCCGCGGTCTCGGCGGCGGCTTCAGCGGCGGCGTTTGTCAGCTACAACACCGCGATCGGCGGCAGCGGCGTGGTGACCGGCTCGGTGCTCGGCACCTATCTGGGAGTAGACACCACCACTGCGGTGACGCTGCAGGGCGCGGTGACCGCGGTGGTCAGCGCTTCGGCGGTACTTGATGCCTCGCTGCAGCTCACCGCCACCGCGCTTACCGCCACCACGGGGAGCATCGATTTCAACGCCCTCGCCCAGAGCTGCGTCACCGCCTATACGGCCTTCTACGCGGCCGTGGACGCGCAGGTCAACGTGCTGGCGTCTTTCGGCGTCAAAGCGGCGACGTCGGTGGACGTGCTAGCCACCGCGTACGGCTCGTTCCGTCTGCCCTAGTCGATCCCTTGCCTCCGCTGGGATGCCGTGCCGGCGACGCCGTGGGCCAACAATACGTATCGATACGTATCGATACGTAAACGGATCCGCGGCCTTCATACTGAGCATGAAAGCACGGCGGGCGTCGGGCGCTAAGACGATGACAACGTCTCCCTCACGAATCCGTCCGTACCATGTCCGCAGCCCATCCAGACACCTGTCGCACCGATGCGAGATTCGCGCGGCTATTTTCTCGGCAATAGAGTACGCACGGTCGCAGAAGCAGAAAAAATCGTTCCGTAGTCCGCGGGATCAGGCCGCTGTTCCCGAGGCGGCACTGGCCCATCGCATCCAATAGCTGCGCGCGGAATGACGGATGCGCTCTGTCACGCCGGCCCGGCTCATGCCGCAGACTGTCAATGTAGGTCCCTAGAACTGGGAGCAGATAGGCGCAAGGCCGAGCATGGGCGAGGAGAGCGGGTATACTGGACAAATGTCGCTCAGAACAAAGCATCTTCTTGCTGCGGGGTTCCTGGCCCTGGGCCTTTGGCAGGGCGCGGACGCCGGACCGCCGCGCAAACCGGCGCCCGCGAGCCAGCTCGGCGCGGGGGTCATCGACGTAGACCTTGGCGGTTCCATCGCGGGCGTTCGAATAGGTATGCAGCTCGACGAGGTCCGGGCGCGCGGCATTGCCGTGGCGCCCGAAGGTATCGAGCGCGGAGAGGACAAGCACGGCTGGGTCAGCGGTCCGGTGCTGTTCATCGTCGATGGCCGCGCGCGCGTGACGGTGGTCAGCATCGACCTGCGGCGGAGCCATGGCATCCGCATCAAGGGGCAGGTGTTCGGACGGACGACCAAGCTGCCAGAGATCGTCCACGCGCTCGGGAGCTGCACATCCGGCAAGGGCTCCGGTGGCAACACCTTGGATTGCCCGGCGGCCGATGGGCATGCGGTCCACTTCTACGATTCCTTCGGCCGCGACGAACTTACCGTCACCTTATTCTGAGCCAGGCCGTTGTAAACAGACTGCTCGTGAGCAAGACCGCCCCTGTCACTTCCAAGAGGGAGCGAGATCCGTGCATGTCGGTTCTCTATAGGAGCTTGCTCGGCTTCGGCTGCTGCGCTGCGTAGAGCTGGGCCTTCAGGGCGGCAATTTCCTGATCCTTCTGCGCCAGGAGGAGATCTTTGCCCGCGCTCTGGTTGAGCAGCAGCTCGATGTGGCGCTGGTTGCGGCGGAGCTTGTCTTCCAGCCGCTTGCGCTGGAAAAATTCCGGGATGCGCGTCTCCGGCACCGATACGTCCGCCGAGGCGACCGACTTGCGGTAGTGGCCGACGTGCTCCTCCAGCCGCCAAGGCGGCGCCATGATGAAGCGGCAGGCGGACTGTCCGGCAGCGCGGCACATGATCTCCACAGCCGACAGCGGGACGCCGAAGCTCTCCTCGCACCAACCGGAGGAGTAACCAGCGTTCATGGCGCAGACCGGCTGGGTCGCCAGCCGCTGGCGCCGAATCCACGAGTCGGCCTCGAAGGAAAACGGGTGCTCGTACAGAAGGTAATAGTTCTCATTGGCCATCACGCGGCTGCTGGCGTCGATCTTTACCGATGCCCAGCCGGAGAACGCAAACTGCACCGGACCTATGGACAGACGCTCCACCGGGTCGGTGATCCCCATGTGCGCGTGGAAGTGACGAGCGTCCGACTTGCCAAAGGCGTGGCCCAGATCAAAAAGCAGGTTGGCCGCGAGCTGGCGCCCTTCAGACTCGGATCCTTCGTGGTAGATACCGATGAGCAGATCGGTGAACTCGACCGACATCGCAGCGGCGCGCATCAGGATGTAACGCTCGCCGGAGATCTCGATGGTGCCGCACTCCGGTCGCTGCTCGAGGGTATCGAAATACTGCTGGGCATACTCCTCGGCGCGGCGGAAAACGGCCGCGAACGGTTCGGGGACATCGACGGTGGATGTGGTCATGTTGCGAGTTCCTTAAGTAGTAGCTGCGCAGCGCTAAAGTCGCGCGGATGCGGCATGTGGTCGTAGCGGCTGAGCGTCTTTTCCAGCATGCGCCGTGCCTCCTCGGCGTTGCCCTGCGCGCCCCATAAACGGCACAGACTCAACACGCTGCGCAGCTCTGCAAGACCCGCGCCTTGCGAGCGGGCGATGTCGAGCGAGCGCAGGAGGATGTCATCGGGTCCGTTATCCACGGGGAAATCAGCAGGCGCACCGCGGCTGTGGTGAGTCATGATCTCGCCGTAGACGCGGAGGACGCTGGCGGCAAAGGCGCGCTCGCCGCTGTCGACGATCAGCGCTTGCGCGTCTTTCACCGTAGAAAGGGCGCTGTCATGCTGGCCGCTGGCGAGCTGGATTTCCGCAACGATGGCCAATAGGAGGGTGACTGAGAGCATGGCGCCCGTCCGGCGGCGGGTCTCAATCGTGCGCTGCATCAAGGCCAGACCCGCAGTCAGCTGCCCCTGCCGCGCCAATAACCAGCCCTCCATGAATTCACATTGTAGGAACGTGTGGCGGTAGCCATGCTGCTCTGCCAAGGCGCGCAGGGCGGTGAGGTGCTGACGGACTGCGGCGCACTCCTCATGGCTCTGGTGAAAAGTAATCAGACCGTACAGGGCAAAGCCCAGGCTATAGGGATGTCCGAGCTCACGCGCACAGTCGAGGGACTTGTGATATTGTGCCGCGGCTTGCGTCGCATCGCCAAGCAGCCATAAACTATGACCGAGGTGGACCCGGCTCAGGATCTCGAAATCGACGCCGTACAGGTACGTAAGCCGCTGATGCCGGTCGCGCTGGTAGTGGCTTAGCAGCGTCTCTGCATGCTGGCGCGAAGCGACTAACTCGCCGAGGAAGACGCAGGTCACTTGCTGCATGAGCTTTGCCGCCAGATCCGCGTCCGAGCCTGGCGTGTGATACCCCTGCTGCAGGACTTGGGTGACATAGTCGCGCGCCCGCCACACGCGCCCGCCTATGATACTGGACTGCCAGAGTCCGAACAGTGTCGGCAAAAGCTCCGGACCCGGGCCGATGCTCTGGGACTGCCGCAGGCAGCGCAGCAGCGCCTGCTCCGTCTCGGCCGCGGCGTATCCGTGCACGAGTCCTATGGCGATGGCCTGGGGGACGCGCAGGGAGAGCTCGGCGCGGCTGCGGGCTTGGGTTTCCGGCAGCTGTGCCAGTTGTCCGAGCGCCCGCTCAAACAGACCCATCGCCTCTCGCCCGGCGCCGCTGCGCATCGCCCGTTCCCCCGCCTGGAGCCCGTAGGGCACCGCCCGCGCCGGCGCGCCGGCCTGCGCGAAGTGGTAGGCCAGTGCCGCCGCATGCACAGCCAGGTCCGCGGCATAGACCTGCTCGATCGCCTCGCCAACCTGGTGGTGCCAACAGGCGCGCTCAGCGGCCGAAAGCTGGGTGAGCAGCGCCTCCCGTAACTTGTCATGAGAAAATCGCCAGCGATTGTCACTGACCTCCAGCACAGCCAGTGACGCACACGCCGTAAGATGCGCCTCCAGTTGATCGGCGATCACCTCCGGCAGCGCCTCCAATACAGCGAGGTCCAGCTCCCTCCCGAGCACGGCGGCGGCATACAAGAGCGGTCTTATGGCCAAAGGCACGCGCACCAGGCGGCGGGCCAATACCGCTTGCATGCCACCGGCTAGCACCTGCGATGGAAGCCCCCCAACCCCAATCTTGGCGAGCGTCCCCACCTCCTCAGCCAGCGCCCGTACTACCTCGACGATGAAGAAGACGTTCCCTTCCGTCTCCCTTTCCAGCAGCCTGACTACCTCTTCACTTCGGCCGACCT
>CALFML010000854.1 GCA_937879845.1 uncultured Myxococcales bacterium
ACAGATCGCGGCGCACGCCGGCCCCGAGCACGCACACCTGGGCGTGGCTGCGCTCATCCCAGGCATCGAAGAACCGGCCCTCTTGCAAGGTGAGGCGGGTGGCTTCGGTGTGGCGGTAGGTGACGCCCCAGAGCTTGGCCTGGGTCTTATAGCCGTCGCCGATGATCTTGTATGTGTCGAGGGTCGCTTTGGGGGCGACCAGGGCGACGTGCGGGATGGCTTCCTTGATCGCCGCGACATCGCGCTCGGACAGACCCATGGACTTTTTGCGCGCGGCGCTGCGCTCCGACTGCGGGACCTCTTTGGCGCGCACAAGGACGTTGTGGACGCCGAGCCGCTCGATCGTCGCCAGGGCGCGGCGCTCCGCCCCGGTGCCGATGGCCAGCATGGCGATGACCGCGGCCACCCCGAACATCATTCCCAAAGTCGACAGACCGGTGCGCAGGCGGCGCGAGGACAGGTTTTCCAGAGCGAACAGGAGGGCGTCAGCGGCTCTCATCCGGACCTCTCAGCGCGGGCGATCCGACTTGGGGGCGGCGGCGGGCAGGAGCTCGCCGGCGGTCTTGCCGGGCTCACGCAAGGCGATGGTGTCACCTGCGCGCAGCCCGGACTCGATGGTTACTAGGCCGGCGGTGGAGGGGCCCAGGGTGACCGGCACGGCGGCAAACTCGCCGCGGCCGTCGCGGCGATAGACCACCCAGCGGCCGTCGCGATCGTAAAGCGCCGGGCGCGGCACGACCAGCGCTTGCTGCTCATGCAGGAACAGTCGGGCGCGCACCCGCTCGCCGGGCTTCATCACTTCCTTATCGGTGTGCGCAAGGCGCAGGATGACGCCGAAGTACTGGGTCGGCGATTTCTCCAGGCGCTGCTTGGTCACGGTCTCGACCTGCTTGACCTCGGCGGCGAAGCTGCGGTCGGGCTGCGCCTCGATCACCACCTCCGCCTTGCGGCCGGTGGCCAGGCCGGATGCCTCGGCCTCAAGGACGAAGACCTCCGCCTCCATGTTCTCTACGGAGGAGACCTCGGCCACGCTCATCGTCCGGTAGACCGTATCGCCGACCCGGTAGGTATCGCCCCAGCTGCGGCGGCGGATGGTCAGCACGCCGTCGTGCGGCGCGGTGAGTAAGAGCGCGCTGAGTCCTTTTTCGGCCCGGCGGATCGACTCATCGGCCTTGCGCACTTCCACTTCCATAAGGCCCACTTTGTTGCGGTTTAGACCCTGGCCGACCGGGGCGCTTTTTTTCGCGTGATCGAGCTTGGCCGCCTGCCATTTTTCGTCGAGCTCGTCCTCGATGATCTGATCGCGGGAAAAGATCAGCGGATCGCGGTGGAGAAACGACCGCGAAAGATCTAGCTCCCGCTCCGCCGTGGTGATGAGGCGCCGCCGCTGCTGCTCATCGACGCTCCGCGCGATCTGTTCCTTCTGTTGCCCCGCGGCAGAGATGGTGCGCCGCGCCTGCGCATCTTGGAGGCGGGACTTGGGCTCCAGATCATCGAAGCGCGCCACCGGCTCGCCTTTTTTCACGATGCTGCCGCTTTGCCCGAGCCAAATGATCCGCAGGCCCCAGGGCACATCCGAAGGCACGGTCACCGGGACCGACAGCACCGGCCGCAGGTAGCCATCGGCATCGACGTTGCGAGCAAACTTCTGCTGCTTCACCTCGATCACCGGAACGGCGGAGCGCGGCGCGGTCCGCGCGCAACCCGATGATGTCGCGGTAAGGAGTGCCAAGCACCATGCCGAAAGACCTTGTCCGGCAAACTGGCAGCGCTTCATGAGGACCCCAGGCCCCCGCTGCCGGTGCCGCTCTTGCCCGCGGTGCCGCTGCCGCTCTGGAGGAGCACCTGTTCCCCGCGCTTGAGTCCTTGGGTGATCTCCACCATCTCCCGGCTGCGCCGGCCCAGCGTGACCGGGCTTGGCGGCAGCGCGCCGCGGCGGCCCATCTTGGTGACCACTGGCCCGCGCGCCGTGCTGGCAATCGCCGTCAGCGGGACCTGGAGCACGCCGCGTACCCGCGCCACCTCGATGCGGCCGCGGAAGCGCATGCCGGGCCGCATGAGCAGCGGATCGGTGGCCAAAAGCTTGATATCAAGCAGGACGACTTTGACCCGCGACTCCGCCGATTCCGTCTGCACGAGCGGCGCGACCCGCTCGACCACGCCGGGGTACTCTTTGTCGGGATGAGCCTCCAGGCGCAGCCCGACGTGCTGCCCGGAAGAGACGCTGCTCGCATCGACCTCATCGACCTGGCCCTGCGCGAACAGGTTCGACAGCGCCGTGATCTGCAGCACCGTATCAAAGCGCGAGGCGCGATCGCCGACCTTCTTTTTTTCGCCTTGCGAGTTCACGGTATAGACCACCGTTCCGCCGCGCCGCGCCTTGACCGACATCGCCGCCAGCTCCGCCTTGATTTCGGCAACGGCAGAGGTGGCGCGTTGCAGCCGGCCCTGCAGGATCGCTTGCTCGGAGCGCTCTTGCTGCCTCTTGGTCTGCTCGCGTTCTTTGTGATACTCGACCTCGCGCTGCGCCAGCTTCAGGTCGACGCCGGCGGCCTGCAGCGCCAGCTGCGCGGTCAGATCCGGCGGCAGGTCGACCTTGAGCTCGGCCTTGCGCTGCTTGGACTGCGCCTCTTGCAGCGCCAACCGATCATCAAGACCGGTGAGCGTGTGCTCGGCGCGCAGCTTGCCGAGTTCCTCCGTGAGACTCTGGGCTTCGCTCTGCCGATCGGTGAGCGATTTTTCCAGCTCGGACTCATCGAAGGCCACCACTTCCGTGCCCGGCTTGACCTCCGTGCCTTCGGGGATGAGGCGGATGAGCTTGAACTGCCACAGATCCGTCACGTTTGCCGGCGGGCCGACTTGCTCGGACTGCAGCGCTTTTAGGGATCCGGTCACCTCGACATCGAGCACCAGATCCTGCTCCGCCGCGGTCACGGCTTGACCGCTGCTGTCGCCGCTGCGGCCGCAGCCGCCAAGCGCGGCTCCCATTTCCAGCGTGAGCGCCAGCAAAAGCAGCTTGGGACTGCGGCCGCCGGATCGCGTGATGCGGCTCATCGCGCTCCTTTTTCCACCGGACCCGGTGTCAGCGGATCGGCGAGCCGGGTTCCTTCCGCCAGCCCATCCCGCACCGCGCAGGAAAGCTCGGAGCAGAAGTCCACAGTCACTCCCTGCACGGCGCCGGAGGCCAGGCGCACCTCGCTCTTTTCCGGCCAAAAGCGCAGCGCGGCGCGCGGCACCAGCAGAACGCCTTCGGCGCGGCGGCGGATGACCTCGACCCGTACCGACATTCCCGGCCGCAGATACGCCGGCGCCGGACCGGCAAACTCCACCGCCGCATCGAAGAACCGGCGCGTCGTGTCGCGGCCGTCCGAGCGCGCCATCGGACTTACTTTTTGCAGCGTGCCGCGGAAGTGCTGCCGCGGGTAGGCATCCGCGGTGCACTCGACCGCCATGCCGCTTTTCACCGCCCCGTCATCGACATCGCTGAGCCGGGCGTGGACCTGCAGCAAGCCGAGATCCGGCAGCGACGCGATGATCCACCCCGGAAACGCCTGATCGCCGGACAAGTACTTGCGCCCGACGATGGGGTTTACCGCCATCTGGACCAGGCCATCGCGGGCGGCGCGCAGGACCAGATCGTCCAGCCGTTTCTCGAGCTCGCTCAGCTCGCGGACGGCGCGCAGGCGCTCCACCTCCTTGACCGTTCGATCGAGCCCGGCGGTGCGTTTTTTCGCCTCCAGCTCCTCCCGCGCCTTGGCCAGCGCGTCGCGCTGCGCCGACAAGGCGAGCTGCTTTTCCTGATAGGTGCGCGCCGACTCGAGATCGGCGGGGACGCTGGCTTCGATGTGCTTTTTCTCCAGCTCCGCGCTGGCGCGCTCGACTTGCATCTGCTTGTCGGCCAGATCCGCGGCGGCCAGCGCCGTCTCGCGCTGCAGCTCGTTGTCGGCGCGGACGGTGGCGCTGCGCTTCTCATCCAAGCTCTCGGCGAGCGAGGACGAGTCGAACTCGACGACCTTGTCGCCTTTTTTCACCGTGATGCCGTCTTCCGCCAGCCAGCTCACCGTGAGGATTCCGGCCGGGGTGCGCGGCACGCGCAGGGGCTCGGCGGCGGTGGACTCGATCTCGCCGGCCAGGACCATCCGGTCTTCGAGCATGCCGCGGGTCACGAGGAGCGGTGCGCGGGCGGCGCCGCCGCTTGTCGCGCCGGGCCCGGAGTCGCACGCCAGCTCGCTCGCTCCCGCCGCCCAGGTGATTCCCAAGAGCGCGAGCCAGAAGCGGCCCGCGCGGCGCTTGCCCCCGGCCGCGTGACTCATGTTCCGACCGCCGGCGAAGAGACCGGGGCGGCGGCCGCGGCGGGCGCTCGCGGCGGCGGACCATCGCTCAGGATGCGGCCGTCGGCAAGTCGGATCACGCGCGGGCACTGCGCGGCCAAGCTCGGCTCATGGGTGACGATGATGATGGTGTGGCCGGAGCGATGCAGATCCTGAAAGAGCGTCAAGATCTCCTGCTGCGTCGCCGAGTCGAGGTTGCCGGTCGGCTCATCGGCCAGGAGCAGCGAGGGCTCGGCGACCAGGGCGCGGGCGATCGCCACCCGCTGCCGCTGTCCGCCGGAGAGCTCATGGGCGCGGTGGTTTTTACGGTGCCCCAGGCCCACCCGCTGCAGCATCGCCGCGGCGCGGGCCCGCCGCTCGGCGCGCGGCACGTCGCGGTAGACCAGCGGCAGCTCGACGTTGCGCCAGGCATCGGCGCGGCTTAGGAGCTGGAAGTTCTGGAATACGAAGCCGATTTCGCGGTTGCGCAGGCGCGACAGCTCATCATCGCTGAGACCCGCGACCGCCTGTCCGCGCAAAAGGTAACTGCCGCTGGTCGGAGTGTCCAGGCACCCCAGAATATTCATGAGCGTGGTCTTGCCGGAGCCCGAGGTTCCCACGACCGCGACCATCTCTCCGGCGTGAATTGCGAAATCCACCCCGGCCAGAGCGACTACCTTCTGGTCTCCCATATGGTAGTGGCGGGTGACTCCCTGCATATGGATGAGCGGCACCACAGAGCGTTCTCCTTTGGCGATCTTCTATCATCTTCTATCTAGGGATAGGCGCTGGGCCGGTAACGGACTGACACGGCGAGCGCCCGGCTATGATCTTAGCCCGGTTTGGCGGCGCGGCAGGGAGTTGTCGCGGCAGGGAGTCGTAACGGCAGAGCGGAGCGCGGCTCAGCGGCGGCGGCGACGGCGGAAAAGGAGGCCGAGCATGAGCAGGCTGGCGGCGGGTCCGGCGGCGGCGGCGGTCGAGACGGCGCCCAGACTGCAGCCCCCGCTCGGCGTGGAGCCGGTCGGCGGATTTTCGCCCACCGCGGCATCGACCGGACCCGCGCCGCCGTCATCGCTGCTGCCGGCGTCCGTTCCCGTGCCCGCGTCGTCCGCCGGCAGGATGGAGACCGTGGCGCAGTGGTGGTAGAAGCAGCCGCCGGGGTTATTGAAGGCGTGGCTGGACATGAACTCCACGATCTGCATCGTGCACTTGGTGCAGGTGAAGTTCGGCGGCAACGTGACTTGCACCGACTGCGGCGAGGTGAAGGCGGCGGTGTGCTTGAAGAGCCCATCGGCGATGAGCGGCAGGGTGGGGTTTGTGGTGATCATCGTCGTCTCGCAGTCCGTGGCGCCCGAGGTGACCGGCGGATCGGGGGGGAGCGATTTCTCATCGGCGGCGATGAGGACGCGGTAGTGGCCGGGGTGCGGCACGGTCTCGTTGATGGTCAGGGTGAAGGTCTGGCCCTGGCGGAAGGTCGTCACGACGTTGCTCGGCTGGAGCGGGAGTCCGGGGTCGGCTTGGCCGCAGGGCGCGCTCTTCTGCGGGCTGCCGGAGCCGTTCTGTATGGAGTAGGCAGGTGGATCCTGAAGGACGAAGTGAGCGTGGGCCGCGGGCGGACCCCAAATGCTCAGGCCCCCGACCAGGACACCGATCGCAGCCGTCAGCCCGGTTGTTAAGCGATTTGTCAAACCGGTGGCCCAAGAAGTACGTCCGCGCCGCGTAGCAAGGGTGTTCGCAACAAGCATCGCAGTCCTCCTCAATGAAGGCCAAAACGTAACATATGTAAACTACAAGAGAAATTACGCTTGCATGAAGTCTTCGGCCAGACCCGCCCCGCCTTGGCGCCGGCCGGCTCGCGCTGTCTGGCGCCGGCAAATGCGGTACCGCAAGCAGAAAGGAGTATGGGAGGATGGATGCTATGAGCAGTCCGAGCTGGCATGAACGTCTGAGCGCGCTCGATGCAGCGTTTCTGTACATGGAGGACCGCAACGCGCATATGCACGTCGGCGGACTGTGTGTCTTTGACGGACCGCCGCCGAGCCATGGCGAGCTGCTGCAGCACGTGGAGTCGCGGCTCGCGGCGGTTCCGCGCTATCGCCAGCGCCTGGCGTTCGTGCCGCTTGGCCAGGGCCGGCCGGTGTGGGTAGACGATGCCCAGTTCGACCTGGAGTACCATGTGCGGCGCACCGCCCTGCCGGCGCCCGGCGGCGAGAGCGAGCTGCGGCGGCTGACCTCGCGCCTCCTGTCGCAGCGGCTCGATCGCGACAAGCCGCTGTGGGAGCTATGGTGCGTCGAGGGGCTGGAGGAGGGGCGCTTCGCTCTGGTCTCCAAGACCCACCACTGCATGATCGACGGCATCTCCGGCGTGGATATCGCGACCGTTTTGCTGGATCGCACGCGCGCTACGGGGTCGCAGGTGCTGACCGCCCCGTGGCGCCCGCGGCCGGCGCCTTCGGGGCGTGAGCTGCTTTTGGACTCTGTGCGGCATCAGCTGACGCACCCGCTGGAGGTGGCGCGGGATGCGCTCCGCGGAAGCGCGCAGGCGCGGCGGCAGCTCGGCGAGATTGTTTTAGGGGCGCTGCCGATGCTCAAGCTTGCCGGGATGGGCCGGGCGCCGGCTTCCTCGCTCAACCAGCCGATCGGACCGCATCGCCGGTTTGAGACGGTGCGGCTGGATCTCGGGCGGGTGCGGCGGGTCAAGGGGGCGCTCGGCGGCACGGTCAACGATGTCATCTTGGCGGTGGTGGCCGGAGCGCTGCGGTCGCTCCTGCAGCGGCGCGGCGAGCCGCCGGTCGGCAGCCTGCGGGCGCTGGTCCCGGTGAGCGTGCGCCAGCCCGACGCGCGCCATACGCTGGGCAATCAGGTGACGGCGGTGTTTTGTCCGCTGCCGGTCGGCGAGGCAGATCCGCGCCGGCGGCTCGCGATGGTCCGCGAGGCGATGCAGGATCTCAAGGGAAGCCGTCAGGCCGTAGGCGGGCTGGCGCTCACCCAGCTTGGCGACTTTGCTCCCCCGACCCTGGCGGCGCAGGCGGCGCGCGTGCAGGCGCTGGCGCGGTTTTTCAATTTAGTCGTCACCAATGTTCCCGGACCGCAGGACGCGCTGTACCTGGCGGGGCGGCAGATGCAGGCGTGTTATCCCGCGGTGCCGCTGGCCGCCGATCAGACGGTGTGCATCGGTCTTCTTAGCTATAACGGGGCGATCGGCGTCGGACTGCTCGGGGACGCCGATCTGGCGCGGGACTTGCCAGAGCTAGCGGCAGCGCTGGCGACGGCGCTCACGGAGCTGGAGGGCTGCGTCTAGTAGGCGCGCCAGCGGCCGGGGGAGTAACGCCAGTAGCGGCCGTTGCGGTTCCACGATGCCGCCTCCCAGGTCTGGCCGACTCGCCGTATCTCGTAGCGGCCGGGGTACCAGAAGTGGCGGCCGCCGCGCCAGCCCCAGGAGCCAGCAATCCAGATGTGGTTCGGGCTCGGCGCGGCCGGGATGACTTCGACCTGCGGCGGCGGCGGTGCGGTCTCGATCTGGACATCGACCGGCGGCTGATAGACCTCTTGCACCTGCGGCTGCTGGTAGACCGGCTGCGGCTGTTCATAGACCGGCTGCGGCTGCTGGTAGACCGGCTGCGGCTGCTGGTAGACCGGCTGCGGCTGCTGATAGACCGGCTGTTCATAGACCGGCTGCGGCTGCTGGTAGACCGGTTCGCCTCCGCGGGACCAGTGCGCCGGGTAAAATACCCACTCACCCCCTTGGTTTATCCAGCGCGCCGGCACCCAGATCTGACCCGGAGCGCCGAGCTGATAATAGCCGCGCACCCAGACGTGCCGACCGTAGGAGGGATTCCACTGCCAGTGGCCGGGCGCCCAGATGTGGCGCGGCGACGGGGCCAGGGGCACCCGCTCGACGATCGGGGCCGGCGGAGCAATGCGCACATGCACTCCGGGACCACCAAACCGGTACTGCGCCAGCGCTGGAGAGGCCGATAACAGCGTGAAAAGAAGAGCTCCGCCCAAAGTCTTTAGCAGCGACATCGGTGTACTCCTAGGTTCTGCGATCCGCAACGTACCAACTACGATAACTCCGACGGCCTAGGGGCGCGAAATAATCATTCTAAAGTGGCGGTATCGACCCGATTGTCGATTTGGCGGTCGATTACGGGTCCTTTGCCGCCGCCAGATGCCGGTCGGTCAGGTGGGGACCGCTTGTTGAGCTGGGGCGACGAAAAAAGCGGCCAAGGCTTGCGCGCCGCGCGGGCCGATAGATCTTATGTTATGAAAGGTCTGTAGGGAGTTGCACTCCAGGCGGGGCCACCGAAGCTGCACGAGTGTATAATAATGAGTGTTCGCACCCGAACACGGCCTCGCGTTTTTTAGAGAGGAACGCACATGACTTCTTCCCACATAGCTCCTCCAACGACATCGCTGCGAAAAAAGGCGTCTTGGCTCCTGGGCTTGGGCTTGGTCATGGCGACGCTCGGCGGCTGCTCATCGGTGCCGCGCCCCGTTCCGGTGAGCAGTCAGCCGCTCGCCACGGCGCAGGCGGCCGGGGTAGTGGTCAGCGTGCCGCGTCTCGATCAGGGCGACTATCCCGGCGATATCTTGGAGGTATCGACCGCCGTGCTGGTCGTCATCGAGAACCGCGGCGCCACGGAGATCATGATAAACCCGGAGACCTTCACTCTGGGCACCCCCGAGAGCCCCCAGTACAGCCCCGTAGACCCGCAGCAGCTCGCCCTGCGTAAAGAGACGCCCGCGCCGAGCTTGAACCAGAGCGGCGTGGCCCTGGCGTGGCGCGGCGGCGGCGGCGGCGGCTTCCGCGGCGGCGGCTTTAGCGGCGGCATCCGTGCCGCGCCCGCCTATCGCGGCGGCGGCTTTGGCGGCGGCGTCCACGTCTCCCCGGGCCGCAGCTGGGGGGGCGGCTATCGCTCCGGATCTTATTATGGAAGACCCGGTTATGGGTACGGGCGCCCGGGCTACTACACCGGCGGCCGGCTGTGGTGGGGTTATAGCAATCCTTGGCTGTGGGGCCCGGGCCTTGGCTATGGCTGGTACGGCAGCTCGATCTGGTGGGACTCGCCGCGCTACTACGCGTGGTCGCGTGCCGATGCGGCGCGCATGGCGCTGCCCGCCGGCAAGCTGCCGCCGGGCGGCCGTACCGGAGGCTTCCTCTACTTCCCGCGGATCGATCGGCCCGAGGGCAGCCAGGTCCACCTGCAGTGGGTGATCTTGGACAGCGCCAGCCAGCAGCCGCTCGGTGAAGTTCAGCTGCCGCTGGAGCTGTCCGCCGAATAAGTCGCCGCGATGACCGCCTTGGCGAAGCCGCGCGCGGGCAGGACGCGGGAGCTCCGACGTCCTGCCCGTCTGCTGGTTGCGATAAGCCTTTGCTTCAGCGCGTTCGGCCTGCAGTCTTGCGGTCCGCCCGCGGCGCGGACGCAAAATCCACCTACCTTATGGGTCGGATTCGGCCAGACCGAGCTCGATCTGATCCTGCGAGACACCGAACCTCCTTACTATTGAGCGCCGGGCGTGAGGGTCGGTGACTCTCCTGACACCCTGGAGGCGGCGTACACGCTTTACGGCCCCATCGCCGCCGGCAGCTGGCATCTGGTCGGCGACGGCATCCTGACCGGCGCCGGGGTGACCAACATGAGCGTCCAGTTCGAGCTGCGCCTGCGCCCGCGCGCCGCGGTCGCCGATGAGCTGGATACGGTCCTTTTGACCACCCAGAACACGTTTCAGCGGGACCTGCAAAACCCGTTCGCCCCGATCTTGTTCGAGACGTCGGTCTCCGGCATCGCCGCGTCCGCGGCCGCCGGTGATCGCCTGATTTGGCGCCTCCATGCCTTGCGCGGCGACTCGGGGGCGATGTATATCCCAAACGGCGACGGCGATCGCAACGGCCAGTATCCCGGTGCGCGCATCCCGCGCCTGGACCTGCCTGCGGGAGCTCCTTGAAAAGCGGACGCTTGTTGCAAGGTCGTGTAGGTGCCACAACGGGTCAGCTGGTATAAAGTAGTCAGCCTGTCATGCCTTCGCGCTATTACCGGGTTCCGCTCTCTGAGATTGGTTATGTTCGGATGATCGTCGAAGGATACGACGGCCTGGCCATCGTTCGCTCGCTGGTCGGCGGTCGCGGCGAGATCGAATGGCTGCTCGGCGAAGGCATGGAGGAAGAGGCCGCAGCCCTGGCGGAGCGTCTGCAGCGCGAAGTCGGGCTGTGTCCGATCGAGCGTCCTTCCGACTGGATCGATCTGGCCGGCCCGGAACCAGCGTGAGCCGCCCGGGAACCGAGGTAAACCGACGTAAACCGCTTATGCGCCGCGCGCTGTCAGCTCGGTCTGGTACGTCCGCGTGAGTTAAGGTGCGGGCCGGTCGGGTCGCAGGCGACTGAGTCGGAGTGGCTGGGACGCGCGGGGACCGCTTGCGGGTCTCGCAATTTGTGCCGGCCTAGTAGATCATAGACTTCCTGCGTTATTGCCATGGAACCTGAAGAAACCGCTGCTGCCGATTCATCGGCTTCAATAAGACCTTCTGAGCCCAGCTCTGCGGCGGCCCTGCCTGCGGGCCAAACCACCGGCGCTGCGCCAGGCTCTCCACCCAGCAGTCAATCACAAGGCGGAGATCTGTCTGAGCTCGACGAAGAAGGCGAGGAAGGCGAAGGCCAAGACAAGGACGAGCTGCCCATCGTCCCGTCCGAGCCGAGCGAGCCGCAAGAGCTGCGCGAGACGCAGCAGCTGAGCGAGCTATCGCCGATTCCGCCTCCCCCCTCGCTCATGCTCCCCTCTGAGCCGAGCGCCAGCATGCGGGTCCGCCGCGCGTTTGCGGTGCCGGCGTCCGCGGTATCGATCCAGCTCGATCCCGATGCGCTGCCGGCGGATCCCTACAACTGTGGCCTGTTCGACCTCGTGACCCCGGTGGCGCGGCGGGCGCTGGAGCTCGGACTTGCGACCCGCGACAGCGGCTTCCACGTCTTTGTCTCGGCCGATCCCGACGTGATGATCGAAGACGAGGTCGTGCGTCTGGCGACGCGCTTTGCGACGCAGCTGCCGACCCCCGGCGACCTTGTCTATGTGCACGACTTCGATCGCCCCGAAGCGCCGCGGCCGCTGCTCCTGCCGCCGGGCACCGGACCGGCGCTGGTCGAGGCGATGGACGAGCTCATCGACGGCTTGCGCGAGCGCATCCCGCAGCTCGCCGAGGCCGAGGACATCGAGCGCGCCCACTCCAAGCTCACGATCGAGCTGGAGGCGCGCAACAAGCAGGTCATGGCCGACCTGGAGACCACCGCGCGCACGCACGGCTTCGGCGTGCGCACCGTCCAGGGGGCGGTGCAGACCTTCCCGATCCTGCATGGCAAGCCGCTGTCGGCGGAGCAGTTCGACGTCTTGGATGAGTCGACCAAAAAGGCGCTGCAGGGAGCCGCCGACCGGCTGACCCGCCAGGTGGAGAAGGCCGCGCGGCTGGTGCGCGCCCACAACGCCAAGTTCGAAGCCGAGCAGAACGCCGCGCTGGCCAGCGGCGCCTCGGCGCTGATTCAGCGCGAGATGCGGGCGCTGTTCGACCGCTTCGCCGGTCTATCGACCGACGTCGGGCGCTACCTGCGGCGGGTGCGGCAGGCTCTCATCGACGACTGGGAGGATCTGTTCGATCCGCCAGAGCCGGCGCGGCCCGACAGCGGCGATAGCGAAGAAGGCGATCCGGAGCTGGCGACCCGGCTGTCGCGCTTCCGCGTCAACCTTCTAAAGACCAACCAGCCCGGCGATCCGGCGCCGGTGGTCTACGATACAAACCCCACCTATCCGAACCTGTTCGGCTACCTGGAGCGGCGGGCGCGGTTTGGCGCCCTGCTCACCGATTTCACCCGCATCCGCGCCGGATCGCTGCACAACGCCATGGGCGGCGTGCTGGTGCTGCGCGCCGCCGATCTGCTGGCGGATCCGATGATCTGGGAGCGCATGAAGCGGGTGCTGCGCGAGCGGCGCCTGGGGGCCGAGGATCCGGTGGGACCGCTCGGGCTCTACACGACGACGCTGCGTCCGGTGCCGGTGCAGATCCAGGTGCGGGTGGTGCTCGTCGGGACGCCGGATTTATACGATGCGCTGCGCGATGCCGACGCCGATTTCTCGCAGCTGTTCCGCCTGAAGGTCGAGGTCGATCCGGTCATCGAGCGCACGCGCGAGAACTTGCTGCTCCTCGACGGCGTCCTCATGGCCACGGTGCAGGAGCGGGGCCTAGGGATCTTCCCGCGCGAAGCCCGCGCCCGCCTGCTCGATCTGGCGACGCGCCTGGCCGAAGATCGGGAGCGGATCGCCCTGTGGCGTTCGCCGCTGGATGAGACCGCGGCATTTGCCGCCGCCGCGGCGCGTCAGCGCCTGGCCTCCGCCGCCAGCGAGCCGTCCGAGGCCGCCGTGCCGCGCGGCCGCGAAAAAGACAGCTCGCGCCACACCCTGCCGCCGCCGATTCCGGTGGTGGTCACCGCCCGCGACATCGATCAGGCCTGGCGCGAGCGGCGCGAGCGCCTGGGCAGCGCGGAGCGCCACATCCGCGAGCTGACCCTGCGCGGCGAAGTGGCGCTCGATACCCAGGGCATCCGGGTCGGCGTCGTCAACGGTCTGTCGGTCTATCACACCGGCGATGTCGAGTTCGGGCAGCCGATGCGCATCACCGCGGTCGTGGCCCTTGGCCGCGAAGGCATCGTCGATGTCGAGCGCGAGGCGCAGCTCGGCGGCGCCATCCACACCAAAGGCGTCGCCATCCTGCGCGGCTATCTGGCGCGCATGTTCGGGCAGGAGCGCCCCCTGAGCCTGCGGGCGCAGCTCGTGTTCGAGCAGAGCTACGGCGAGATCGACGGCGACAGCGCTTCGTCGAGCGAGC
>CALFML010000855.1 GCA_937879845.1 uncultured Myxococcales bacterium
CTACTACCTGCCGGGGGCGCGCACCGGGTATCGGCTCGGGCACCAGCAGGTCGTGGACGGGATGATCCACGACGGGCTGTGGGACGTATATAACAACTTTCATATGGGCTCGGCGGCGGAGCTGTGCTCGCGCGAGCGCAAGATCGACCGCGCCGCCCAGGACGCCTATGCCGCCGAGTCGTTCCGGCGCGCCCAGGCGGCGCAGGCGGCGGGCCACTTCGACGCCGAGATCGTCAAGGTGCCGGTGGCGCAGAAGAAGGGGCCGCCCAAGCTCGTGGACAAGGACGAGGGGCCGGGCCGCGGCGACCCGAGCAAGCTGCCGAGCCTGCGTCCGGCGTTCGAGAAGGACGGCACGGTCACGGCCGGCAACGCCAGCACCCTCAATGACGGCGGGGCGGCGGTGGTGCTGATGTCGGCGGCGGAAGCGGCGCGGCGCGGCCTCACCCCGCTTGCGCGCATCCGCGGCTACGCCCAGCACGCCCAGGCGCCGGAGTGGTTCACCACCGCCCCGGCCTACGCCATCGAGAAGGCGCTGCAGCGCACGGGCCTGTCCAAGACCGACATCGACCTTTATGAAATCAACGAGGCGTTCGCGGTCGTGGCGCTGGCCAATAACCAGATCCTCGAACTCTCCCCGGAGCGGGTCAACGCCTCGGGCGGGGCGGTGGCGCTGGGGCATCCGATCGGGGCCTCGGGGTGCCGGCTGCTCGTGACGCTGCTTTATGCGATGAAGCGCCAGAACCTGCAGCGCGGCATCGCGTCTCTGTGCATCGGCGGCGGCGAGGGCATCGCCCTCATTGTGGAGCGCTAAGCCATGACCGCGACCGCGAATCAGAGTCCGGAGGCTTCCACGATCCAGCGCCTGGGCGTCATCGGCGCCGGGCAGATGGGCGGCGGCATCGCCCAGGTGGCGGCGCAGCGCGGCCTGCACGTCGAGCTGTGCGACATCAGCTTGGAAGTGGCGCAGAAGGGCAAGGCGAAGCTGGCGGCGGGCCTTGGCAAGCTAGTGGAGAAGGGCAAGCTGACGGCGGAGGCGCATGCCGAGACGGTGGCCCGCATCACCCCGCGCGGCGACTACGCGGCGCTTTCCGACTGCGACTTCGCCATCGAGGCGGCGACCGAGAACCAGGAGCTCAAGAAGAAGATCTTCGCCGAGATGGACCGGCACCTGAAAAAGGGGGCGGTGCTGGCGACCAACACCTCGTCGATCTCGATCACGCTCTTGGCGGCGGTGACGAGCCGGCCGGAGCAGGTCATCGGCATGCACTTCATGAACCCGGTGCCGCTCATGCAGCTGTGCGAGATCATCCGCGGCCTTGCGACGAGCGAGGCGACGTACCAGGCGACGATGGCGCTCGGGCGGGCGCTCGGCAAGGAGCTCGTGACGGCGCGCGATGTGCCGGGCTTCATCGTCAACCGCCTGCTCATCCCGTTCCTCAACGAGGCCTGCTTTGCCCTTTCGGAGAACCTCGGCACCATCGAGGACATCGACAAGGCGATAAAGCTCGGGCTGAACCACCCGATGGGGCCGTTCACCCTGGCGGATCTCATCGGCCTTGATACGTGCCTGGCGATCGCCGAGGTGCTGCACCGCGAGCTCGGCGAGGACAAGTACCGTCCGGCGCCGCTCCTGCGCAACTACGTCGCCGCTGGCTGGCTCGGCCGCAAGGTCGGGCGCGGCTTCTACAAGTACTAGCCCGCCACCCCGCGAGTGAACCGGATGAACCCAACTTTTCAGACCCTGCTTTACGAAGTCGAGGGGCCGATCCTCACCCTGACCGTCAACCGGCCCAAGGTCCTAAACGCCCTCAATGAGCAAGTCCTCGACGAGCTTTACGCCGCCCTGCGCCACGCCGGCGAGGATGCCGGGGTGCGTGCTATCGTTATAACTGGGGCCGGAGATCGGGCCTTTGTCGCCGGGGCGGATATCGCGGCGATGGTGAACCTGGAGCCGGCAGCAGCACTGGAGCTGGCGAAAAAGGGTCACCGGGTGGGGGAGATGATGGCGCGGCTGCCGCAGCCGGTGATCGCGGCGGTAAACGGCTTTGCCCTGGGAGGCGGAATGGAGCTGGCGATGGCGTGCGACGTGATCTACGCCAGCACCAAGGCCAAGTTCGGGCAGCCGGAGGTCAACATCGGCGTCATGCCGGGCTTTGGCGGCACGCAGCGGCTGCCGCGCCGGGTGAGCCAGAGCGCGGCGGCGGAGATGCTCCTGGGCGGGGATCCGATCTCGGCCGAAGAGGCGCTGCGGCTCGGGCTCGTGGCGGCGGTGTGCGCGCCGGAGGAGCTCCTGGAGAAGGCGCGGTCGCTCGGGCGCAAGATCGCCACGCGGGCGCCGCGGGCGGTGGCGGCGACCAAGCACGCGCTGCACGCGGCGCAGGAGATGCCGCTGTCCCTGGGCAACCAGCTGGAGCAGCGCTTGTTTTCCGAGCTGTTTGCGACGCAAGATCTGAAAGAAGGGATGGGGGCGTTCCTTGCCAAGCGGCCCCCCGCCTATACCGGCAAGTGAGCGGCCGGGCGCCCTTATGCGGCGCCGCGCTCGCCGACGATGAATTTTTAAGACGAAGACGACAACAAGGACGTTAGGCCCGCCATGGAACTTCAGCTCAGCGAAGAGCAACTGCTCGTCCAGAAGACCGCCGCCGAGTTCAGCCGCAACGAGGTGCTGCCCAAGGCCGCGGCGATCGATCACGACCACCGCCACCCCACCGAGCTTGTCGCCCGCATGGCGGAGCTCGGGTTTTTGGGCGTCGCCGTGCCGGAGCAGTACGGCGGGGCGGGCCTGGACACGGTGTCGTACGTGCTGATCCTGGAAGAGGTGAGCCGCGCCTGCGCCAGCACCGGCGTCATCATGAGCGTGAACAACTCCCTCGTGTGCGATCCGATCCTCAAGTTCGGCACGGAGGAGCAGAAGCAGAAGTGGCTGGTGCCGCTGGCGTCGGGGCGGCTGCTCGGCTGCTTCGCCTTGTCGGAGCCGGAGGCGGGGTCGGACGCGGCGGCGCAAAAGACGGTGGCGCGGCCGGACGGCGACGACTTCGTCATCACCGGGGTGAAAAACTGGATCACCAACGGGCCGGTGGCGCAGGTGTGCGTGCTGCAGTGCATGTTCGATCCGCCGGGGTACAAGGCGGGGCACAAGGCGATCACCTCGTTCATCCTGCCGATGGATACGCCGGGGGTGCGCTGCGGGCCGCCGGACAAGAAGCTCGGCATCCGCGGGTCGCAGTCGTGCCAGATCTTCCTCGATGAGGTGCGGCTGTCGCGGGAGCACCTGCTCGGCGAAGTGGGGCAGGGGTTCAAGGTGGCGATGCACACGCTCGACGGCGGGCGCATCGGCATCGCGGCGCAGGCGCTGGGGATTGCGCGGGCGGCGTATGAGGACGCCGGGCGCTACGCGCTTGATCGCAAGACCTTCGGGCAGCCGATCGCCCACCACCAGTCGATTCAGTGGAAGCTGGCCGACATGGCCACGGAGATCGACGCGGCGCGGCTTTTGACGCTGCGGGCGGCGACGCTCAAGGATCGCGGGGTGCGCCACTCCAAGGAGTCGGCGATGGCGAAGCTGTTCGCGTCGGAGGCGTGCAACCACGCCGCCAAGGAAGGGGTGCAGATCTTCGGCGGCAACGGCTACGTCGAGGACTTCCCCGCCGAGCGCCACTTCCGCGATGCCAAGATCACCGAGATCTACGAAGGCACGAGCGAGATTATGCGTCTAGTGATCGCCGGCGCGGTGCTGAAGGAATAAGGGACAAGGAGCGGGGCCCGGGCGGACACGGCGAGCCGCGGGCGGCGCCAGACCCAAACAGAAGCAAGGAGTGCGTCATGCGTGATATGGCTGCGAAGCGAAAGTCGGTTGCGACTCTGGGGAAGACCGCGACGCTGGCCCTTATGGGGGCTTGCCTGGGCGCGGGACTTATGGGCTGCGCTGAGGACAAGCCATCGGTGCGGCCGCCCACCGCGGTGCGGTCGCGGCCGGCGCAGCAAGGCGCAGTCGAAACCCCGACGGTGGAAAACGCCGAGGATCGGGCCGAAGAGATCCGCCGCGTCTGCAACCGTAAGGCCAATACCGAGCTGCCGCGCTGCTGGAGCGAGGAGTTCGACCGCACCAAGAACCGCAAGTTCTCCGCCCAGATCGACGTGATGCTGACGGTCTCGCCGGACGGCCGGGCGCAGGATGTCGAGGTGCTGAGCCCCAAGCCTGAGCGCAAGGAGATCGAGAAGTGCGTCGTCGATTTAGCTCGCGGCTGGTCGTTCCCGAGCGGCCAGACCGTGTCGCCGGTGCAGTGCAGCTTCTTCCTTCAGTCGAGCAGTTGAGGCGGTGCATGTCCGGGCGTAAGCAGACTTTTCCCGCGGGGGGCGGCCGGCTCTTACTAGGAGCCGGGGCCGGCTTGTGGGTCGTGGGCCTTTGTGGGGCGGGGCTTGCGCATCCAAGCGGTGAGAACAAAAGCAGCAAGGCCGCTGCCGCCGCCGCCGCCAAGACCAGCGAAGGCGGGATGCAGGTCGAGGGGATCGTCGGCGAGCTCGACTCGGGCGGGTGCGAGAAGGTGCTTTTGGCGCATCACGACGAGATCAAAAAGTGCTACGCCGAGGCCACCGAGCGGCTGTTTTACCTCGGCGGACGGATGGAGCTGAAGCTGCGCATCGGTCCAAACGGGCTGCCGCGCTCGGTGGCGATGGTCAGCTCCTCGGTCGGCAACTATGAGGTCGAGCACTGCGTCACCGCGGTGCTGCACAAGCTGCACTTCCCCCCGCCCAAAGGCGGCGACGGGGAGCTGACCTACCCGGTGGAGTTCGCGGCGCGCACCCCGGTGGGCGCCTGGACGCCGGACAAGGTCGCGACGGAGCTGAAGAAGGCCAAGCTCAATAGCTGCATCGGCCGCAAGCCGCATCCGGGCGAGAAGCTGGCGGCGGTCGGCGCGATGCGGGCGACGCTGTACGTCGGGCCGGGCGGCAAGGTGACCTCGGTCGGGTTTTCGGCCGAGGAGCCGATCGACGACAAGATCGCCGGCTGCGTCGCCAACAAGGCGCGGGCGGTGCAGCTCGACGACCCGCTGGGGAAGATGGTCAAGGTCAGCTACGACTTAAGCGGAGCGCCGAGCGAGTAGAAAATGCCAACCAGGAACAGTGACGACCGGCCATGAACTTCGAACCGACACCAGAGCAGCGCCTGATCGCCGATACGGCGCGGCAGTTCGCTGAGCAGAACCTGACCAAGCAGGCGGCAAAGCGCGATCGCGACAGCGAGTTTCCGACCTCCGAGCTGCGCCAGCTGGCGGAGCTCGGGCTGCTCGGGGTCAACGTGCCGGAGGCGCTCGGCGGGGCGCAAGCCGGGGTCGTCGCCTACTCCATGGCGCTGTCGGAGGTTGCCGCGGCCGATGCGTCGGTGTCGGTGGCGATGGCGGTGACCAACATGGTCGCCGAGATCATCTGCACCTTCGGCAGCGCGGAGCAGAAGCAGCACTGGGTGCCCAAGCTGTGCTCCGGCGAGGCGGTGGCGGGGGCGTTTGCCTTGTCGGAGGCGCAGTCGGGATCGGATGCGGCGTCGCTGCGCACCGTGGCGACGAAGATCCCCGGCGGCTACCGGCTAAGCGGCAGCAAGCAGTGGATCACCTCCGGCGACCGGGCGGGGGTGCTGGTGGTCTGGGCGCGCACCGATGAAGGGGCGGCGAAAAAGAGCGCCGGCGGGATCAGCGCGTTTTTGCTGTCGCCGGACACCCCGGGGTTTTCGGCGGGGCGGCCGGAGCACAAGCTGGGGCTGCGCGGCTCGACGACGGTGCCGCTGACCTTTGACGGCTGCGAGGTGCCCGATAGCGCGCTGCTCGGCTCGCTCGGTGAGGGCTTCAAGATCGCGATGACCGCCCTGGACGGCGGGCGAATAGGCATCGCCTCGCAGGCGGTCGGGGTGGCGCGGGCGGCGCTGCGCGCGGCCACCGACTACGCCAAGGAGCGCAAGCAGTTCGGGCGGGCGATCGCCAACTTCCAGGCCATCGGCAACATGCTCGCCGACGGCGCGGTGCAGCTGGAGGCGGCGCGGCTCCTGACCCTGCGGGCGGCGTTTTACAAAGAGAGCGGGGTGGCGTTTTCGCGGCCGGCGGCGATGGCCAAGCTCTACGCCTCGGAGATGGCGGGGCGGGTGTGCGACATGGCGCTGCAGGTCCACGGCGGCTACGGCTACACCCAGGAGTTCCCGGTGGAGCGCTACCTGCGCGACGCGCGAGTGCAGCGAATTTATGAGGGCACGAGCGAGATCCAGCGGCTGGTGATCGCCCGCTCGGTGCTCAAGGACTTTGCCGAACAGGGCTAGAGCAGGCCTGCCAAGGCGGGCCCGAGGATGCGAGAATGATTGATTTCGAGCTCAGCGAGGAGCTGAAGGTCCTGCAAAAGACGGTGCGCGAGTTCGCCGCCGCCGAGGTCGCGCCGTACTGCAAGGCGTGGAACGAGGAAGAGCGCTTCCCCCATGAGCTGATGCCGAAGCTGTCGGCGCTGGGGCTCATGGGCATGAGCGTGCCGGAGCGCTACGGCGGGGCCGAGATGGGGATGCAGGCGATTTCGCTCGTCGTCGAAGAGCTGGCGGCGGTGGACGGCTCGGTGGCGATCACCGTGGCGTCGCACAACGGGCTGTGCACCGGGCATATCCTGCTTTCCGGAACGGAGGAGCAGAAGCAGAAGTACCTGCCGCAGCTGGCGACCGGCACGGCGCTCGGGGCCTGGGGCCTGACCGAGCCGGGCTCGGGGTCGGACGCGGCGGGGGCGCGCACCCGGGCGGAGCGGCTGCCCGACGGCTCGTGGAGCCTCACCGGGACCAAGACGTTCATCACCCAGGGCTCGGTCGGCGGCATCTTCGTGGTGCTGGCGGTGACCGACCTGGCCAAGAAGCAGCACGGCATCACCGCGTTCATCCTTGAGAAAGGCATGCCGGGGTTCCGGTCGGGGCGGGTGCTGGAGAAGATGGGCCTGCACGCCTCGGACACCGCGGAGCTGATCCTTGAAGACGTGCGGGTGCCCGACGCGCAGCGGCTGGGGGCGGTGGATCACGGGTTCATCGACACGCTGCGCATCCTCGACAAGGGGCGCATCACCATCGCGTCGATGGCGCTGGGCCTGGGCTGGGGCGCGTACCGGACGGCGCTTTCGTATGCCAAGGAGCGGCGGCAGTTCGGCAAGCCCCTGTGTGAGTTCCAGGCGATTCAGAACATGCTCGCCAGCTCCGCCACAGAGCTGGAGGCGGCGCGGCTGCTCATAAGGCGGGCGGCGTGGCTGTGCGACCAAGGACGGCGCATCACCTTGCCGGCGTCGATGGCGAAGCTCTACGCGGCGCAGGCGGCGATGCGGGCGTGCGACCGGGCGGTGCAGATCCACGGCGGCTACGGCTACACCCGCGAGTTCCCGGTGGAGCGGGCGATGCGCGATGCCAAGCTGTGCGAGATCGGCGAAGGCACCAACGAAGTGCAGCGCCTGGTCATAAGCCGGGAGCTGCTCACCAAGGGCGACCTGTTCGTGAGCGGGGTGACGTAGCGGACAGCGGGAAGGCCCGCCGGGCGGTGTTTTGCCGGCGGGCTACGGGGACGGCTCAGACATGCAGCCGCATGTCGCCGCACAGGACCTCGCGCACCCGGCCCTCGACCTGGACGCTCTGGCCGTCGCAGCTGGCGTGGAGCAGGCCGCGGCGTCCGGGGATGCCGTCGATGCGGCCGCGCGTCGGACCCTGATCGATCTCCAGGATCTGGCCGGACTGCAGCACCTTATGATGGTGCAGGTAGACGGCCAGCGAGGCCGCGGCGCTGCCGGTCGCCGGATCTTCGTGCGGGGCGTCGAAGGCGAAAAAGCGGGCGCGGACCTTGACGGGGCTGCCGCTGCGCGGCGGCTCGACGAAGGCGAAGGCGAGGATGCCAAGCTCGGCGCCGAGCGCCCGCTCCGCCACGACCACGTCGCGGTAGCTGGCTTCGATCTGCTCGATGTCGTCGGGCGACTCGATCGGCACCATGAGCTGGAGGGCGCCGCCGCTGGCGACCTGGGGATACAGGGTGAGCTCGCCGGCGCCGGCGGTGGTGAGCCGGGCGCTGAAGCGCTCCATCGGCAGGCCCAGGGCCGGCGGCAGCCAGGCGAGCCGCTGATCGCTTATCGGGCTGCCGGGGATGCTGATGCGGCTGTGCGAGAACTGCGCCCGCTCGGGCAGCTCGTTGCCGGTCACCGTCACCGGGACCACGCCGATGCCGAGCTCCAGGCGCACCGTGGTCTGGGGGGCGGTAAACGGCAGCTTCTGCGAGAGCAGGAGCGCCGCCGCGGTGCCCAGGACCGGGTGGCCGGCGAACGGGATCTCCTTGGCCTGGCTGAAGATGCGCACCCGCGCGTCGGCTTCGACCCCGGCGGTGGGGGGATAGAAGAAGGTCGTCTCCGCCAGGCTGAGCTCGCGGGTGAGCGGCAGGAGCGCGTCCTCTGGGAGGTCGCTGCCGTCGAGCACTGCCAGCGGGTTGCCGCCAAAGAGCTGCTCGGCGAACACGTCCACCCAAACAAATGACACAGACCGTTTCATTATGAGTCACCTTTGCCGCGACTCGTCGCTCGAGTCAAGCGAGAGCGCCGCCGCCCGCCCCAGCGCAGCCGGGTGCCGGCGCGCGCCACTACCGCGCCATGATCAGAAGGCCCGCGCCCAGCCCCAGCGCGAACGCCAGGGCCATGCCGAGCACGGCGACGGTGGAGAGGTTGCGATAGGCGGCGAGCTTGCCCTTGCCCTTGCGCGACCGCAAGGCGCCCATCATCTGGGTGCGGTCGTCGCGCTCGGTCGATAGCTCCGCGATGTCCAGGAGCGACTTGCGGAGGTCGTCGGCGGTCTGAAAGCGGTCTTCGGGGCGCTTGGCCATGCACTTCTGGACGAGCTTGGCCATGCCGTCACTGACCTGGCCGGCCCCGTGATCGCCGATGGCGGACGGGGGGCGGGTGCTGTGCATGATCTCCAGCGTCTCGCGCGAGGTCTTGCCGAGGAAGGGGACCTCGCCGGTGAGCAGCTCGTGCATGACCACGCCGACGGCGTACAGGTCGGCGCGGCCGTCGACGCGCTTGCCCTCGGCTTGCTCCGGGGCCATGTACGCCGCCGAGCCCAGGGCGATGCCGGCGCGGGTGCGGTGGGCGACTGGACCGGCGAACTGGGCGATGCCGAAGTCCACGAGCTTAACGAAGTCGGGATCGCCGCCGCGGCGGACCAGGACGATGTTGTCGGGCTTGAGATCGCGGTGCACCACGCCGACCTTGTGCGCCGCGGCCAGCCCTTCGCAGATCTGCGCCGCGAGCTTGGCGACGCGCGCCTGGGGCAGGACCTTGTCGCGCTGCAGGACCTTGCGCAGGTCCTCGCCGGCCAGATACTCCATGATGTAGGCGACGACGCCGCGCTGCGGATCGGCGACGAAATCGTAGACATCGACCAGGTGCTCGTCGCCGATCTGGGCCACGGCGCGGGCTTCGCAGAACAGCCGCGACACGAGCTCGGCATCCCAGCCGTCAAGAACCTTCACCGCGGCGCGGCGACCCAGGCGCTCGTGTTCCGCCAAGTAGACCCGGCCCATAGCGCCCGCACCCAGGAGCTTGTTCATGCGGTAGCCACCGACGACCATACCGGCCTTCGGATCGCGGGATTGCTCGACTTGGCTCAGAGGGAACCTCCCCTAGTAGGTTACTTGAAACGGTGCCGCCGGATCAATCGGCATCGCTCGACCCGCACGCACGCAGGCAGAGCGGAAGGCCAAAGCCGCCGATAAGTGAACTTATCGTATCACGATCTTAAACTACGGCTTAAACGACGGCTCAGCCTACAGCTCCCGGCTGACAGCTCAGCTTATACGGCAGGGTTAGGAGGACGAGCCCCCGGAACTGAGGGGGCGGAGGCGTGGGGAGCGCGGCGGGGGATGCTGTGACGGGGGCGGGCAGCGCCCCCCAAACATTAAACCGGCGGTGACTCGACGCGCTTTTTGAGCCCCTGGATGAGCTGCTTCTGCTCTTCGCGGAGCTTGGTGATCTGCTGGAACAGGCCGGCGGCGCGGCGCACGTAGTCGCGGAAGGCGAGAAGGCCGGGATCGCCCGATACCATCTGCTTCTGCAGCTCGCTCTGCTGAATCGGCAGCACGACGTCCTTGGGCAGACCCTTGAGCGGCCGCGCCTGGAACTCGCCGCCCAGGCCCGTGCGGAAGCGCAGCTTGGCCTCTTCCGGCGAGCAGTTCGGCTGCTTGGGATCCGGGCAGACCGCTCCGCCGAGCTCGACCAGCTGCGCCAGCGGCAGCTTGTTGCTGTAGTCGAGGATGACGCCGATGGGCCCGCGCTCCGCCTTGGCGGCGTTGCCCTTTATGAACTTCTCCAGGCTCTCGCGGTCGTTGCGGGTCTTGGCGGTGTGCTCCTGCAGCTGCTTGGAGAGCACGATGAGGTCGTTATAGTACGTGAACAGCTGCTGCACGAGCGACGGCTCAAACGAGAAGTAGTTCGTGTGGAAGAGCTTGGTGGGGATGTCCGGCTCTTTGAAGTCCAGGTCGATCAGCTTGTCGATGGCGGCAAAGTCCGGCGGATCCTTGTCGGAGAGCTTGACGCTGCGGACGGCGTCGAAGATCTTTTCGACCTGCTTTGCCAGCTTGTCGACTTCGTCGCGGATCTGGACCGCGTGCTCGGTGGCGATGGTCAGGTCGGAGCGGCGCTCGGCGATGTTGCCGACGGAGTAGCCGACGCCGAGCATGACCAGGCCGATGGCGATGGCGCCGCCGATGAGCGGCCAGGGCTTGGGCTTCTTGATCGGATCGCCCTTGACCTCGTCCGCGCTGCCGGGCAGGGCGCCCGCCCCGTAGAACGACGCCAGGTTGGCGGCCACGGCGGCCTGCTGCGCGGCGTACGGATCCCGCCGCGGGTCCGGCTGCGCCGGGGCGGCTTCGGGCGGAGGGGTGAAGCCGGGCGGCGGGGGCACAAACGCTGGGCCCGGGGCCGGAACTCCCCCGGCGATTGCGGCGGGGAGGGGGGCTTGTCCCGGACGCGGAGCCGCTGCCCCTGCCGGACCGGGGATCGGCGCCGGCGCGAACGGAGCCCCAGGGGCCGGCCCAGGAGCGGCCGGACCGCCTCCCTGCTTCTTCAAGCCGAGTCGCGCCTTGAGGTCGGTGATGTCCTTGGGACCTTGCTTAGTGTTGTCGGCCAAAGGCCTCCTCCGCTTGCCGGTGGTCCGGCTCTGAGAACCTACTCTACGAACTTCGAACTAGCCACGAACCCACGCCCTGGCCTGCGACTCACAAGACGAATGTTACAAGCGAGCGGTATTGCTGTCGGCGACGCAACCAACCCAGTCCGTGTCACGAATTTCTAAATCCTACGGAGGTCCCCGGCGCACTGTCAAGCCTTTTACCCTCGACAGAGGGGGTTGCGGGTTTGGTTCACGCGGCACCTGTAAACCGCCGTTCATAGGGCCTGGGCAGACGTTGGGGGTGACTCCCGCGGCCTGGGGGTTTTGGACCTGGATCGAACCTTGCTTAAGACCGCTGGCATAAGGTCCTGCGGTCGCTCATCAGCGTGACCCGAAAGCGACCTGTGACGCGAAAGGAACAGCCATGCGCCCATTACTTCTTATGACCGCTCTGGCGTGTACGTCTCTGCTCTGCGCAGCTCCCGAGCAAGCCGAAGCGCAAGTCTTCTGGCGTCCGTGGCTGCGTCCGCGTGTGGTCCTGGTCCCGCCGCGGATCATCACCTCGGTGGCCGCGCCGCCGATCTTCGCTGCGCCGCAGGTTGTCATTCAGCCGCAGTACCCGCAGCCGTACTACTATCCGCCGCCGCAGACCTACGTGCAGCCGCTGCCGCCGCCGCCGGTGTACGTGCAGCCCGCGCCGCCGCCGGTCTATGTTCAGCCGCCGCCGCCGCCGGTGTACGTGCAGCCCGCGCCGCCGCCGCCGGTGTACGTGCAGCCCGCGCCGCCGCCGCCGGTCTATGTTCAGCCGCCGCCGCCGCCGCTGGTCTATGCGCAGCCGGCTCCGCCGCCGCCGCCGGTGATCTACACCCGGCCGACCGTACCTCCGGCGTCGCAGTGGGCGGCCAAGTTCGGCATCGGCGGTCGTTTCGCCGGTACCATCAACGTCGAAGGCTCGCAGGGGGCAAACTTCGGCCAGCTGGGCTTCGGCGGTGAGATTCTGTACCGCATCCACCGCCGGGTGGTGATGGAGCTCGCGGGCGAGTACCAGAAGCGGGTCGACAGCGGCTTTGACCGCTACGATGTCCCGGTCACGCTCGGCGTGCGCATCCACATCGGTGCCCCGGACTGGGTCGTCTCGCCGTACTTCGTCGCTGCCGGCGGCGGCGTGTACTCTAACCTCGACTACCTGCGCAGCCGCGACACGGCGTGGTTCCTAGACGGCCAGGTCGGCGGCGGGCTGGAGATTCGGCTCGGTCGGCACTTCGCCTTGAACGCCGATGTCCGCCTGGACGCGCGCCACCGGCTGACCCAGCCGGACGAAGCGACCGCGGCGACGCTGAGCATAAATGGCAAGCCGTTCTCGCCGCTTGCCGACTCCTACGGCGGTCAGTTCCGAATCGGCGCCGCCGTTTACTTCTAGCGCCCGCTCCGCGGATCTCTACCCCGCGCCCGGCTGCCCGACGGCGCGGCTCTCCTAATAGCAAAACCGCATCAAAGATGTTGCCGCGGGAACGCCGTTAAATCTCCTGTCCCTTCGCAGGCTTGCCATGCAATAATAAAATAACCCATGGCTGCGGTAAGCATTCGTCATCTAGGGATGGACAAGCCCTCTGCGCTGGCCCTTGGTAAGGACGGACGCCGGGGTCCGGCCCTGCACCGCATCCTTGGCGACATCTGCCTGGAAGTGGGGGATGGGGAGCTGCTCGTGCTGGTCGGTCCGTCGGGCTGCGGCAAGACGACGCTCCTGCGCTGCATCGCCGGCTTGGAGGAACCGAGCCGCGGGGAGATCGCCATCGACGGCAAGCAGGTCGTGGATGTGCCGCCGCGGGATCGCGACATCGCGATGGTGTTCCAGAGCTATGCCCTCTACCCGCACATGACGGTGTTTGACAACCTCGCGTTCGGCCTGCGCATGCGCAAGACCCCGCCGACCGAGATCCGGCGCCTAGTCGAGGAAGCGGCGCAGATGCTGGAGATCGGCCACCTCATCGAGCGCTACCCGCGCGAGCTGTCCGGCGGCCAGCGCCAGCGGGTGGC
>CALFML010000856.1 GCA_937879845.1 uncultured Myxococcales bacterium
GTGGTGCTGAACCGCTACGTCGGCGACTACGCGACGGAGTGGGGCCGCTTCGCCGCCGGCGCCGTGCTGGTCTCGCTGCCGGTGATGGCGCTGTTCTTCTCCCTGCAGCGGCACCTCGTCGGCGGCCTCTCGCAGGGCGGCGTGAAGGGGTAAATCACTTCACGATGTAGAAGAGGGGCTTGTCCTTGGGCGAGATCGGCGGGATGCGGTGCGCCGGCGGCTGCTCCTTCTTCTTCAGCGACGCGGGGCCCGTGCCCAGGCGCACGATCTGCGTCGTCGAGGGGTAGCCCAGGGTCCACTCCTTCTTGCTGACCAGCCCCTCCGGATCGGGGCGGTTCTCGTTCTTCGCGTCGAGCTTCCACTTGCCCGTATAGACATAGCGGCGGCGCACCAGGCGGAAGCCCGGGTAGCCCTCCTGGTCGATGATGCGCTGCCCCGCGGGCATCGTCGGGTCCTGGCGCACCTGCGTGCCGAAGCCCGCCTCCTGCAGGATCTCGCGCTCGAAGGCGACCTTGTAGGGCCGCGCCTTGCCCAGGATCTCGACCTTCACGGACCCCTGGTTCACCATGTAGTGCAGCACCACGGGGAAGTCGTAGGGGTTCTTCAGCTTCAGGTCCACCGACGGCCAGACGACGGTCGAGTCGAGGCCCATGGGGATGTACACGCTCGGGCGCGAGTGGGGGGTGCTGCGCACGATGTCGAGGCCGGCGAAGAAGGCGGCGGCGTGCAGGGTCGAGGCGATCTGGCACATGCCGCCGGCCAGGCCGTCGACCAGCTCGCCGCCCTGGATGACCGGCGCCACGCGGTAGCCCTCGCGCTCGGTGCGGTCGCCGACCACGCCGTTGAACGAGAAGACCTCGCCGGGCTTGATGATGTGGCCGTTGAGCTTGTCGGCGCCGACCTTGAGGTTGTAGGTCCGATCGTTGTCGATGGCGGCGTTGGAGTAGCGGGTCTCCCAGGTCGCCAGCACATGCGAGACATCCAGGTCGTGCAGGTCGGCGCTGCGCACCTGCGGCGGCGTCTCGGCGACGGCGAGCTGCAGCTCTTTGATGTCGCTGCCGGTGCTCAGGGCACGGGCCGCGTACTCCAGCGTGACCAGGGAGTCGTAGACCCGCAAAAGGTAGCCGGGCTTGTCCGGGGCGATGGTGTGCTTCTCCAGATCGAGCCGCGCATCGATCGGGCCGCGGTCCACCTTGTCCTTGAGCTCCATCAGGAACTCCAGGGCTTTTTTGCCGTCGAAGGCCACCGGCAGCTGCTGCGGGTAGCCGTGGCGGCGACCGTGCAGGTGGGCCTGCAGATCTTGCAGCGGATCGCCGCTGTGCCCGAGCCCGCGCAGCTTCTGCAGGAGCGCCGGCTCATCGACCTGCAGGCCCAGCTCGCGCCAGCGCGCCGTCTCGCTCTCGCGCCCTACCCGCAGGCGGACCGGGCTGTCGAGGAAGCGCTCGGACAGCGCGTGCACCCGCTGCGGCAGCTCGGCGAACGCCACGGAGCCGAGCGGCTGTCCAGCCAGCTGCAGACCGGGCACCGTCTTTTCGGCGTTGCGATGGGTGACAAAGAGCCCCGCCCCGGTGGCAAAGACGCAGAGGGTCAAAAGGACGCCGCTGCCGATCGCCAGCCCCAGACGGACGCGCGAGCCGCCGGGGCGGCGGCCTTCCTGCGGCGGAGACGGCGGGCTTGCGGAACCACCGACCCCCGCCATGGCCCCGCCTATCGATAAAGCCGGCTCAGCAAGGACCTCTGAGTCGGGATGCGAGATCGGATGCATAGTCTATTTGGTTCATAGCGCGATCTTGGCCAAAAGGCTAACTCTGTGGCCTGGGCGCGGATCCGCCGATCGGCGTCTGGGCCTCGGTCCGCTGCGGGTAGGCAGTCGCGGCCGCGCGCCGGGACGCTTGCGCGCTGCGCCGAGCCGCTTTCATGATAGGAGCAGCATGCTGCGGATTTTCCCGACCTTGCTCCGGACCCGCCTCAGGCCGCGGGCCGGACGGAGTGGTTTTGTTCCTGGGTACCTGTGCGGCCTACTGATCCTGCTCGCGCTGGCGGGAGCGCCGCGGGCGCAGACGACGCCGGCCGGAAACGCCGCGGAGCCTGAACCGGTGCCGCCGGGGGCTGGGCAAGCGGACCGCACCGAGCCGGTCATCGATGTGTACACGATGGGCCCCGGCGATGATCTGTTCAGCCGCTTCGGCCACGCGGCAATCTGCGTCACCGATGCAAAGAGCCCGCTCGGCCGCTGCTACAACTACGGCACCGCCGACTTCAGCACGCCGGGGCCGCTGACCTGGAGCTTCCTGCGCGGGCGGGCGCAGTTCTGGGTCTCGGTGGTGCCGCAGCCCCACATGATCGCGGTCTATGCGCGAGAGGACCGCACCTTGTGGCGCCAGCGGCTGCCGCTCCCGCCCGAGACCGCCCGCCGGCTGGCGCAGCGGCTGCACGCCGCGGATGTCCGCGAGGCGACTTTTTATCTCTACCATCACTTCAACGACAACTGCACCACCCGCATCCGCGACCTCATCGACGAAGCGACCGACGGCGCGCTGCGCCAAGGGGCCATGGTGCCGAGCGATCCGCCGCTGCGCCGCTACGTCCACGCCGGCTTTGCCGGGCAGCCGCTGCTGCTGATCCTTACCGATCTGCTGCTCGGACGCCCGAGCGATCGGCCGACCACGCGCTGGCAGGGAATGTTCTTGCCGGAGCTGCTGCGCCGCGAGCTGGAGTCGCGCTTTGCCGCCCCTCCGGTCGTCATGTACGCGCGGCAGCGGCCGCTGCCCATCGGCTCTTCGTTGGGAGGGGCCTGGATTCTGGTACCGGCGGGATTGCTGCTGCTCGCCGCGGTCCACCTGGCGCGCCGGCGCCCGGGTCTGGCCAAAGGCCTGGTCGGCATCGGGCTCGGATTTTTCGGCCTGCTCGTATCCGGTCTGGCGGCGTGCGCGGCGCTGCCGGAGCTGCGGCAGAACGAAGCGCTGCTGATCTGCCTGCCGACGGATCTTCTGCTCCTTTTTCTGCCGGTGCGGTGGGCGGCGGCCTATGCGCGGCTGCGGCTCGTCGGGCTTTTGGCCGGCGCGGTCGCGGTGACGGCCGGGCTGCTTATTCAGCCGCTGTGGCCCTTGCTGCTCTTTTGCGCGCTGCCGCTCGTTGGGATTTCGCGCCTCCGTGTCGGGGTGAAATCGTGAGGCGCGGCAGCCGTTGGCGCGCCGCGCGCCTGTTCCTTCTTGGTGGGTTCTTAGCGCTGCCGCCAAACTCCCCCATCCCCGGCGCCCCGCCCGGCATCGCCGCCGCCGGCGCGCCGACTCTGTCGCCGGCGCGCCTGCAGCCGAGCGGGGCCGCCGGTCTGGCGGCGCTGTTCAGCGGTGAACAGATCGACCGCGAAGCCATCGCCGGAGCCGTGCGCACGCAGGGCTTCTTCGCCGGCGAGGGGCTCGGCAGCAGCGACTGCGCCAGCTGCCACGCCGAGATCGCCGCGCAGTGGACGCAGTCAGCGCACCGCTTCGCCTCGCTCAATAACCCGTATTACACCGCCTCTGTGGAGCAGTTCCGCCGCGAGCGCGGCGCCCCAGCTTCGCGCTTCTGCGCCGGCTGCCATGATCCGCTGCTGCTCGTGGACGACGCCATCGCCGGGCCTGAGCTGCCGCAGCAGACGCCGGCCGCGCAGGCGGGTCTGCCGTGCCTCGTGTGCCACTCGATCAAGGAGTGTCAGGGGACTTTGGGCAACGGCGCCTATACGCTGGCGGCCGACGCGGTACCGGCGCCGGCCGAGGCAGCGGCGAGCCCCGACCGCCTGGCCGGTCCGTCGGCGCATGCCAAGCGGCTGCGCGCCGCGATCCTCGGTCGCCCCGAGCTGTGCGCCGCCTGCCACAAAGTCGGCCTGGTCCCCGAAGTGACCCAAAAGCAGTGGCTGCGCGGCCAGAACGACTATGACGCCTGGCAGCAGAGCGTCGCCGCCGGCAACGGCGTCGCGGCGGTCTACCGGCCGCAGAACGTCGAGGTCAAGCGCTGTCAGGACTGCCACATGCCGCTCGTGCGGCTGCGCAGCGGCCAGCTTGCCCGCTCGCACCGCTTCCTTGCCGCCAACGCCGCTCTGGCGAGCCTGCGCGGCGATACCGAGACGGTCGAGCGCACGCGCGAGTTCCTGCAGGGGGCGGTGTCGCTGGATCTGGTCGTGCTGGCCAAGACCCCCGGCCAAGACGAGCTTACGCCGTCGCTGGCGGAGCGCGTCCGGGTGCCGCGCGGCGAGCCGCTGCGCTTTGACGTGGTGCTGCGCAACCGCCGCGTCGGCCACCGCTTTCCCGGCGGCACCAACGACAGCAACGACGTATGGGTCGAAGTGGAGGTGCGCGCCCCCGGCGGCCGCGCCGCGCTGCGCGATGCCACGCACCGGGTGCGGGCGCAGCCGGTCGATGAGCACGGCGAGCCGCTCGTGCGCCGCGATCCGCAGCGCATGCGCGGCGTGGTCTATGACACCTCGGTCGCGCCGGCTGACCCGCAGGTGGTCCGCTACCGCGTGGACCTGCGCCTCCTCCCCGATTCCCTGACGGCCTCTGAGCTTGTGCTGAGCGCGGCGCTGCGGTACCGCAAGTTCACCCCGGACTATGCCCGCTTTGCTTGCGCCAAGCTGCCGTCGGCCGCCCCGGCCGAGCTGCGGCAGCGCTGCTTGGAGCCGCCGACGATCGAGATTGCCGCGGCGACCCGGCGGCTGGTTCTCAGCAGCCGGGCCGAAGCCAGCGCGGCGGAGCCGCCGGCCGAAAGCGCCGGTACCGCGGGCCACGACACGGGGGCGCCGCTCTGGCAGCGCTATCTCGATCATGGGCTCGGGCTGGCCGATGGGCTCGTGGATCAGGCCAGCGATGCGCAGCCGAGCCTGCAGCGGGCGGCGGCCTTGGCCCCGGAGCAACCCGAGCCGCTTCTGGGTCTAGGGCGGCTGGCCTTGGCGCTTGGGCAGACCGATGAGGTGCTGCGGGTGTGCGAGCAAGCCGCCCGCCGGCGGCCGGATCACCCCGCGGCGCTGTGGCTGCCCGCGTTGGCGCTTTACCGCACCTATCGCTTCGCGGCAGCGCGGCCCTATCTGGAGCGGCTCATCGGTCTGCTGCCAAACGACCGCAACGTGCTGACGCTGCTGTCGCGGGTGCGCGGCCTCATGGGCGAGCCGAAGGCCGCGCTCGCTGCCGCCGACCGCCTGCTCCAGATCGATGCCGAGTCCGAAGACGGCCACCACCAGCGGCTCCTCGCCCTGCGCGAGCTCGACCGGCAAACCGAAGCGCAAAAAGCCGAGCAGAGCTACCTCTATTACCGCCGGCCGGTCGAAGAAGACCAGGCCCTGCGGCAACAGTTCCGCGCCCGCCATCCCGAGCGCAGCGATGAAGACGTTCTGGCCCACACGCACGCGCTGACGCTTACTTCGGCGGCGCCCTGATACAGCCCGCGTCTTGTCGGACATTCCCCGAGGGGGAGCGCCGCCGCCGCTGGGGTCCAAACCACCGGTCGGATGCCCAGCCGCAGCGGCGAGGTTTGCGCTGGTGTGGCTATCTTCAAATAGGATTCTGTATTACAAAATAAATTGAAAACCCAATTATCCTTCGCCCTGTGGGGGGCCTGGGAAAGGAGCTACCAATGCGATTTACTTTGCCATTGATGTTGATGGGCTGCCTGGCGGCCTGCGGCCCGACCCAGAGCGGAGGGGGGGCGAACGGCCAAAATGGCGCCCAGGGCCCCGAGGGGCCGGCAGGTCCGCAAGGCCTTCAGGGAGCGCCGGGCCCGCAGGGGACGCCCGGCCAGCCGGGTCCCAAGGGGGATCCGGGCACGAGCACGGCGGGCGACTCCAGCCTGTCGTCGATCTCGCCGCCACAGGTCCTTGGGGTGCGGCCGGTCACGGTGGTCATCACCGGCGTCGGCAGCCACTTCAAGGCCGGCACCACCAAGGTGGACTTCGGCGACCCGGCGATCACCTCTAAAGTGACCGTCGGCAGCACCACCAACCTGAGCGTGGCCCTGACGCTGGCCCCGGGGGCGGCGATCGGCCCGCACAACGTGACGGTGACGACCCCCGGCGCCGGCATGGCAGGAGCCGATGAGCAGCTGACGCTGCAGGGCGGGCTTACGGTGGAGGCCTCGCTCTACTCGGAGCTGACCGCTGGCATGGCGAGCGCGCCGAGCGTGCCGCAAGGCGGCCTGGTGACGGTGCAGCTGCGCAACCTCGACTATCGCAACAATCCCTTTGATCCGGCCACGGTGCGTCCGACCGGCGGCGTGCAGACGCTGCTCGCGCTGGCCTCGCCGCCATCGCCGTATTTGAACTCGACGACCTACAGCAACCTGGGGCTGGTCGATGCGCTGGCGACGGCGGGAACCGGCCTTGGCATGACGCTGTCGACGCTGACGCCGCTGGGAACTCCGGTGCAGTTCGTCTCCGATCCCAAGGATCCCAATGCGCCGCAGGTGACTGCGACCACGCCGGTGGTGCTCAACGCCGGGGCGACGGTCGGCAACCAGATGATCATCGCCAACGGCCGGACGGTGCTCTACAAGTTCACCGCGCCGGCGGATAACTACGTCACGCAGCTGACGATGAGCGGGCTCGGCTCGGGGCTTTTGGGCGGGGTGACCGCGGCGCCGCGGGTGCAGGGTCAGATGGCGCCCAGCTCGGGCCGCTTCGCCGATGGGCTGCCCATTGATACGTCGGCCACGGTGTCCGGGGGCATGCTGCAGGGGCGCAACACGCTGCTTTATATGCCCAAGATCGGCGATTACTACTTCGCGGTCTTCACCGACAACCTGAGCGGCAGCACCAATCACTCCTACAGCATGCTCGCCAAGACGGCGCTGGGCACGTCGGTGTCGATCAAAGAGCCGGCCGGCGGCGACTCCGCGGCCTCGCCGGTGGCGACGGTCACGCTCGATAAGTATTACTACGCCACGGACGGCGCGCTCGACACCGTGGGGGATGTGGACTACGTCGTGTTCACCGCGAACAAGACCGGCCGCGTCTACGCCACGGTGCAAAACGGCACCGGCGCGCGCGTCGGCATCGGCATCTATGCCGTGGACTGCAAGACGGTGGTCGACAGCCTCACCGTATCCCCGGCCAGCCCGCCGCCCGGAGCGATGAGTCAGGAGACCACGGTGACCATGGGCACGCAGTACTGCGTGCGGATCGCCGGGCCGTCCACGGGCGGCTATCAGCTCCAGCTCGCCCAAGATCTGCCGTAAGCCGGCCTCTCCGCCGCATCCTAAACCCGCGCCGCCAGCGAGTTCCACCCGACCGACTCAAGCCCTATATGCTTGGTCGTATCGATAAATTCTGTCGGGAGCCAAGAGGCGCGGGCCGACCGGAGATGTTTTCGGCGGGCCGCCAGGTCCGACGGAAACTTCGCAGGGTAGGGGGACCCGCGCCGGTTCGTCCCTTTGTCACGCCGAGTTATCGTTTATCGATAGTTTTATGCATAGAACCAAGATAAAATAGAATTGCGAATCAGCTTAGTTTGCAATCTTAAAGACTTATCTCAGGCATCGCCGCGCGGCGCCGCCCTGAGCTCGGAGGGACATGCGGGCTTTATCTGCGATGCTTCTTCTCTCGCTTGTGGGCTGCGACAAGCTGTGGGGATCTTATATCGGCATCGGCGACTTCGTCCTCGACGGCGGGGTCACCAGCTGCGCCGCCTCCGGCCTCTGCGACATGGCGACAAGCGATGCCGCACCGCCGGATTTTTATCTGCCCGGCTGCGGCAAGAACGAGGAGTGCATCGACTCCAAGAATCCGTTTTGCGATCTCAACACGGGGCAGTGCACAAACCTGCAGCCGTCTCCCGAGGCGTTCCCCAAGGACGCGGCGTTTCAATCGACGATCGCGCTCCCGAGCCGCTACGTGTTAATGGCCACCGGCGACTACAACGGCGACGGCATCACTGATATTGCGGTGTCCGGGCTATTTACCAATTTGCCCAATGCCTCAAGCGCCAGTGATACCAAGGTGGAAATTTATATCGGTGACGGTTTAGGCGGGTTCAAACCCGATGATACGATGTGCAGCTTTCCCGGCGGCAATGCGCCGGTTTATCTGCTGACCGTTCCGGCGGTCGGAAAAAAGTATAGCGGCATCTTGGTTGCGGCCTACTCCGGCAACGTCTGGTACTGCGAGCGCGTCGCCGGGGCCGGCGGGACCTGGACGCCGACGCGCGTGGGCTCGGCCGGCGGCACGGGCTTCCGGCAACTCGCCCTGGCGAACAACGAAGGCCAGACCAACCCGGATCTGATCATCCGGACCGGCAAGTTTCGCTACCTGGATGCGGCGGACACCTCCGGCAGCCTGGATGTCTACCGCGCGTCGAAATCCTACGTCTTCAACGGTCCGAACTCGCAGGCGAGCAGCACCAACATCTCTTGGGTGGCGCCGATTCGGCCCAAGGGCGCCAAGGGCGACTACCTGGCCCTCACCTGGGATGATCCGAGCCCGTCGGGCGCGACGCTCGGGCGGCTGGGAACCGAGTTTTACTACACGAACCCGGTCTTTATGACCAACGCCGTAGGCTACTCATCTCCCTTGAATACGTCCGGCACGTTTTTCAGCTTGGCCAACAAGCCGCTGCGGACCACGACCGTGCTGCACACGCAAGCGCAGGATCCGGCGCTCCTGTTCACGGTGTCGCAGAACCCCAATTTCGTGGGGATTATGTACGGTGCCACGGTTCCGACCTTCACCGTGCAAAGTGGGCCGACGATGTGGAAGTTGCCCGGCCTCATGCTGCCTTATGCGGGGGATGCCAACGGCGATGGGCAAGATGAGATCGGCCTGTATTCGCAGATGGTCCCCGGCGGTCCGGCGGACCAGCACTTGCAGCTGCTCTCGTATAAAAACGGCGTAATCGATACGCTGCAGCCGATTACCGACATCGCCACCACCACGGAAAACTTCCACAGCATGGCGCTGGAGTATCTCGGCGGCATGGGGGATCGCCGCCGGACGCTGCTCCGCAAGGACTTGATTGTCCTTATGGATAACGGAACAAACTCGCAGGTGCTCATCCGCCGCGCCAACCTGAACTATACGTTCCCCTAAACGGCCGGAAGCCGCCCCCTACTGCAGGGTGCGCGCCTTCTCCACCGTGCTCCACAGGGTCTGCTCGGCGCTGAGGCTCGGCGTCCAGCCGCTGACTTTCTGGAAGGCGCGGTCGGTGATGACGCAGGGATAGCGGAAGAAGTTGATAAGGTACTGCGGGAAGTTGCCGGCGGCGCGCATGAACACGCTGGCGATGGGCGCCGGCACCGGAAAGGTGATCGCCCGCGCCAGCTCCAGCGCCGTCCGCCACGGAATCACCGCGGTGCTGGCGACGTTGTAAATCCCCACGAAGTCCCCCTCCCAGGCGGCGATGACGGCGCGCGCCATGTCGTCTTCGTGCACGAACTGCGACATGGGGTTAAAGCCCAGGAGGTAGGGCACGTGGCGCAGGCGGAGGAACTCGCTCATCGTGTTTTTGACCGTCGGGCCGACGATGTTGGTGGCGCGGAGGATGACGGTCTTGACCTCGGGATGGCGGTAGACCCAGGTGGTGGCCATGTTGTCCATCTGGATGGCGTCGGCGATCTGCGGGAACTCCAGGCCGGCGCGCAGCGGCTCGTCTTCGGCGATCGGGATGTGGTTGCTCGGGTGGGCGCCGTAGATATGGAACGTCGACAGCACCACCAGGCGCTTGACCCGGTGCTGCACGCACAGGTTCATGATCTTCTGCGAGCCGACGACGTTTAAGTCAAAGCGCTTGCCCGCCGACTCCTTGAGGTTGCCGGCCCGCCCCAGGTGCAGGACGCTGTCGAACGCGTGGTGCTTGAACACGTCCTCGATGACGGTTTTGTTGTAGTGGGCGCGGTAGACCTCAAGCCCGGCGAGCTCCGGTGGCAGCGGCGTCCGCAGCTCGCGATAGTCCACCCCCACGACACGATGTCCGGCGGCAAGCAGCCGCCGCGCCGTCCGCTGCGCCAGCCCGCCGGCGATGCCCGAGATGAGGATTGCTGCCACGCGGAGCTCCTTATTCGCCTAGAAGAAGACCGACCGGCGGGCGCGCAGCCCGTCGTCGATCATCTGCTGGATGCGAGCGGCGACCTTGTCGACCTTCGCCTGGATGATGGCGTCCTCGTCGTCGAAGGGGCCGGTAAACTCCATCGGCTCGCCGAAGTAGACGCGGAACTTGACCGGCAGCGGGAAGTAGGCGAGCGGCCCGAGCAGCGGCAGGAGCGGACTCACCGGCGCATACGGGGCGCGCATGAGCTTGGCGAGCCCCTTCCAGTTGTAGATGCTGATGATCGACTCTTCGCCGCCCACCACCGCGACCGGAACGATCGGCGAGCGGGTCTGCAGCGCCAGGCGCATGAACCCGCGGCCGAACGGCTGGAGCTTATAGCGCTGCTGCCAGGTCTTGCCGCTGCCTTTGGCTCCCTCGGGGAACACCAGGATGGCCTGGTCGTCTTCCAAAAGGTTGCGGCAGTTTATCGGATCGCCGAGCACCACGCCCGACCGCGCAAACATCTCGTTGATAAACGGCAGCGTCGACACCCAGCGCTCCGCCATCGCCCGCACGAGCCGCGGCGGGCGCGCCTGCAAAAGGCACGCTACGCTCACCACCACCCCGTCGAGCGGCAGCTGCCCCGAGTGGTTTGGCACAAGGAGGACGCGGCCGGCCGGGACGTTCTCGATGCCGTAGATCTCGGGACGGAAGTAGTCGTAAAGGTGGCGCGAGATCGAGTAATAAAACTTCGCCTCTTCCGGGCACAGACCCCAGGCGTCGAAGCCCTGCTCGTTGAGGTGGTTGGGCAGCGAGTCGATCGCCGCCGCGACCTCCGGGTCGACAAGGTGCTTGTGCGCCCCGCTCGCCAGCTGCCCCAGGCTCAGCAGGCGCGAGGCGATTTCGTTGAGCTTGGGCTCCAGATCCGGCGGAATATCTAGCGGCAGCGACTGCCCCGCGGACTGCCAGACGGCGTGCGCTAGGGCCTTGAGGTTCTCAGGCAGCTTGGGAAAGACCGACACGGCGCGTACCTCGCTTGGCAGCGCAAGCAATTTACTACGCCGACAGACACGCTGGCCAGACGATTGAATACATAGGCCCCAAAAAGCAAACGGCCCGCGGGGGGCCGCAGGCCGTTTACCGTTTGCCCTTTTGCAGGCGGGCTTAAAATTAACGCCTGCTAGAGAGCCAGTTGCCGGTTCCACCCGTAAGAGGGGTTAAGGGGGCGGACCCGGCACCAAGTCTGAAGTTTGAAGAGCTAAGCGAGCGTCTTATCTTGCTGAGAGACTTTAGCAACCCATGTGCCAAGCTTGCGGGCGCCGAGCTGCAGACGGCCTGCCGACCGCCGCACCGTAGCGAACTGCTTGAAAAGACACGGTCGACGTGGTACGCGAAGGTCTTCTTGCGAGCCGAAGGTCAGGCGTTTTGGACTTATGACTGACATTTCTGGCAGAGTAGCTCGCTTAACTTGAAACTTTTTGCATAGGCATGAGGAAACGTGCCGAACCTCCTTGTCATCAACGCGGACGGCCCTGAGACCCGGGTCGCGCTAGTCGAAAACGGCCAGGTCGTTGAGATCTACATCGAAAGGCGGCGCGAGCGCGGCATCGTCGGTAACATCTATAAGGGCAAGGTCCTGCGGGTGCTGCCGGGGATGCAGGCGGCGTTCGTCGACATCGGCACGGATAAGGCGGCGTTCCTTTATGTGGCGGACGTGCGCGGGGCGCCGGAGGACATCAAGTCGCTGTTCGTCGATGAAGACGACGAGGCGCGCGACCGCCGCCACAGCGACAGCGACGATAAAACCAGCCGCGAAGCGCGCATCGAAGATCTCCTTCGCCCGGGGCAGGAAGTTATTGTCCAGATCGCCAAGGCGCCTATCGGCACCAAGGGCTCGCGCTCAACGTCCTACATCTCGCTTCCGGGGCGCAACTTGGTCTTCATGCCGACCGTGGATCACGTCGGCATCTCCCGGCGCATAAGCAGCGACAAGGAGCGCAAGCGCCTGCGCAGCATCGTCGATTCGATGCGCCCGCCCGGCACCGGCTTCATCGTCCGCACCGTCGCCGAGTCGGTCTCCGACACCGAGCTGCGGGCCGACATGGAGTTTCTCATCAAGCTGTGGAACTCCATCGTCAAGAAGTCGGAGACCGCCAAGGCGCCGGCGCTGCTCTACAACGACCTGGATCTGCTGCTGCGCACCGTCCGCGATCTTTTCACGAGCGAAGTCGAAAAGCTCATCATCGACAACCGCCCCGAGTACGAGCGCCTGCTCAAGTTCACCGGGGCGTTTATGCCCGAGTACGTCAGCAAGATCGAATACTACGAAAAAAGCGAGCCGATCTTCGACGCCTACGGCATCGAGATGGAGCTCGACCGCGCCGTCGAGCGCAAGGTCTACCTCAAGTCCGGCGGGTCGCTGGTCATCGATCAGGGCGAGGCGCTCACCGCCATCGACGTCAACACCGGCAAGTTCGTCGGCAAGCGCAACCTCGAAGAGACCATCACCAAGACCAACCTCGAGGCGTGCAAGGAGGTCGCGGATCAGCTGCGCCTGCGCAACATCGGCGGCATCATCATCATCGACTTCATCGATATGGATAAGGAGTCGAATCAGGACAAGGTGATGCGCTCCTTCGCCGAGGCGGTGCGGCCGGATCGGGCCAAGACCAACGTCACCAAGATCTCGGAGCTGGGCCTGGTCGAGATGACGCGCAAGCGCACGCGCGAGTCGCTGGGCCGCATGCTGACCGAGCCGTGCTTCTACTGCGACGGCAAGGGCTATCTCAAGTCGAAGACCACCGTCTGTTACGAGGTGCTGCGGCAGATTCGCCGCGAAGGCCACGTCTTCCCCGACGACACGCTGACGGTGAGCGTGCACCCCGAGATCGCGGAGCTGCTTGCCACCGCGGATCACGAGTTCCTCGAGGCGCTGGAAAAGCGGCTGCAGAAGAAGATCAACATTCGGCCGCGCGAGCGCTTTCATCTTGAGCACTTCGAGATCCGCGGCGCCAATCCGGATCAGAAGGTCGAGTCGAAGCCCGAGCCGCGCGACGGCAAGGACAAGCGCGACGACAACCGCGACAAGCGCGACGACAACCGCGACAAGCGCGAGCGCGACAAGCACAAAGACAAGCGCGACGACAACCGCGACAAGCGCGACGAGAAACGCGACGACAAGCGCGATAAGCCCAAAGAAAAGCGCGAAGAAGTCAAAGAG
>CALFML010000857.1 GCA_937879845.1 uncultured Myxococcales bacterium
CGGCGATCGACGCGGCCGCGATCGACGCCGGGGCCATCGACGCGGCGGCCGATGCGCCGGTGGTCGGGGCCGACGCCGCGATCGACAGCGCGCCGAGCGCGTTCGGCTGCGCCGACGGCACCCGCGAGGGCTTCGTCGACCCGGTGGCGTTCCCCGGCCTGGCCGCGTGCGCCGGCACCTGGACCGGCGACGTCGCCGACGCGGCGCCGCTGTGCGCGCTGGGCTGGCACGTCTGCGCCGGCGCCGAGCCGCCGCTGGCCGCCGCCTCCTACGCCCAGGCCACCGCGTTCACCGGCTGCTTCGCGATCGGCCTGACGCCCACGGGCGCCGCGGACCAGATGAAGTTCCCGTACTTGCACACGAACCAGCGGGCACCGAGCCGCTGGAAGCACCAGCCTGCCCCCAGCGCGTAGTCGCCGTCGTCCCTCCGGTGAACGCCCACCCAGGCCGTCCGGCCGCCCGTCGCCTGCTCGCGCGGCACGAGGAGCCGCCCCTCGTCGTCGTTCAGGGTGTGGGCGTAGTGGAGGCCGGCGAGCATATCGACGATGATCCGGCACACGAGCGAAAGCGGCGGCCGCTTGCCGACGACATCGGCCTGCTGGGCGATGCTGCGCAAGTCCTCGCCGGCGATAAACTCCATCGCCAGGTAGTAGGTGCCCTCGTTTTCGCCCTGGTCGAAAATATCGACGATGTTGCGGTGCTTCAGCCGGGCCGCGAGCCGCGCCTCGTTGAAGAACATGCGCACGAACTCTTTTTCGGCGCTGTGGTGGCTGAACAGGCGCTTGATTACGATCGGCCCGCGCCGGTCCGCCGGATTCTGCGGGTTCGGCTGCGTCGGTGGCAGGGTGTTGCCGGAGGCCGCGCCTAGGGGCGGACTATGGCGGGCAAGGAAGATCTCGGCCATCCCGCCTTCGGCGAGCTTTCGCTCTAGTAGGTATTTACCGTAGGGGACAGACACGAGAAGAAAATCTCTCGAATGGTACGACGCTTTCCCGTGCAGGGTCAATGTGGAAGCAGGGTTTAGCCGCTTCCTATATTTTAGATTCGTCCAAAGGCCGCTTTTGCGTCATTTTAGGCTTCTCAGACGAGACGAACTTGTAGCGCTATATCCCTTTGTGTAGCCCCAGGAGATGGTGATGTCCACGTCCGCGCCGATGCCCACGTTCGACATGTCTTTTACTGAGGATCAGCAGGCCCTGTGCAAGACCGCTCGCGACTACGCCCGGAGCAAGATTGCGCCGGTCGCCGGGCGGCTTGATGAAGAGGGCGAGTTTCCCACCGAGCTATTGCAGAAGGCCTGGGAGCTTGGCCTTATGAACACCGAAGTTCCCGAGGCCTACGGCGGTCTAGGTCTATCGTGCCTGACCACGTGCCTCATCATGGAGGAGATCGCCTGGGCGTGCGCCGGCGTCAACACCTCGATGGCGGCGAACTCGCTGGCGGCGCTGCCGCTCATCATTGCCGGCAGCGAAGAGCAAAAGGCCAAGTATCTCGGGTGGCTGAGCCGCGAGCCGATCTTCGCCTCGTACTGCTGCTCCGAGCCCGACGCCGGCTCGGATGTCGCCGGCATGCGGACGCACTATGTCAAAGACGGCGACGACTACGTGCTCACCGGGCAGAAGCGCTGGATCACCAACGGCGGCTACGCCAGCTTCTACACCGTCCTTGCCACCAGCGATCCCAAGCCGGAGCGGGATCTCAAGGCGCGCAACCGCAAGATCGCCTGTTTCGTCGTCGATCGCGACCTGCCCGGCGTCAAGGTCGGCAAAAAAGAAAACAAGATGGGCCAGCGCGCCAGCAACACCACCGATGTCCTGTTCGACGAGGTGCGGCTGCCCAAGTCGGCGCTCATCGGCAACGAGGGCGAAGGCTTCAAGATCGCGATGAAGACCTTTGACCGCTCGCGGCCGTGGATCGCCGCCGGCGCCGCCGGCATCATCGCCCGCGCCTTGCACGAGAGCCGCCTGTACGCCCTTGAGCGCAAGACGTTCGGCGTGCCCATCGCCTCCCACCAGGCGGTGCAGTTCATGCTCGCCGACATGGCGGTGGCCCTGGAGGCGAGCCGGGCGCTGTGCCACCGGGCGGCGTGGATGGTCGACCGCGGACGGCTCGACAGCATCGTCTCGAGCATGGCCAAGCTCTACGGGGCCGACATGGCGATGAAGGTCGCCACCGACGCCGTGCAGATCTTCGGCGGCTACGGCTACACCAAGGAGTACCCGGTCGAGAAGCTGATGCGCGACGCCAAGCTGCTGCAGATCTACGAAGGCACCTCGCAGATCCAGCGCATGGTCATCGCCAAGAACGTGCTCACCGGCGACTAGCCCGCAACGCCCCGCCGCGCCGACCGGGAAGCTGATTCATCGGCATCACCTCAACTCTCACCATCACCATCACCATCACCATCATCATCAAGGCGACCGGGCGACAGAGCAGCCGGGCGGCGCTATGACTTTGCTGTCTGTCCGCCTCTGCGTCCGCGTGTCCGGGCTGTCCGGCTGAGGTCGTGGGACCTCACCGCGGTCTGGGCGATCTCCGACGAGCTGGGAATATTTGTCTACGGTCGATTGTCCCTGTCCGGATTCCGGACTCGGCGCGGTTGCGGCAAAGCTGGATTAGCTCCGGCGGGGAAGGACGCAAGGGCGGTGGAACCGGCGTGCAACCTCGCGGGAGCTGCCGTTTCCCGATCCGCAGGTTCACTGCCGCTTGGCGCGGCGCCGAGCACGAAATTGGCACGTGATGTGCAGCGGTTTCATGGACTCGATTGACTCCATCGGCGTCGAGCGAGAGGATTAACTCTAGGGGCGATCGGGAAAGGGCCCGCCATCCCCTCTAGAGACAGCGAGGGTGCCGCTTGTTTCGGAAAGTACCGCGACAAAACCTACCGGGGAGCGCCAACAACATCGGCTCGCAGAGCCCGTCGATGTTGATCACGCTAACCGATTTTCCCGAGAGCTTTGACGACAAGCAGGTTCTCGACGTGTGCATCAGCGTGCCGGGGAGCGGCGGCGCGGCGCACCGGGTGCTGTCGCGGCAGCGCCAGACCTTGCGGGCGGCGGTGCAGCAGGCGGGCGTCTTGGCGGAGCAGCTGGCGCAGGCCGGCGGCGAGACCATCGTCGCCCCGGGCGGGCGGCCGTCGATCGCCCACCTGGCTGACGGTCAGGGCGGCTACATGCTGTCGCTCGACTATGATCTCGGGCCGCGCGGTCAGGCCCGGCCGCGGGTCGCGCGCTCGCTGCGCCTGTTCGTCGTCGGCCGCCATGAGGACTGCAGCGACTCCCCCCACCCCGCCCCGAGCTCCCGCACCCAGCCCGGCGCCGCCAGCCCGCGCAGCCGTCTCCACCCCTAAGGCCTAAGGACAGCGCCAAAAAGTTAGCAGCCTACGCGGCACCGGAGGTTAAACGCTGCGGATGGCGTGCGTTCTTATTACTTGCTGCGCCGGGTCGCGATGGCCAGGCGGTGCAGGCCGGAGGTCTTGGCCAGCTCCATCACGGAGACGACGCGGCCGTGGTGCGTGGACTCATCGGCCTGGACGATGATCTGCGTATCGGGCGAGCGCTGCTTGGCGTCACTAAACATCTGCGCCAGCTCGGTGGCATCGACCGGCTTGCCCTTGACCACCAGCTTGCCGTCGGCGGTGATAAGGATGGTGATGTCCTGCGTCGAGGTGTTGACCTCCCGCATCGCCCCTTTGGGCAGGTTCACGCGCATGCCGCTGCGCGCCCCCGCGTCGGCCATCACCGAAGAGGTGACCATGAAGATGATGAGCAGCACGAGGAAGATGTCGGTGAGCGGCGTGATGTTGATCTCGGCGAAGATCCCCTCTTCATCGTGCTCGCTGTCGCCGCCCGGCACCTTGCCGATCGCCATCAGGCGTTCTCCTTGGCCGCGGCGCCCGCCTCGGCTTCGTCCTCTTTGCTGTCGCGGCTGGGCGGCTCGGTCAGGATTTCAACGAACTCTTCGACCAGGAGCCGCAGCTCGATGTTCAGCCGTCCCAGGCGCGCCTGGAAGAAGTTGAACAGCATCAGCGCTACGACCGCGACCGCGATGCCGACCGCGGTGGCGATGAGCGCCTCGGAGATATAGGGGCCGACGACCTCGATGCCGGCCTGCTTGTTCTCGCCGATGCGGCGGAACGCGCCCATGATGCCGACGACGGTGCCGAAAAGCCCCAGGAACGGCGTCGTGGCGCCGATGGTGCCCAGCATCCACAGCGGTCCGCGCAGCCCCATGGCGACGCGCTGGCGCTCGCGATCGACCGCCGCCCCGAGCGCCTCTTTGGTGCTGCGGCGCAGGCGCTCAAACCCCACCAGCAGCACCTCCGCCAGCGGCGAGCGGCTGCGCTCACAGGCGGTCCGCGCCTCCGCCACGGCGCCGCGGTACAGGCAGCGCTTGACGGTGTCCGACAAGTCGCGGGCGCGCTCTTGAAAGCTCCACAGGTGGATGGCGCGCTCGATCGCCACCGCGACGGCGACGATCGAGCACAGGAGCATGGCTACGAGGGTGAACCCGCCGGCTTTGAACACAGCGTAGAGTTTTTCAAGCATCCTAGGTTCCGGTTCCTGTCCATGTCGGCCGCGGCTCTTTGGCGAGGCGGCCCTGGGACGAAAGCTCGGTCGCGGGCGCGCCTGTTCAAGAGGCGGTTTTTGACGGTTCGCTCGGAGATCTTTAACGGGTTTGGGTTGCGGCGCCAGGCCGGGCGTCGCTGCTCTGGGATTTACCCGGCTTTGCGCGCTCGCGCCACTGGCACCGGCCTTTAGTGTAGCGGCAACCAGCCGGAGTAGCGGCATCGTTGCGCAACTTTTCGCTGCAAATACGCCCGCTTGGCGGCGTTTGCCGGCCCGGGGCGGGCGAAGTTCCGTCGGCTTGGGCGCTCCGACTGCGCGTACGGCAAGGCGGAAGGAAAATTGTTAAGAGATGATTAAAGAGGCCGGCGGCGCAAAAGGTCGTCCAGCCGCCGCGCGGTATCCCCGGCGGACGGCGGCGCCGGCAGAGCCGGCCGCAGGAGCGACTTGAGCTCGGCTTCTTCGTCTGCGGGCGAGCCAACGGCCGCCGGGCCGGGCGCCGACCGCCGCGACTCACCCGACAAAGAGGCCGGCGCGGCTGGTGCCGGGTTTGTGGCGATCGCCAAGCCGATAGGGGCGGTGCCGTGGGCGGCATAGGGATCGGCGGGCGCGGTAAAAAACCGCTCCGGGTGCGCCGCTTTGTAGGCCAGCACCTGACGCAGCAGCTCGACGCTTCTGGCATCGAGCCGGATGAAGCGGAGGCCGAAGCCGTGCAGCGCGCCGCCCGTCTCGGTCGCCGCTGCGCCGTTAGCCGCTTCGGCGGGCCGCGCCGCCGCGCTCTTCGCCGCGACCCAGACCACTTCGCCTTCGCCGCCAAGGACGCAGCGCTCATCGGCGAGCAGGACCGCGAAGTAGAGCCGGGTGCCCGGCGGCGGCGGCTCATCGGCAGCCACGAACATCCCGGCCGCCGAGACATTGCCGGCGTAGCCGCGGACGAACGCCTCATCGTCGGCATACTGAAGCTGGAACCGAACCGCCAGCCGATCTTGGGCGGGAGCGAGTCGGCCGCCAGTTTTTTCAGCGCTCACCTTGACAGTATTTGGCGTCGCCGCAGTCGCTGTCAATCGCGTCCCTGCGCCGACCCCCGGGATCCGCGGCCGGGACAATGCTTAATCATGTAAATAAGTAAAATTACGAGGATATGCGCGGACGCATTTGACATGAGCATTTCGATTCACAAAACCCCTTAAATCGCCAACTGCCATGGCCGTACCTGCCGCGTGACCGCGCACGGCCGCCGCGCGCGCACTATAAAGTACAAAAAGACCTGCGGTGCGGAAAGTCAGGCGCGGGTGGTCTGGCGTAGGACGGGGATTCGTCAGCGATCGCGGGGAGCGGGGCTGGCCGGCCGGTCATCTGGCTTAGACCACTCCGCGCGGGTAATCTGTCATGAACAAGCTAGCTACAGCAGTCTGGTCGAAGTAATCGGCAAGAGCAATTTGGCCAAAATGCTAGATAATGTCCTGCGAGATGACTGAGCCTCTTAAGAATCAAGCGAATCGATTTTTGCTCGCGTGTGCCGGAGCGGAAGTAGACACGACGCCAATCTGGATCATGCGCCAGGCCGGGCGCTACCTGCCGGACTACCAGCGGACGCGCGCTCGCGCCGGCGATTTCCTGACGCTGTGTAAGACCCCGGAGCTGGCCTGCGAGGTCACGGTGCAGCCGGTCGAGCGGCTGGGGGTCGATGCGGCGATCTTGTTTTCCGACATCTTGATCCCGCTGGAGGCGATGGGGCTGCCGCTGGCGTTCACCGAGGAAGGGCCCAAAGTCCGCCCGGTGCGCTCGGCGGAGGAGATCGCGGCCCTGCGCGTTCCCGAGGCGGCGGAGTGCGGCTTCGTGCTTGAAGCGGTGCGGCTGTGCCGGCGCGAGCTGGCCGGGCGGGTGCCGCTCATCGGCTTTGCCGGGGCGCCGTTCACCATGCTCACCTACGCCGTCGAAGGACAGACCGGCAAGCAGTTCGTCGCGACCAAGAAGCTCTTGTTTGCCGCCCCGGCGCAGGCGCACGCCCTGCTCAGCAAGATCACCGACACCGTCATCGCCTACCTGCGCGGGCAGGTGGCCGCGGGGGCGCAGGCGCTGCAGCTGTTCGACTCCTGGGTCGGCATCCTGGGCCAAGAGGACTTTGCCACCTTCGCCGCCCCGTATGTGCAGAAGGTACTCGCGGCGCTGCGGCCGCTCGGGGTGCCGCTCATCTATTTCGCCAACGGCGGGACGGCGCTCTTGGAACAGGTCGGGAAGCTGCCGGCGGATGTGTTCGCCCTGGACTGGCGGCTGCCGATTGGCGTCGCGCGGGCGCGCCTTGGCATCGGCGCCAGCGGGCCGGCGGATCGCCGCGCCGTGCAGGGCAACCTCGATCCGATGGTGCTGTTCGCCGAGGTGCCGGAGATCGAGCGCCGCGTGCGCGGTATCCTCGCCGACGCGCCGCCGCGCGGCCACGTGTTCAACCTCGGCCACGGCATCCTGCCTGAGACGCCGGTGCCGCACGTGCAGGCGCTCGTCCAGATGGTTCACGAGCTCGGGCGGCGCCCGGGGGCATCGACGCAGGCAGCCGCGGCCGGGCAGGACTCCGCATGAGCGATAAGGGCAGCCGCGTAGTCGTAATCGGTGGCGGCGGGGCCGGGCTCGCATGCGCCCTGAGCCTGCTCGACGCCTACCGCGCGCGCGGCGGTACGGTAGGACCCGGCGGTCTTGAGGTGACGGTCCTTGAGAGCCGCGAGCAGCTCGGCGGCCGCATCGGCAGCGAGCGTCACGGCGGCTTCAGCATCGAGACCGGTCCGGCGACGCTGCAGGAAGGCGCCGCCGGCTTGAATGAGCTCATTGAGCGCGTCGGGCTGCGCGAAGAGCAGGTCTTTTCCGCCGAGCAAGCGAGCCGCCGCTACCTATATCGCGCCGGCCGCCTGCGCCGCCTGCCCGGCAAGCCGACCGAGGTGCTGTTTTCCGACGCACTCTCGGTCGCGGCGCGGCTGCGGCTCGTTTGCGAGCCGCTGATCGTCCCGAAGAAGCCAGATGCCGACGGCACGCAGCCGGATGAGAGCGTGGCAGCATTTGGCCGCCGCCGCCTAGGCAGCCACGTCACCGAGGAGCTGCTCGATCCGTTCCTGAGCGGAATCTTTGCCGGCGATATCGAGAAGCTGTCCATGCGCTCCGCGCTGCCGCGCATCTGGCAGATGGAAGCGGAGCATCACAGCCTGTTTAAGGCTCTGCGGCGGCGGCAGGCGGAAGCGGCGAGCCGGGTCAAAGCCGGCGGGACGCCCGCCGCATTGCCGCGGCTGTTCGGTTTCCGCCAGGGTGTGGGTCAGCTCGCCGCCGCCCTGGGCCGCAGCATCACTGAGGCCGGAGGCGTCATCCGGCTCAGCACCTCGGCCCAGGCGCTGCTGCGCCGCGGCGGCGACCGCGCGGGTTACGAGGTGGTCCTGGGCGGCGATGGCGGCGGCGAACGGCTGGCCGCGGAGCAGGTCGTGCTGGCGCTGCCGCCGCCCGACGCCGCGACCCTGGCCGCGACCCTGTCGCCGGAGCTCGGCCGGGCTTATCAGGCGATCCCGATGGCCTCGGTGGTGGCGATTTCGCTGGCCTGGCCGCGGGAGCAGGTGCCGCATCCGCTCGACGGCTTCGGCTTTTTGATCCCGCGCCGCGAAGGGCTCTTGCTCCTGGGCACGCTGTTTATGACCAGCATCCTGCCCGACTACGATCAGGCGCCCAAAGGCCAGGTCGTGCTGCGGGCCCTGTACGGCGGCGCGCATCACCCCGACGTGGTAAACCTCGACGATGGCGCGCTTTTGGAACAAGTGCGCCGGGATCTCAAGGTGACGCTCGGCATCCTCACCGAGCCGCGGTTCATCCACATCCAGCGCTGGCCGCGCGCCATCGAGCAGTACCTCATCGGCCACTCGACGCGCGTGGCCGAGATCGAGGCGCGGCTCGCCGAGCTGCCGGGCCTGTCGGCCACCGGAGCGGCGTTCCGCGGCGTGAGCGTGCCGGACGTGCTGCGCCAGGGACAGGAGCTCGGCTCGCGGCTGGCCGCGGCGCTGCCGATGGAATAAGCGACAGCCGAAAAAATCTCCGGTGGCGCGGCGCCGGGCGCGCAGGGTTTGCGGTTGTCAGCGCGGGAAGGCGCGTGGTAGCGTCGCCGCTATGCCGGCGCAGCGAGTCCTCGTCGTCGATGAGAACCAGAGTTTTTGCAACCAGGTCGTCGCCGCTTTCTCCGAAGCCGGCATCGAGGCCAGGGGGAGCGCCCGCGGCAACGAAGCGCTGATGCTCGCCGCCAGCTTCCGGCCGGACGTCGTGGTCGTCGATCTCGTGCGCCCCGGTTCGGAGGGACGCTCGCTGCTCGCCCGCCTGTACGGCCAGGATGACGAAGTTCCCGTCGCGCCGGTGCCGCGCGCGGTGCTCGCCCTGGCGCCGGTGGCCGGCGACTACTCCGACCTGCCCGATGGGGTCGAGGTGATGGTCAAGCCGATCTTCCCCGGCCAGGTGGTGGCAAACGCGCTGCGGCTGCTCGGGCCGCTCTCCGGGTCGCCGCTGCGGACCGGGCCGCTGTCGGGAGGACGGCTGTCGCGGCCGTTTTTCACCCCATCGGGGTCGCTGACGCCGCCGGCGCTGCCGGTCTCCGGGGGGATCTCGACCAAGGACCGCCTGGCGATCGAGCACACGGTACCGCCGGGCGCCGCGCCGCTCGATCCGTTTGACGACGACTCTGACTTCGGGCCCGCGGATACGCTCCTGGCGCCGGCGGCGAGCATCAATGAGCTGGCGCGCAGCATGGCCCTCATCCCCGACTCCGCGCCGGCCCCGCGCGAAGTGCCGCGTGAGGCCCGCCGCGCCCCGGCCGCTCCCGACACCGGCGAGCCGACGATGCCGCTCGTCGAGTTCAACCTGCGCGGTGAGGCCTCCCGTCCGATTGAGCCGGAGCCGCGGTCCGAGAGCGCGCCGCCCGCTGCCACCGCGCCGCGGCCGCCCGCCAGCGGACTGGGACTTCTGGCCAGCACCGGCGATCGCGAGGCCCTGACCGGCAACCTCGCCGCCGTGCCGCTCATCGATGTGCTGGGCATGCTGGCGCGGCAGTGCCAGACCGGCATCCTGCGCGTCACCGCTGCGTCCACGGTCTCCCCAACGGGGCGGCGGTTTCAGCTGGTGCTCAAAAGCGGCCAGCTGGAGCAGGCCGTGGCGATTGGACTGCCGGCGCTGCGCCTGGGCCGGTTCGTCCTAGAGCTTGAGACCCTGCGCCAGCCCGAGCTCGATGCGGTCGCTGCGGCGCGCGGTCTGCGCTCCCGCGGCAGCAGCGAAGAGGGCGAGGCCGAGACCAGCGTCCCCATGGACACCGATATGCTCCTGGGCGGCCGGCTGGTCGCTGCGGGCCTCCTGTCGCGCGATGAGCTGCGCCAGGCCCTGCAGCGGCAGACCACGGAGCTCCTCTATGAGGCCCTGCGCCTGCCGAGCGGCCGCTTTGCGTTCACCCGCACGCGTGAGCTGCCCCGCTGGGCCACCGAGCCGGAGGGCGGCGCCGCGCTGGGGCTGGATGTCGAGGCCCTGCTGCTGGAGGGCGCCCGCCGCGCCGATGAGTGGTACCAGCTGGATCTCGATACCGCGGAAGGGGCGGTGTACGTCTCCACCCTGGGGCCGCAGCAGGACCTGCGGCAGCTCGGGCTCAGCCAGGCCGAGTGCGCGGTGCTGATCCTGTGCAACGGCCGGAACTCGGTCAGCGAGATTGCCAAGCAGAGCCGGCTGGCGCTCCTTGATGTGTCGCGGACGCTGGGGCGGCTCTTGGCGCTGCGGCTGTGTCGGCGGCGGCTGCCGGCGGTCCTGGCTTCGTGAGCCGGCGCCGCGGCCGCCTTATCCGCTGGGGTCGCCGCGCTGTCCTGGCCGCCCTCTGCGCCGGACTTTTCTCCGGCCGCGCCGCCGCCCAGAGCGAGCCGCCGCACCTGCGCATCGGCGATGCGGTCCCCGATCTGGAAGTGAAGACCTCGCGCGGCGACACGGTGCGGCTTGGCGCCTTGCGCGGGCGGGTGTTGATCGTGAATTTTTTTGCCTCCTACTGCGGGCCCTGCCGCACCGAGCTGCCGCTTTTGGCCGAGCTGACCGCGCGGCTTGCCGAGAAGGCCCGGCTGCACGCCGGCAGCCCGGAGCCGCTGTTCTTTCCCGTCGGCGTCGATGCCCGGCCCGAAGATTCGACGCGCTTTGCCGCGGGTCTGGGCGTCAAACAGGCCGTGCTGCTCGACCCGAGCGGCGCCGTCCGCGCGGCGTTTTCGCCACAGCGCTACCCGTGCACGTTTCTCATCGACAGCGCCGGCGTGGTCCGCCACATTAACCGCGGCTTTGGCTCCGGCTACCCGGCACGCATGGATCGCTGGCTGCGCGGCCTGCTGGCGCTGCCGCCCGCTCCCTAGCGCCTGCCGCAGCCCCTGCTCCGAGACTATGGTGCCGCCATGATCGAGTTTCGCAACGTCTGGAAGTCGTTCGCCGGGCACGAGGTGCTGCGCGGGCTCAACCTGATGGTGGCGCGCGGCGAGATCCTGTTCATCATCGGCGCCTCGGGCGTCGGCAAGTCGGTGACGATCAAGCACCTCATCGGGCTGCTCAAGGTCGACCGCGGCGAGATTTACCTCGATGGCACGCGGGTGGACACGCTGTCGGAGGAGGCGCTGCGGCCGGTGCGCCAGCGCTGCGCCATGGTCTTTCAGCACTCCACGCTGTTCGACTCGATGTCGGTGCTCGAAAATGTCGCCCTGCCGCTGCGCAAGCACCAGCGGCTGAGGCCCGCGGCGGCGCGGCAGCAGGCGCTGGAGTTTCTCGACAAGGTGCGCATGCGCGAGTTCGCCGATTACCTGCCGGCGGCGCTGTCCGACGGGATGCGCAAGCGGGTGGCGATTGCGCGGGCCCTGACCCTGCGGCCGCAGTACATGCTCTTCGACGAGCCGACTACCGGCCTCGACCCGGTGAGCGCCCGCCGGGTCGATGCGCTCATCCGCGAGCTGCAGCGGGAGCTGCGGGTCACGGCGATCGTGGTCTCGCACGATCTGACTTCGATCTTTTCGGTCGCCGATCGGGTGGCGCTGCTCTACAAGGGCCGCGTCCACGCCCTGGGGACGCCGTCCGAGCTGCGCGCCAGCACCGATGCGGTGGTGCAGCAGTTCATCACCGGCTGCAGCGAAGGACCGATGGAGACGCCGGGTTTTTAGCTGCGCTTCTGCGCGGGCTTCTAGCTGCGCTTCTGCGCCCGGCGGCGCCGGCCCAGGAGTCCCAGTAGTAACAGCGCACCGCCCCCGAGCATCCCGCTCGCCTGCGCCGCTGCGGCTGCGCTCTGGCTGAAGGTGCAGCCGGTGCCGCCCGTGTAGCTCGGGTTGTCGGTGCCCGTGGGCGTCTTGCAGGTGCCGCTGGCCACGTCGCAGGAGCTGCCGGAGCTGCACTGCGCATCGGCCGTACACGCGATGCACTGGCCAGAGGCGCTGCAGGTGCGCGCGGTAGCCGGGCAGGCCTGGCAGCTTGAGCCGCAGTGATCGGCGGTGTTGCACTGCTGGCAGATCCCGTCGCCGCAATAGCTGCCGGCGGCGCAGCTCGTCCCGGCGGCGCCGCACTCCTGGCAGGCGGAGTTCTGGCCGACGATGCTGCTATATAGCTCGGTGGCGGCGACCAGCTTGAAGTTGGACTGGTACATCACCGGATCGGTGAGCGAGGTCAGACAGATGTCGTTGGGGCATTCCTGCACCGCGACATCGGAGCGCGACCACTCCAGAAACGCGGTGCTGCCGTTTTGGTAATACAGGAGCTCGACCGGATACAGGCCGGGATCCTTGAAGCTCGCCTGGCGGATGACGCGCGCCGAGATTCGCTCATCGGCCATCGGCACCACCGCCGTCTTGCCGATCTGCAGCGAGCAGAAGTCGTCGCAGTTTACGCCGAAGCTTATGACCTTGCCGGTCAGCGCCGCCGGAATGTTGAGATAGCCGCGCAGGCGGACCACGAGGTTGGAGTCAGTGCCCATCGGCATCGCCGCCGCGTCCCGGCTGTAGGGCAGGATCGCGTCGGGATAGGTCGGCAGGGTGAAATCGCCGCCGGTGTTGGTCTGGCCGTTGCGGAAGTTGATGTTGCCAAACAGCCGGCTCGTGCGGTCAAGGACCATCGAGTCGGTGCTCGGCTTGTCCGCCAGGGCCGCCGCATCCGCCTTTTGGCTGAGCGGCTGGGCGGCGAGGAAGTGAGTGACACTACCGCACAGGCCCGTCCCCGCATCGGCGCGCGGGCCGGCCACCGCCTGGCTCTTGTCAAACGTGGGCGGGTTGGCGGCCGCCACTCCCGTCAGGGCGATCCCGGTAAAGAACACGGCCAGCGCTTGACTTGTGCGTAGTGAGGTCATGTCAGTTGCGCACTCCTCCCTCGGCGGGGGTGTCTTTCTGGTGGTAGATGAGCAGGGGCTGCTGCTGCTGCTCGACGACTTCCTCGTTGATGAGCGCCTCTTTGATGTTGGGGCGCGAGGGGATCTCGTACATCGTCTCCAGAAGCAGGCTCTCGACGATGGCGCGCAGGCCGCGGGCGCCGCTCTTGGTCTTGAGCGCCTCATGCGAGATCGACTTCATCGCCCCCTTGGTGAAGCGCAGCTTGACGCCGTCCATCTCGAACAGCTTCTGGTACTGCTTGATGAGCGCGTTGC
>CALFML010000858.1 GCA_937879845.1 uncultured Myxococcales bacterium
TGTGGGCGGACAGTAGCAAGGACGCGAAAAAAGTAGCAAGCGGTCGCGCCGCGCGGCGTTTTTAGCCGGACGTTTTCGCCGGGTCGGGCGCGGACGCGGCCGGTGCCGAGCCGAGGGGGGTGGCGCGGCGTTTTTGCCCGGCCCGGCCGCGCGCAGCTGCGCTAGGATGGCGACTTATGACGACGTCAAATGCTTCCCTGCCGCCGGGTTTTGGCGGCCGCATCACCGCCCCCGTCCAGACTCCCGCCGCCCCTTCGCCGCTGCGCCTCCTGCCGGAGCGGACGATCATGCTGTGCGTCGATGTGCAGGAGCGGCTGAGCGCGGCGATTCCTCCCGAGCTGCTGCAGCGGCTGCGCAAAAACGCCGCGATCCTCCTGCGCGGAGCCGCCGCGCTGGGGGTGCCGGTGCTGGTCTCCGAGCAGTACAAAAAGGGCCTGGGCGATACGCTGCCGGATCTGCTGGAGGCGCTGCCCCCGGGGTCGCGGCGGTTTGAGAAGCTGGCGTTTTCCGCCTGGGCGTCGGCGCCGGTGGCGCAGGCGATCGTCGACAGCGGACGCTCGCAGGTCATCGTCTTTGGCATGGAGACCCACATCTGCGTGTTCCAGACGACGCGCGACCTGTGCCACACCGGCTTCTCTGTCCACCTGCCGCACGACGCGGTGGCCTCACGCGATCCGGAGAACATGCGCCTGGGGCTGGTGCTGGCGGAGCGGGCGGGGGCGGTGGTCAGCTCGGTCGAAACGGTGCTGTTCGATCTTTTGCACCGCGCCGGCTCGCCCGAGTTCAAGACCATCTCCGCGCTAGTGAAGTAGCGGCCCGGGTTGCTAAAATAGATTCATGAAGCCTGCCAAGCTCACAAAGCCTGCGTGCGCTGCGCTGCGGCAAGGGGTGTCTTTTGCGGCCGGGCTTTGGCCGCGGCGCGGGGCGGCGCTGGCGACGGCGGGGCTCGGCGGGCTGCTGCTTTTGGGGTTTGCCGGCTGCGACGAGGGGCAGGGGACCGGCCAGGTCAGCGGTACGCTGTTTGCCCGCGGCTGTCGCAACCTCGATCCGACCGACCGCGGCAGCCGCGACGTGCCAAACCCGCTGCCGAGCTACTCGCTCGACCCGCAGTACTTTTACGCCGAGGTCGAGCGCTTCGACCGCCGCAGCCCGTCGGACGATCCGCCGGGCATCACGCGCGTCCGCCTGCGGCTGCAGCGGACCTCGCACAAGATCGATCGCACCGACGGCTTTGAGCTGTTCATCTACGATGTCGATGGGCTCATGGCGCGGCAACAGGAGCGGCTGTCACGCGGGGAGCCGGGGATGCCGATCATCCCGCCGGCCTTCGATCAGCCGGAAGTGCCGCTGCCGGGGGCGCCGGAGCAGACCGTGCGGGCGGCCTTGGAGATCAACGGGAGCTGCCCGTACCCGACGGTCGCGCCGCTGCCGCGGGGCTATGTGCGCTTCACGGAGATAGGCAGCCATCCCGGCGACTTCCTGGCCGGCGAGTTCGCCGTGACGCTGGAAGATCTGCGCGCCCAGCGCGAGCAGGGCACGGCCACGCCGATCATCGATGTCGGCGGCCAGCTCAGCGGCAACTTCCGCTTCGCCATCCGCACCGGCCCCGCATCCGGCGCCCTGTGATCGTCCGGTAGAAGGCCGGCCAGCAGGTCTGCGCGCAGGCCCGCTAGGCGGCGCGCTTTTTGGGCGCGAGCTTGCCGAGCTCGTTGAGGTTGACGGAGACCACGCGTGAGACACCGGGCTCCTGCATCGTGACGCCGTAGAGGCGGTCGACGATCTGCATGGTGCGCTTGTTGTGGGTGATGAGGATGAACTGGCTGCGGTCGGTCATGCTGCGAATGAGATCGTTGTAGCGGCCGACGTTGGCCTCATCCAGCGGCGCGTCCACCTCGTCAAGGAGGCAGAACGGCGAGGGCTTGATGAGGAAGATGGCGAAGATGAGGGCCACCGCGGTCATCGCCTTTTCGCCGCCGGACAGGAGCTCCACCGACTGGTTCTTTTTGCCCGGCGGCTGGGCGAAGATCTCCACGCCGGCTTCGAGGATGTCGTCGCTGCCGGTGAGCTTGAGGTGGGCGTTGCCGCCCAGGAAGCAGCGCGGGAAGATCTCTTGGAACTTGGCGTTTATGAGATCGAAGACCTCGCGGAAGCGCTGCCGCGAGGTCTTGTTGATGAGCACGATCGCCTGATCGAGCTGCGAAAGCGCCGTCTCCAGGTCGGTCTTCTGGGCGATGAGGAAGCCGTGCCGCTTCTGCAGCTCTTTGTATTCCTCGATGGCGGTGAGGTTGATCTCCCCCATGCGGTCGATGAGCTCGCGCAGCTCCGCCGCCCGCTGCTCATCGGCCTTCTGCACCTGCGGCCGCAGGTGGTAGTCGTGGACGACATCGGCGACGGGCGTGCGGTGCTTTTCCAGCACCGCCTCTTCGATGTGGCGCTGCTGCAGCTGCAGCTCGCCAAGGCGCGCCTTGAGCGCCAGCGCCTGCTTGTTCTGCGCCGCTTCGCGGTCGCGGCGCTCGCGCAGGGCGGCTTCGCGCTCGTTGACCTGGGCGCGCTTTTGCTCGTAGGTGTTGCGCATGACCTGCAGCTGCTCCGCCAGGGTGGTGCGCCGCTGCGCCCGGTCCTGCAGGCTGGTGCCGCGGTTTGTGACCTCGAAGGAGAGCTGGGCGCCGCGCTTGTAGCAGTCGCGCTCCTCCAGGCGCAGGCGCTCGATGTGGCTCGTGCGCTCTTTTTCTTCGGCGATAAGACGCCCCAAGGTCTGCTTGTGGGCGTTCATCTTTTCCCGGTACGCCGCCGCCTCGACCTTGAGCTGGGTCAGGCGCTGGCCTAGCACCTCGACGCCGTCGATGCGCTGCACTTGGTTGCGGCTCTGCTGCTCCAGCTGCTCTTCCAGCTGCTCCAAAAGATCGCGGGCGGAGCGCAGCTGCAGCCGCGACTCCTCGGTCTCGCGCTCCAGCTCCTCGCGGCGCTGGATGAGCTCATCGCGCTCGCGCGTAAGCACCTCCAAGCGGTGGCTCAGGCGGTGCAGCTCCTCGCGCGCTTTTAGCAGATCCTTGTCGAGCGAGAGCATCTGCATCTCGCCCTTGTGGCCGGCGCGCGACAGCTCCTCCAGCTGCTGCGCCAGGTGCTGCTGCTCTTTGCGGCTGACCGCCAGCTGCTCGTCCTGCTCCTTGAACCGCTCTTCGACCTCTTGCACTTGCGCGGTGAGCTCGCGCAGCTCGCGCTTGTAGGCGAGCACCGAGGCGCCTTGGCCTTTCGCCGCGCCGCCGCTCAGCGTCCCATGACCGTCGAGGACCACGCCGTCTAAGGTGACCAGCACGGCGCTTGGGGCGAGCGAGCCGTCCTCGCTGGCGGCGCGGTAATAGGCCAGCGCGTTGTCCAGCGTATCGAGCACCAGCACCTGCCCGAGCAGGGCATCGAGGATGCCGGCGAAGCCCGCCTTGGCCTGGACCAGATCGAGCAGCCGTCCGCGGACGCCGAGGTTTGTCGCCTCTTCATCGGGGCGCGGCGGGCGATCGCCGGGCCGGGTGGGGCGGGCGTCGTGCGGCACCATCGTCGCTTTGCCTTCGCCGCGCTGGCGCAGGTAGGCGATGGCGGCGACCGCTTCGTCATGCGACTCGACAAGCAGCGAGCCCAGGCGATCGCCGAGCACGGCATCGAGCGCGACCTCCAGCTCCGCCGGGGCGATGAGCAGATCGGCCACGGTGCGCGGGGCGTCGCTCTTGTCCGGATGCTCTTTTTCCGCCCGTTGCAGGAGCAGGCGGCTGCCGAGCGAGAAGCCCTCATGCCGGGCCGCCAGCTCGGACAGCGAGTGGAGGCGGGCGCGCTTTTTGTGCAGCTCGCCCTTTAGATGATCGACTTCTTTGTCCAGGCGCGAGACCAGGAGCTTGAGGTCCTTGACCCGCTCCTCCGCCGCTTCGCGGGTGCGCAGCAGGTTGAGCTTCTGCTCCTGCAGGCCGCCGAGCGCCTGCTGCTGGCCGGCGATCTCTTCATCGAGCTCTTCCCGGCGCTGGGTGTGGCGCTTGTGCTCTTCTTCGATGCGGCCGACGCGCACGCCCAGGTCTTCGATCTGCCGGGCGTGGCTGCGCTCCCCCGCTTCGCTGCGCGCGATCTCGGCGTTCTGGCGGGCGATCTCCGACTTGGTGTTGTCGGTGACGCGGGTGAGCTGGCTGAGCTCTTCCTTCTGCTGCTTGAGCTGCGCTTCGACCGCGGCGGCCCGGTCGTCCTGGCCCAGGTCGTGGTTCTCCAGCTCCTTGAGCTCCGCGGTGACCGTCTCCAGCTCCACCTGGGCCTGGGTGGCGCGCTCGTGCAGCGCCTCTTGTTCGCCGCGCAGCTTCTGCGCCTGGCCTAGGAGGCGCGACTCTTCTTTGCGCGCGTGCTCGTTCTCCGCCTCGCCGAGCTTGACCTCGTTGTCCAGGGCGTAGAGCTTTTCCTGGGTCTCTTGCAGGCTCTGCTCCTGCGTCGCCAGCTCCAGGCGCCCGGCCGCCATCTCGGCTTCGATGGTCAGGCGCGAGCTCTCCGCGGCGGCAAGCTCGGTGGCGGCGGCGGCGACAAGCTCCTCATAGACCCGCGACTCGCTGAGCAGGCCGAGCCACTTTTGGCTGTAGCCCCATAGTTCTATGTCGCGCAGCTCCGCCCGGTAGCGCTTGTAGCGCTCGGCTTTTTCCGCCTGGCGCTTGAGGCTCGCGAGCTGCCGCTCCTGCTCCGCCACCACGTCGGAGACCCGCAACAGGTTCTGCCGCGTCAGCTCCAGCTTCTTCTCCGCCGCCTTGCGTCGCAGCTTGTACTTGGTGATGCCGGCCGCCTCTTCGATAAGGAAGCGCCGCTCCTCGGGCTTGCTGGAGACGATCATGCCGACCCGCCCCTGCTCGATGATCGAGTAGGCGCGGGTGCCGATGCCGGTGCCCATGAAAAACTCGGTGATGTCGCGCAGGCGGCACGGGGTCTTGTTGAGGTAGTACTCGCTCGTGCCGTCGCGGAACAGGCGCCGGGTGACGGTGATCTCGGAGAACTGCAGGTACTCGACAGGGAGCCGGCCGTCGTTTTCGAACGTCAGCGAGACCTCGCAGTAGCCGAGCGGCCCGCGGCGATCGCTGCCGGCGAAGATGACGTCCTCCATCGCCTTGCCGCGCAGGTGCTTGGCCGACTGCTCGCCCATGCACCAGCGGATCGCATCGACGACGTTGGACTTGCCGCAGCCGTTGGGGCCGACGACGCCGGTGATCGGCTCGTCAAAGCGGATGACGGCCCGCTCTGCGAACGATTTGAATCCGACGATATCCAGCCGTTTGATGCGCATGACCAAAGGCGCCGCGGCACGGCGCGAAGCGTATGCGCCGGACGCAAGCGGGCCGACACTTTAGCGCAACCGCCCTTTATGCCAAACGAGATCTTCTCTGCGCGGTAGAAAAGGGTAAACAGGCTGCAGGCAGCCGCGACCTCTAGACAGGGCAGGGGGGCTCATGCCAGGTTGCGCCCCATGCTTAGACCAACACTTTTTACCGTAAGTCAAAATTTGAGCCGGCCCCGCTTGGCCGCGATCACGGTGGCGGGTGCGTCGCTACTGGCGCTGGGCCTTTTCGGCTGCGTGCCCGATACGGGTCCTAAAGACGATATGGGGATGAAGACGGATCTGTCGGCGACGCCGCCGGATATGTCGATAAGCCGTCCCGATCTGGCGGGGGGCGACCCGGATCTGGCGGCACCGCGCGACATGGCGGGCGGGAAAGAGGACATGGCGGGGGGCCGCGACCTCAGCACCCCGGCGGACTTGAGCACCGCGCCGGATCTGAGCATGCCGCCGGTCGACATGGCGAGCGGCGGACCGCGGGTGACGGGGCTTCCGACTTGCACGATTACCGGCGTCACCGCGGACATGGTCTTTAATGATGTCGCCAAGCTCGGCTGCGCCAACGGCCGCTGCCATGCCACGGGCGCCGCGGGCCTGACCTTTACAAGCGGCGCGACGCTCAAGAGCGCCGTGGTCGGCGTCGCCTCCAAGCAGACGAGCGCCGTGCCCCTGGTCACGGCGAGCGACGTAGATAAGAGCTACCTTATGTACAAGCTCGTCAACCAGCAGGGCACGGTCATGGGCAGCGGCGGGCTCATGCCCAAAGGCGGAGCGATCCTCCCCGACGCCGACCTGTGCAAGTTCATCGTCTGGATCAAGGAGGGGGCGAAATAGCCGGCCAGCTGCCCGGCGGCTCGATCCGATCCGCCGACATGAGGAGCGGCGCCAGCTGCTCCGCCAGCTCTACCTCCGTAAGCCGCGTATAGTCCTTGTTCAGGGTCGCGACCAGGCTCTTCTTAAGCGGCTCGGACAGGTTGTCCCGTAACAGTCCGAGAAACTCCGGGCTTGCGGTGATGACAAGCCGCGCGAAGGAGTTGCGGCCAAACTGGGTGCTGAGCACGGTCGTGAGCATGCGGGCGAAGCGCTCATGCTCGACGGTCTTGGGCGGCGTGGACGGCTCCATGCCGGAGCGGCTGCCGTGGCCGGGATGGGCGCCGCCGGCGGTGGACTGCGACATCCGGCCGGGTCGATCGGAGACCAGCTCCTGCTCGTGCGCCCGGCTCTCGGCATGCTCGAAATCAGCCTCCAGAACGAGCGGTCGGTGGGCCGAAGCCACGGAGAAAAGGCGCGCTCGGCTCGAATCGCTGACAAGGATCCAGATCGGATAGATGGGTCTCATTGCGTCACCTCGCTTGAACAGCGGAATCAAAGCCCGGCTGCCCCTGCGCGCCGTGGACAGCCGAGGCTCATGCGGACAAGGCGCGGCTGCAGCCGGAAAGGCTGCCCTGCTGGCCGCTACAGCACGGGTGGATTGAGAGTGGGGAAGTCCTTTTCCTTCTTGCGCGACCAGTACGCCGGCCGGCCGTAGTAGTCGTACAGGCGCTCCTCGTACTCGCGGTTGACCAGAGCTTCGGGGCTCCACTCCGGGCTGTTCTGTATCGCCGACTTGGACAGGTTGATGTAGACCATGCTCTCCGACCAGCTGATGCGCTGCGTCCAGTAGGGCGAGACCAGCACCTTCTTGCCGAGCCACCAGTTGCTGGTGTCGATGACCAGGTAGCGGAGCGCCCAGGTCTCATCATCGACGATGAAGTCGGCGATGTGGCCGATCTGGCCATCGCTGCCGTGGACGTGGTAGCCGGTGACGTCGCGGGCGCTGCGCAGGTGCGGATCGCCGGGTACGCTCTTGTCTTCCGGCAGCTTGTCTGACGCAGCGGCGGCAGCAAGACCGAGCGGATAGACGCCCTCGGCCAGGCCCAGCGGCTCGCCGAAGCCCCAGTAGTACGGCCAGCCGTAGTACTGCGAGTAATCGCGCTCGAACTGCCGCGAGACCGGCTTATCGACATCGACGCTCGGGCTGTTTTTCACCTTCTCTTGGGTCAGGGCGAGGTGGAACTTGCGTGTCGTCCAGTCGGCCTTGAGAAAAGAGATGGGAGAGATCAGCACCCGCCCGGGCGAGGACCAAAACCCGCCGGGATCCGTATCGAGGTAGCGGATGGTCCAGTACTGATCGTCGAACAGGAAGTCCGTCACCTTGCCGATGTCGCCATCGAGCGCGTGCACTTTGTAGCTCTCGAGATCTTTGAGACTACGCAACATGTTGCACCTCTGTGTAGGAGTGTCTTTGGCTGTTGCTCAAAACCGGAAGCAACCCGTGCGCCAGAGTTGCCGACATCGCGGCAGCTTGTCTCCGTCTTAGGTACCTGTTAGAACCGCAAGCCTGTGCTGTGCTGATTCGCCACACTGAGCGGATCGGCGACAGCTGCCGAGGTTCGAGTCGCGCGAGTCGCGGCCGGCACGGGACTCCCAGGGCTGGAGGCGCGAGCGGAACGCGGTGGTGATGCACGACTGCGAAGGGGCCGGGCGCTTGTCGCGCAGCGGCCGGGAGAGCGGACGCTGGAGCGAGCCGCCGCTGTCGCGCTGCAGCTTCACCATATCGGCCTTGAGGTCGCCGAGGGTCTGATAACGCAGGGCGCGATCTTTCTGCAGCGCCTTGCAGATGATCCGATCGAGCTCCTTGGGAATATTCGGGTTGAGCTTGGACGGCAGGCGGTACGACTCGTTGACGATCGCCTGGAGGATCTGGGTGGCGTCCAGACCCTGGAACGGCAGCGAACCGGTCGCCATCTCATACAGGACCACGCCGAGCGAAAACACATCGCTGCGCGAGTCGAGCTCTTTTCCCGCCGCTTGCTCCGGCGACATGTTGGTCGCGGTGCCGATGGCCAGACCGGGAATGCTCATGGAGCTGTCCGTGCCGCGCTTGGCCAGCGGCTCGAGCCCGGCGGCGAGCCCGCGCACATCCTTTTTGCACAGCTTGGCGAGCCCGAAGTCGAGCACCTTGGCCGCGCCGTGCTCGGTGATGAAGATGTTGCTCGACTTGACATCGCGGTGGATGATGCCGCTCGCGTGAGCGACGGACAGCGCATCGGCCACCTGGATGGCGATGTCGAGCAGGCGCGAGATCTCCAGCGGCCAGCCGTCGAGCAGCTCATTCAAGGTCTGGCCGTTTAGGAGCTCCATGACCATGTACGGGTGATCGGCGAAATCGCCGAACTCGTAGACGGTGCAGATATGGGGATGGTGCAGGGCGGCGGTGATGCGGGCTTCGCGATGAAACCGCTCGACGGCGCTGGGGTCTTCCGCGCACTTGCCGCTGAGAAGTTTAATCGCAACGGAGCGATTGAGCTCTTCATCTTGAGCGCGATAAACCACACCCATCCCACCTTCTCCCAGCTTCTCGCTCAGACGGTACTGCTTGATCCGCTCTGGTGTCATGGCACATGCCTCCCCGCGAGCTGAACTCTCAGCAACGCTTGTGCCAGGAGTCGGAAGTCGGAGTAAATAAACCGGCTCGCGACGGGAAATATGAATATGAAAGACGCGGCCCGGCGGGCAGCGCAGTCGCAGAGGTGCGGCGGCAGCGCTCACTGCGCCGTTGCCGCACAACCGCAGCGCGCGCCTTTGGGAATCAGCGGGGGGAACGAACCGCGGAAGGTCGCAGATCCTGCCACTTGAGGAGCAGATCCGGCGGGACCGGATCCTTGCCGAGCAGATAGTCTTCCAGGTGATCCAGGGAGTCGGTCCCCCAGAACAGCTCTTGGCCCAAAAGCACGGTGGGAACGCCGAACACGCCGCGGGCGATCGCTTCTTCGGTGCAGCGGCGCAGCGCGGTCTTGGCCGGCTCGCTGGTGGCGTAGGCGAGCACCGCGGCGGCATCTAAGCCCGCCTTGGCGGCTTGCGCGGCGATCGCCTGCTCGGTCTCGATGCCGCCGCCGCCGGTCCAGGTGGCGGCGAACAGCGCGTCGATAAATCGCCGCTGCTGCAGCGGATCACAGGGATAGGCGGCGGCGCGCAGGGCCAAAAGCGGGTTGAACGGATGCGTCGGCGGCGGCGTAAGCGGCGGCAGCCCCAGGCGGTGCGCCTTGCGGCAGCAATCGACAAAGACATAGCGCCGCTTGGCCGGAATCTCCGCCGGTCCTTTGTGTCCGTGGGCGTTGAGCAGGCCGGCAAAGAGCACCGGGACCGGCTCGACCGAGCGCTTGTGGCGCTCCGCCAGGGCGTTGATCTGGGTCCACGCCAGGTAGGCGTAGGGGGAGATGAAATCGAAGAGGAACTGCATGCTGGGCTAAAGGGTGCGGCGCGCGGCGGGCCAGGTCAAGGGCGCGGTGCCGGCGGCGCGGCAGAGGGGTCGCTCGCGGCAAGCTGCTCGGCGACGCGGCGGATGGCGGCGGCGATCGGTCCAGGGACTTCTTCCTGCAGGAAGTGACCGGCCTTTGTCCGCGTCACCGCCGCGTGTGGCAGCAGGCGTTCAAGGAAGGTGCGGATGCGGCCGAGCACCGGATCGCGATCGCCCCAGACGATGGCGCTTGGTCCGTTAAAGCCGGTGACCACTTCCAGGCAGCGGTGCAGCGCCGGAATCGACGGGTGCTCTTGCGAGTCCGGAACCATCCGCGCCAGGGCCAGCGGCGCCGCATTATTGCGCCAGCCGCGCAGCGGATACATATAGGCGCGGGCCGTAACGCCGCTGATGCTGCGCCGGTCGCCCTGCGCCAGACCGAGCGCCCGCTGCGGGAACCCCAGACCCCGGAACACCACGTCGCTTACGATCGGCAGCCGCGCGAAGCGATGAAACGCCGTCGGCCGAAACCCCGGCCGCGGCGGACCGACGACCGTATTGAGAAGCACCAGCCCCGCCATGCGACCAGGATGGTGCCCGAGCGCCCGCAGCCCTATAGGACCGCCCCAGTCCTGCCCGACGAAGATGAGCCGCGGAAGCTCCAGCTGATCGAGGAGCCCGGCGATAAGCTCGCCGTGATGCTCTAGCGTATGGACGCGGGGATCGGTGGGCTTGTCGGAAAATCCCAGCCCGAGCAGATCCGGCATGATGAGGCGCAGCGGCGCCCCGGCAAGCTCCGCGGCGACCTTGCGGTACAGGAAGCCCCAGGTGGGGTTGCCGTGCAGGAGCAGCACCGGAAATCCGCTCCCGGTCTCCATGACGTGTAGGCGCCTCTCCCCGACCGCGACCTGATAGCGGGTAAACGGCACGAGCGGCGCGAGCCAGTCCGGAAGCGGCGGAGCCGGGAGTCGGTGCAGGGTCATGGCGGGACCTATCGACCTGTTTCGTGTGCGTCGTTTATACACCGGATGCCGCCGCGTGTGCCGGGAGGTTCCTGCGGTTATGCTTGTCCCGTGCCGCGGGCGCGTGAAACTATGAGCGGCATGACTCACCCCAGCGTCGTGCGGATGACACGTTTCCCGCTGTATGAAGGCGAAGTTCTCGATGGCCTGCGGCTGCGCTTTGTGGATGTTCCGGCGCAGCACGACACGGGGGCGCCGCCGCTCGTCCTTTTGCACGGGCTGGCCTCGCGCCTGGAGGAGTATGAGGAGCTGATTCCGTTTCTCTGCCGGCATCGCCGCGTGGTGGTGCTGGATCTGCCGGGCAACGGCTACTCGGATAAGCCGGATCGGCCGTACACGCTGCGGTTTTTGGAAGACGCGGTGCTGGCGCTGCTCGATCACTTGCGCATCGGGCAGGCGCACCTGGGCGGCGGGAGCCTGGGCGGCGGGATGACGGTGCGGCTAGGCCACCGGGTGCCGGAGCGCTTCCCGCGTCTTGCGCCGTGGGCGCCGGCGGGAGCGTGGGAGCCGATGTGGCTGTTGCCGGGTCTTGTGCGGCTCCTGGGCGGGCCGCGGACGTTCTGGCCGGCGATGTGGGTGCAGTCGCGCTTCTGGTACCGCCGCGACTGGCCGGGCCGGCAGGAGGCGCTGCGCTCCGCCTTCGCCCACTACCGGGAGGTGGCATGCCCGGGGTTTCTGCGCATGTACTTCGAGATCGGGGTCGAGCAGGGGGTGACCTCGCTCTATCCGCTGGCGCCGCAGATCCGGCAGCCGACGCTGCTTTTGTGGGGGGATGAGGATCACGGGCTCAATATGGGAAAGGGGTGTAAGACGCTCGCCGCGCTTCTGCCGCGCGGCCGCCTGCACATCTTTCCCGGTGCCCGCCACTCCCTGGCCAACGAAGTTCCGGAGGCCCTTGGACAGACTGTGGATTCATTCCTACGGGAAGCGGAAGACCCGTAGTAGACGTATGAAGTCTGGGGCGGGCTGGAACTGGGAGGGGAATCGGAGACGCGGGCTTACTGCGCCGGGATCTCGCGGATCGAGATGCTGGGGAACTGGTAGCCGTCCGCGGTCGCGTTCACATCGGCCGAGATCTCGACGCGCTCGATGAGGACGGCGTTGCCGGCGACGGGGCGGGAGTAGGTGTACACCAGGTGGCCCCAGCTGTAGGGCGCCTGGGGGGCGATGAAGTAGTAGATGGGCTGCTCTTGCGTGCCGGACAGGGTGTAGCCGTCATCGACCAGGCTCTGGGCGATGAGCTGCAGGCGGTGGTTGGCGTCCGCAGCGCCCTGCGCCGTCATCTGGGTGGTGGTGGTGTGGTGGCGCTTGGCGTCCGCGGTGGCGGTGAAGGTCAGAGCAGAAACCAGGGCGGCGGCGGCGATCATACGGAAGGTCTTCATAGTCGTGCGAGCTCCAAAAGGGGTTCGTTAAGTGCGTTGCGATTCGTTGTTGGAGCTCTTAAACACGACCCGTGCCAGGCTGAAAATGCGCGCGCCGCAGCCGGTGGAAAATCTGCGTTTATCGTCGGAGAAAAAGATCCAATGCGGGCGTAAGAGCCAATCTTTGGCGATCGATTGCAGATAAGAATTCAGCAAAAGGCAGAATGAATTCATTTTATGCGATGGCATGAAAGAGCGAAAATGGTGAGCGTCACCGATGGGAACTCTGCAAATGGCGGGGATTTTGAAGACAGTGGAAAGTCCCGCGCTCGGGCGGGTCGAGATCGCATAGGGCGGCGCGCTGGTGGCGTTCAAGCGGTAAAAGCCCAGCCCAGCTGTGCGGCAGGGCAGTGGAGCTAAACTGCGGCTCGCATCAGACTCGCAGGTTCGGGCTGCGCCGCGGGGCCTGTCCCCTGCGGCACCCCGCTGCTGGCGCAGCAGGGTCCCCGCCTCCGGTGCCACCCGCTCTCTTGGCAATAAACTTCGGGGTTCAACTGGGGCGCGGATTAGGCGGGAGGCGGAGTATTTATGGGGCGGGGGAGAGCTTGGCGAGTTCGCTCAGCAGCTCGCGGACGCTGACTCGATCGACGATGTTGTTGCCGACGCGGGCGAAGCGCACGACGCCGGCGCGATCGATGATGAAGACGGCGGGCAGCGAGTCCTCTTCACCAAGCTCCCGCACCCCGAAGGCGGCAGCGAGCTTCAGCTCCGTATCGGAGAGGAGCGGAAACTTCAGGCCAAGCTTCGCCGCCAGGATCGCCTGATCCGGTGGGCTGTCGGCGGCGATGGCGATGACGCTGCGGCCACCGGCCGTAATCTGCTTCAGGTTATCTTGCAGCTCACCGAGCTGCCTACGGCACCAGGGTCACCAGTGGCCGCGGTAAAAGACGATGGCGGTCGGCACCGCGGCCAGCCCGGGTACTGGCGGTGCCGGAGTGCCGACGGCAATGGGCTGATCGCGCGCCGCAAGGGGGTGTTTGCGCACTTTTGTGGTCAGGGCTTCGGGAATCTTCTCGCGATGCTGCGGTGCGGCGCAGCTGGCGGCCGTGAGAAAAAGGGGAAGCAGGAGCCCGGGGACGACCCGATTCGCGCGCACAGGAACCTCCATCTGGTCAGTTGCGGGTCGGCGGCAGGCGGACCACGATGTGCGCCAGTCTGCGGCGAAAGCCTTGCTCATGCAAGCGCAATGCACGGCGGCGCCAGCGCGGAAAACCTGAAGGGGCGGCGTGCGAAAAGGAGCGGTGGGCCCGCGGCGGTTGCTCTAGAATCAGACGTCGGGCGCATACTGAGCCCGCGCCGCCGGTCGCATGCTGCGCCCGGGTCCAAGTTGCGACAAGCTCCGGGAGGCAAGCGATGCCCAGCGAAAATGAGATCGGCAATGATGAGGGTGCCGATAGCGACGACGCGGACGAGAGTCCGGGCCATCCGGTGCCGCAGTGGACGGAGCTGCCGGACTATGCGCAGCGGGAGCTCGCGCAGTGCGGGTGGGATGCCGCTTGGTTCGCCAGTCAGGCGGGGGAGCCGGTGCTGCGGCTCACGGTGGTCACCCTGTACGTCAAGCTCAAGGGGCTTACGCTCTGGCAGTTTGTCGGCAAAGAGAGCGGCAGCCAGCGCGGCTGCCTGCACTTTATCTGCCCCTCAGTGGATGCCCTGAAAGCGGCCCTGCGTGAGCGTGACGACTTCACCGATCCGCAGGACTCGGCGCAGTCCTGGGACTCGCGTGAGCGGCGGGCGGAAGGGGCCCTGCACTTCAAGCACTTCGAGGGCTGGCCGGAGGGAAAGGTGCAGGCCCACATCGATCCGCGCGGGCTGCTCCTGCACAGCGACCTGTGGTGGATCGTGCCGGTGGTGCCGCTGGCGCAGATGCTGGCCCACGCGGCGGACCCCACCGGCTACCGCGAGGTCTATAGGATCCGCAGCTTGCTGCTGGAGCAGGGATGGGACCCGGCGCCACTGTTAGGACGGACGACCGCGTAGGGGCCCGCAGTAAGTTTCCGGATGGGAACTACCGACGTATCGCGACCCAGTAGACCCAGGCGATAAACAGGCCCTGAAACGGTAGGCGCAGCCATAGAAGGATGGGGGCGATATGCTCCCCGGGCGGCTGCACGTGCGCTGCGGCGGCATAAATATTGGCCGGAAACACGGCGATAAGCAGGGCGATGAGCCCCCAGCCGGTGAGTCGGCGCAAAGGAGGGAAGAGCAAAAGGACGCCGCCGACGATCTCGCAGACGCCGCTTAGAAAGACGAGCTCGCGATGCCACGGCAGCGGCGGCGGCATAATCGCCAGATAAAACCCCGGATCGCGGAAGTGATTAAGTCCAGCGAGGACGAAGAACACGGCCAGGAGCACTAGGAATACGGTTCTCAGCGGGGCGGCTTTTTGCACCTGCGTATCCTGGCGCTGACGGGCAGGAATGTAAACCGCGGATTCCCATAGGGATTTTATTTATTTCTTGGCGCTTCCTTGGCCGCCGCTTTTTCTCCGCCCGCACGGCTTTCGCAAAGCCGGCTCTGGGGCGTTCTCACCGACGGCGAAACCTTGAAGACCAACGAGGCGTGGGGGACAATCAGGGATTATGCCGTGGAATCCCCTTACCCCCGAAGAGCAGCGCATCATCGAAAACAAAGGCACCGAGCGGGCCTTCACCGGCGAATACACCGATCATTTTGTCGCCGGGACCTATATATGCCGCCGCTGCAACGCGGAGCTTTATCGCTCGGACAGCAAGTTTCACAGCGGCTGCGGCTGGCCTGCGTTCGATGACGAAATTCCTGGTGCAGTGCGGCGCATTCCCGATGCCGATGGACATCGCACCGAGATCGTCTGCACCGCCTGCGGGGGTCACTTAGGACATGTCTTTTTGGGCGAAGGGTTTACCGCCAAAGACACGCGCCACTGCGTCAATTCGCTGTCGATGCGGTTTGTGCCGCGGCCTGCGAAGTAGCGCGAAAAAACGACGAAGTTAGCGCTTGGCGGAAGTCGTTTTCGTGCGGCTTCCCGACGCGGCGGGCTTTTTGGTGGGCGATTTTTTGGCGGGCGACTTTTTGGCCGGAGCGGATTTCTGTTTCGGTTCCGACTTTTTCGCCGTCGTGGATTTCTTTGGATCGGTCGACTTCTTCGGCGCGGTCGACTTCTTCGGAGCGGTCGACTTCTTCGGAGCAGCCGACTTCTTCGGAGCAGCCGACTTCTTCGGGGCAGCCGACTTCTTCGGGGCAGCCGACTTCTTGGCTGCCGGTTTGCGGGCGCTCGCTGGCTTGGCTGGCGTCGGAGCGACCTGGCCATCGCGTTTTACACCGTCGAAAATGGCCCCTGGAAAGCGCGCGCCGGTCAGGTTGGCGGCGCCAAAGTCTGCGCCGGTGAGGTCGGTGTGTTCAAAATCGGCACCGCGCAGATCCGCGCCAACAAACGAACAGCCGCGCAGGCTCGAGCCGGAAAAGTCGACTTTGCGCAGCGATGCACCGTCGAATGTTGCGCCATCGAAGAACGCATCGACCGCGGCACAACCGTCAAGGATTGCTTTGCCAAAGTCGACGCCGCGGCAGACGCTTCCCGACAAATCGGCGTATCCGATGTCGGCACCGCGCAGCGATTCACCGGCGGGAATCTGCTTCATCCGCAGCACAAGCTGCGCACCGACTTTGTTTTCGTCGCTCTGGCCGTAGACCTGATAGATGCATAGCGGCAGACCGCTCACCGACAGAAGCTGCCAGTCTCCTTCGCGATTTCCGGCGTCGAGAAACAGCTTGTGCTGCGCAACCGCGGTCGCAAGTTCTTGGCCCATAAGCGGCGTTCCCGACGCTGCCAGGCTTTCGATGAGCTGCGGGTCCATCTGCCGCGTTCCGCGCGGCTTGTCGGAAAGCGGAAAGTCAACCAGCCACGGCTTGACCCACGTATCGGGCGGGGTTTCCAGCGTCAGGGAACGAGGCTTGTTGACCCAGGGGCCGTTTGGGCACCACGAAGCGGAATCAAAGCGCATTCCTGGCTCGATGTGATCGATCCACCCCGGCGCCGTCACCGAAATTCGGTAGGTTGCCGACGGAACCCGCGCTGGATCACTCCAGTACGCGCGCCATTCGTTTTCCCAGGCCGATTCCCAGTCGTCGCTGTCGCGGGCAATTCCGCGCTCGATCACCCGCTTGTCAACGCCGGCGTGAACCTGTTTTTCGACGAAAGGAACGTTGCTCGCTTTGTAGACCTGGACTGAGCGGACAAACTTCTTGGCGCGGTCTGCGCACTCCTCGGCGTCGTAGTAGTTGTCTTCGCTAAACTCGCTGCTCAGCGGACTGGGTGCCCGCCGATTTCCCGACGAGTCCCAGCCAAACGCGGGAATCAAAAGCAGCTGCAGCGCAAAACCGGGGGACTCGGGAAACGGCCCCGCATCGGGATGGTGCAGGGTGACTTTCAAATCAACCCAGTCCTTGCCGCGGTTCAGAATGTCGATGTCCCACAGATCAGACATTGCGGTCTCCCTTTTCCCCCCGGTTCTCCGCCTTGGCTAGTTACGCAGCGGCTTGTTGTTTTGCAGCATGTACATCATGCGGTCCCGACTCTTTTGCTCGCCGCACAGCGCAAGGAACTGCTCGCGTTCCAGATCCAGAAGCTGCTGCTCGGTCATGCGCACCGTTGGCGACGTATTGCCACCGGTCAGCACTTTGGCAAGCGCGCTGCCGACGGTGAGATCGTGTGGCATGATCTGGTGCGCTTCCAGCATCATCTGCAAGCTGGATCGAATGTTGGCGTAACCCGACGGGCCCGGCAGTCGAACCAGGCGCTGACGCGGCGGACGATAGCCGGCGCGCAGAAGACCCAGCGCCAGCTGCTTGGCGTCGTAGGTCAGGTGATCACGGTTGAACGTCACGCCGTCCGTCTCACGCAGGAAGCCGAGGCTGCGCGCTTCTTCCGCCGAGGTCGCGACCTTGGCAAGACCAATCGTCTCAAACGCCCGCTGCACCGAGGGGAACGGATCGGCGTTGTCGGGCAGATGTGAC
>CALFML010000859.1 GCA_937879845.1 uncultured Myxococcales bacterium
ATCAGGGCGCCGATGTTGATGCCCATGTAAAAAATCGAAAAACCGCTGTCGCGGCGCAGGTCGCCCGGCGCGTAGAGCTTGCCGACCAGCGTGGCGATGCTCGGCTTGAAGAACCCGTTGCCGAGAACCAGCAGACCCAGGGCCACGTACAAGGAGCTCGTGTTGTTGAGCGCCAGCACGAAGTACCCCGCGGCCATCAGCGCCGCCCCAATCAGCACCGAGCGCACGTATCCCAGATAGCGATCGGCGAGCATGCCGCCGATAAACGGCGACAGGTAGACCGCGCCGAGAAAGTTGCCAAACAAGGCGAAGGACTGCGCCTCGGACCACCCCAGCCGTTCATTTAGATACAGGGTGAAAAGGGCCAACATCAAATAGAAGCCAAAGCGCTCCCCAGCCTCGGTGAAAAACAGCTTCGTGAGGCCTGGTGGATGATCAGCCAGCGACATGTAGGTTCCTCCGCATGCGAGCGCAGCATGGCACGGGAGCCGCATGTTCCGCCAACAATCCGCGGCGACCGCTTGCGTGGGCATCGCGGGCCGACACTGGACGATACTGCAGCCTGGGGGCCAGGCACCGGCGCGACGTAGACCGAAATCAAAAGTGTAGCGCGAAGAAAACCGTCGAGTCGCCCGCAGATGCGCGGGTCGCTGGAAGTGGTAAATCCCGAGTGGAAACAGCGGGATAAGGTGTGCGCCGTAGCACACCGCGGGGGAAGGCTAGCGCTGGGCCTGCAGGTGGCGCTCCGGCAGGGTGTCGGTGATCTCGTGCATCAGACGCCCCGACCCTTCGGGCATGTGGACGCCGAGGATCGCGGCGATGGTCGGCGCCAGGTCGGTGTGCTTGTAGGACGACTTGACGGTGCGCGCCGAAAGCCCGGGCCCGAGCGCGAGCGCAAAGATGCCGCTGCAGCCGGAGCACGGCCGGGTGCGGGTGTGCTCGGCGACGCAGCGGCCGTGGTTGGCCCACTGCGTCGGCTCGGGAATGCTGTCGCGGCCGTGATCGGTGGTGACCACGAGGTAGGTGTTGTTGCGGTAAAACGGGTGCGACTGCACAAACGCCCAGATTCGCCCGAGCAGGTAGTCGTCCTGGCGCAAGGCGTTGTGGTAGTGGAAGATGCCGTACTCGACGCCGGCGCGGTGCTGCACGCGGCTGTGCATATGCGCCTCTTCATCGGCGTCGCCAAGATGAACGACGAGCAGGCGCGGCAGGCGCTTTGGCACCTCCTGCAGGATTTCCAAGAAGGTATCGGTGTCGGCGCGCGAGCCCTCGTACAGCTCCGGCTTGAAGCTGACCACCGGTCCGGCGTTGGTGCCGTGGAAACCGCAGCTGCGATAGAAGTCGGCCTGCGGCAAAAGCGGCGGCGCATAGGCAATCGCGCACAGCGGCGACCAGGACGCGATGAGGGCGACGCCGTCAAATCCCAGCCCGAGATCTTTTTTGACGGTCTGAAACAGGGTCGGATAGTGGCTGCGCAGGTCCGCCGCCGGCGGCGAGTTAGACAAGATTCGTTCTTGGCGGCGACCGGCGAAGATATCGGCATAGGCCGGCAAGCTGACCCCGGCGGGGTTGCTGATCTGAAAATGAGGGAAGAACAGCCCGCTCTTGCGCAGGCGCGTCAGGTTCGGCAGGAGCTCGGAGGTCCGCACCGGGTTGCCGAAATCATCCAGCGCTTTGCCCGTCCACTCCTGCTGCCGCACCCCATCGATGAGGACGAGCACGACGTTGGGCTGGCCCGGCACGGCGCTCGGAGCCGGGGCTGGGTTCGCGAGCGGGGCCGGGGCGGCGTTGAGCTTGGAAGAGAGCGGCGGGGTTGCGGGCGGGCTTACGGAGATTGGCGCGGCGGTCGCGGGCGCTCCCGCGGCGCTCGACATCGGTCCTTGGGGAACGGGCGGCGGCGGCGTCGGCCTAGTCTGACCGCCGGCTGGCCACGCGCCGAGCCCAAGGGCGAGGAGCAGCGCTAACAATGGAAAAATATTACGCATTATAGAATACAGATTAGAGGGAATACTCAGTCGCTGTCCAGCAACCTCGTGCAACCTCCTCCACGGGCTGCCGCTTCACGGGGCAGCCGTAAGTTTGACTTCGATGCGAGCCCGGCCGTGGCTGCTGTGCGACCGTAGCTCCTCATAGCTGAAGCGCTTGGGCTGAAAGCCCGGGCTGCGCGCCTGGCACTGCTCGCCCGGGCCGACGCTGCAGGTGTCGATGCACTGCCGCGCAGAGCTGCCGCAGACGATGGCGATCTGGGCGGGGCGGCGGCGCAGAAACGTCACCTGCAGCGAGCTGCGATGCCGCGGCGCAGGCGGCTCATCGCTGCTCGTAGTCTGTCGCGGCATCGTGCGCGGGCCGGGGGGGGTTCGCGGCGTCGACTCCTCACCGGTGGGTGGCGGAGCGACGCGCAGCGTTCCCGCGTCGGGACGGGACGGCGGCGGCTCCGGCAGCACCGCGACCGTCGGCTCGACCGGAGGCAGCGGCGCTGGTTTGGGTCGGACTGGCGCCCTGAGCATGAGGTAAGCCAGGCCCACCAGCAGCACCGCGCCCAGGGCCATGACGGCGAGCCGGATCCAGCGGTTGGCGCGGTCGTTCTCCGCGCGCAGCGTCGCCGAAGACGGTCCTATGGAGGGCATGGTCGTAGCGAGCCGCGCCGCCACGCCTTTGGGCAGCCGCGCCACCTGCATCGGCACGGTCGGCGCCGGCTCGCCGGGCGCGGTTTTCAGCTGCGGCGCCGAGACGCCGGTCGGCAGCGTCGGCATGTTGGACGAATGTAGCGATTTGACCGGCTGCACCGCCGGCAGCGTCGGCAGCTTGGGATCGATGGGCGCCCCGGCGCTGGCCCGGACATCCCCGGCCGCGGCGGGTCCGGCCAGTCCCGCGGCTCCGCCAAGCGCCGCGGAGCCTTGTGCTGACACCGAGGACTGCGGCCGGTTGCCGGTAATCTGCGTCGGCAGCTGCGGCAGATCGTTTTCCCCGCTGGCGCCGGCTGGTTCCCGCGGGTGCGGCAGGGTGTCATCGGTGGAGCCGCCCGCGCCGGCTTCGGCGACCAGGCCGACCTTCACCTTGGTCGGAACGTGCGGCAGCTCCTTGGCCGGCGGCAGCGTCTCATCGGCTGGGTTGTCGGCAGACGGATCGGCGGGCGAGCGCAGCGGGGTCGGCACCATGGGCAGCGTGGTCATCGCCCCGCCGCCCGGCACCGGGCTGTCGCTGTAGCGGGCCAGGTCGGCGGACATCGCCGCCCCGGTCGTCATGAGGCTTATCTCCGACCGCTTCACCCCGCCTTGCGCCAGCGCGGCCGCCTCCGGCAGCTGACCGATGCGCCGCAGGAGCTCGCCCGCGTCGGCCGGCCGCTTGGTCGGATCGATGGCCAGCACCTCATGAAAGAACTTCTGCAGGTCCGCCGAGAACGCCTGATCCGGACACAGCTCGGCGAGCGGCAGCGGCGGGTTGACCAGCCGCAGCATGGTGAGCATCGTGTCGCCTTCGTCTCCGCCGCGGCCCCACGGCATGCGGCCGATGATGAGCTCGATGAGGATGAGCCCCAGCGCGTAGACGTCGCTCTGCTTGCTCGCTTCGCGCCCCTCCAGCTGCTCGGGCGCCATGTACATCGCCGTCCCGATGCGCACCCCGGCCACCGTCTTTATCGCCGCTCGATTGCCGCGGTGCCCCTCCAGCAGCTTGGCGATGCCGAAGTCCAAAACCTTGATGACCTCTTCGGTGGCGCCCTCTTCGTTGACCTTTTTGGCGACGAAGATGTTGTCCGGTTTGAGGTCGCGGTGCAGGACTCCCTTGCGGTGGGCCACCACCATGGCTTTGACCGCCGGCAGGAGCAGCTCCAGCGCTCTCTCCGGTGCCAGGCGGTGCTCGCGCCGCAGGATCGCCGATAGGCTCTCCCCGTCGAGAAACTCCATCGCGATGAAGACCTGGTTGTCGTCGGTCTTGCCGCTGTCGTAGATCGTGATGGCATTGGGATGGTCGACGGTGCTGGCGGCCAGCGCCTCGCGCTCAAAGCGCGCCACCATGTCGGGATTGAGCGCCATCTCGGCGTGCAGCAGCTTCACCGCGACCTCGCGGCCCATCGGCAGCTGGACGGCGCGGTGGACGGTTCCCATATTGCCGGCGCCGATCCGCTCCTTGAGGACAAAGCGCCCGCCGAGGACCTGCTGCGGCACCTCCAGCGCCGCCCCGTCTTTGGGGCAGAACTTTACGTCGTTGGGATACACCGCTCGGCACACCGTGCAGTAGCGGCTCTGCGGCAGCGCCGTACTCACAGGAGGCTTGACGGGTTCCACAGAGCTGCTCATTCGGCGTTCACTGGCACAGAGGTCGGCACGCCCGCCCGGGCCCATCGCAAGCCGCTGCCGCTGACCCGGCAGGGGGGCCTATACACGGGGGCACCGGGTGAAATGGGCAGAGGCACCAACCTAACCATGTTATCACGCTCGCAGAAAATCGCGGCCATAGCTCAGTCGCGTGCGCGTTTGACCACGCAGCAAACGGCAGCGCCTACCTACATTGTCAGCCTAGGGCCCCACCTAATGTGTCTGTAGAGACCCGGTCCGAGAACTGGATGCAGACCTGGATGTAGACCGGGCGCGGGCAGGCCCCGGACGCACCTATTGGCTGCATTTTCCGATTGTTCTATAGTGGGGGCGAGTGCCCGGGGGTCTTGTTGTCTATCTCGGCTGCGCCGACAAGCGTAACTAGGGTCTGTTCAAGCTGCGGTACGTCGTATCTGCAGGGGACGGCACACGCCTGCGCCAAAGGCGCAAGCAGCGCCCTGGCCGATGGCGATGACCTGCTCGGCGCCATCCTCGGGGAGCGCTACCGCATCCTGTCGCTGCTCACCAAAGGCGGCATGGGGGTCATCTACAAGGCCCAGCACACGGTCCTCGATAAGCCCCTGGCGATTAAGATCATGCTCCAGGCGCAAGACGACGCCGCCCGCCAGCGGTTCTTACAAGAGGCGAAGCTCGCGTCGCTGGTCCACCACCCCAACATCGTCGATATCATCGACTTCGGCGTGCTGACCAGCAAGCAGCCGTATCTGGTGATGGAGCTCCTGGTCGGCAAGACCCTGGCCGATCTCATCGCCGACGGGCCGCTGCCCGCCGCGCGCGTCTGCAACATCGCGGCGCAGATTGCCCGCGGTCTGCACTCGGTGCATCAGAAGGGCATTATTCATCGCGACCTCAAGCCGGCCAATATCTTCGTCCTCAAAACCGATGAAGCGCGCGACCCGGCGGCCGAGCTGGTAAAGGTCGTCGATTTCGGCATCGCCACGGTCGCCGAGGATCACACCGATCCGGGGCGTCCGGCGCCGGCGCGGCTCACCGTGCCGGGCATGGTCCTGGGCACCGCGGAGTACATGTCGCCGGAGCAGGCGCAGGGGTTCAAGACCGACCACCGGGTCGATCAGTATGCGCTCGGCTGCATCATCTACGAGATGCTCACCGGCCGCGTCCCGCATGAAGGGGTGACGCCGGCCGCGACGATGCTCAAGCACATCACCGACAAGCCGGCGCCGCCCTCGCGCGTCCGCCCGAATCAGCAGATCTCCGAGGCGCTAGATCACATCGTCCAGACCGCCATGGCGGTGGAGCCGAGCGCGCGCTTCCCATCCATGAAGGAGCTGGAGCAGGCGCTGGTCGATCAGCTCGACATCCTGCGCGGGCGGCCGCTCAGCTCTTCGGCGATTCTGGTGGCGCGGCGGCGGCCGCTCGATGTGCTGCGGCAGCGGCGCGCGCTTGTCGCCATCGCCGTCGGGGTGCTGCTGCTCGGCAGCGTCGCGCTGGCCGCGGTGCTGATGCGCAAGCCCAAGCCGCCGGCGCTGCCGCCGCCGCCTGTAGCCGCGGCGGATACACAGTCGGCCAAGGTCATAAAGTGGGAGATAAGGAGCGAGCCGACCGGCGCTGTGGTTATGCGCAAGGGGGATCAGAAGGTCCTAGGCCAGACGCCGTGGACGTACTCGCAGGACGCCGGCAGCGGTATGATCGAGGTGGAGCTGCGCAAGCAAGGGTATTCGCCCAAGAAGCTGCAGCTCGATCTGGGAAGCGACATCAGCTTGCAGGCGAAGCTGGTTTCCGAGAAGCCCTCGACGCCGGAGCGCAAAGTGCCGGTAAAGCGCGGCAAGGGTGGCCGTAAGAAGGGTTCGGCGATCCGTGACAACAACGACGTGCCACTGTTGCGTTAAGCAGCGGGCGCCGAGGGCGGCGAGCGCTCTTTCGGTGCTGCTGGCGATCTGCGGCGCGCTTTTTATCACGGCCCGGCCGCACGTGGCGCAGGCCGACAACTTCGACCGCCACTACAAGCGCGGCTTGGCGCTCTACCAGCAGAAGGACTACGCCGGCGCCATCGAGGAGATGTCCGCCGCCTACGAGGAGCGCCAGCTCCCGCGCATCCTCCTTAACATCGGCCAAGCCTACCGCAAGGTAGGCAAGGCCCGCGAAGCACTGAGCTACTACGAGCGCTATCTGAAAGCAGAGCCCGACGCGCCGGCGACGATCCAGATCGAAATCCAATCGTACATCAGCCAGACCAAGGCCCTCATCGAGGCTCCCGTCGGCCCCAACGGCACCGATCGCAACGGCGAGCCCGCGCCGGCGGGCTGGGATCGCGAGACCGGCAAGCTCACCCCCGAATACGCGGCGCAGCTGCGTGAGGAAGAGCGCCGCAAGCCCATCTACAAGAAGCCGTGGTTCTGGGCCGTCATCGGCGGCGGCGCCGCTGCGGTGCTCGCGATCGGCATCGGCGTCGGCGTCGCCAAGAGCCGCGAGCTACCTTCCGGGATCGACGTCATTACGTTCTAAGTGTGCTCAGCTCCCCGGCTTTACGGAAGTCGGGGCAGAGCTTTGCGCGGCCGCTTGCCCGCGTGCCGGCAACGTGTGCTTGTCGAGCCGATCCACCTCTTGGATCTTGTCGCCAAGGCGCGCGAGGATGCCCTGGACCAGACGCTCCCGGTCGCTGAAGGTAAAGGCGAACCCGGCGGCCGGCGGTACGAGCAGGTTGCGGCGGCCGTCGCCGCAGTCCACGTATACGGCCGCTTCGCTGCGATCGTGCAGGACGCGGCGGACCTCCGACCAGAGGACGCGGAAGCGCTCGTTGCCGGCGACTTCCACCCGATAGCCGGCGTCATCGACGATGAGGATCGGACGGCGCTTGCCGACCGCCCAGGTGGCGAGCAGCACCGCGAGCGCCGCGCCGCCGCTCACGATCTGCCAGACCAAGCTCGGTCCAAGCGCCGCGAGCACCGCGCCCGTCGCCACAGCGACCCAGCCGACATAGCGGGTTGTGGGCAGGAGCGTGAACCGCGCTTCTCCGGGCGCTGCGGGCAGGCTTTGCGGCATGGCGGCTGGGCGCGACTAGCGGATAACGCTGCCGAGCGGCACTTCGCGATCCGCGGTGAGCAGCCCGGAGATCGTCTCGTCACCAATGGCCAGGATCATGCCGCCGGAGACAATGCCGCCGATCTTGGCCGGCTTGAGGTTGGAGAGAAAGACCACCACGCGGCCGACCAGTTGCTCCGGCGCGCACAGCTGCGAAAGACCCGCCACCACCTGCCGCGTTCCGAGCGGTCCGAGGTCGAGCTCCACCTTGAAGAGGCGATCTTTTTTCGGCACCCGCTCCGCGCTCAGCACCTTGGCGATGCGCAGATCGAGGCGCTTGAAATCGTCGATGCTGATCTCCGGCAGCGCGACGGGCGCGGGCGGCTGTTTGCCGGCATCGGCGGGCGCGGCGGCGGCAGCGGCACTGGGCGCGGCGGCACCGGGCGCGGCGGCAGCCTGGCTCTGCGTCTGCGCCGCAGCCCGGCGGGCGGCGCGCCACTTATCAAGCAGCTCCTTTTGCCGATCCGGATCGATGCGGGGGAACAGCGGCTCGCCTTTGCGCACCAGCGTGCCATCGGGCAGCTCGCCCCACTGGGTCGGCCAGCCCGCCTGCTCCGGCGCGCCGAGTCCCAGCTGCCGCCGCAGCTCGATGGCGCGCTCGGGAATGAACGGCTCCAGCATCAGGCCGAGCCAGCGCAACAGCTCCAGCACGTTGTACAGGATGGCGTCGGCGCCGCGCGGGTCGGTCTTGACGCGGGTAAACGGCGCCTCCTGCTCCAGGTACGTATTGCCTTCCCGCACGAGCGCGAACAGCGCCTCCAGCGCCTTCTGCGGCTGCAGCTGCGCCATGGCCTCCTCGACCTGGGTGCGGCGCGCCACCGCCTGCTGATGCAGCCGTTCGCCGCGCGCCTTCTCATCCGCCGATGCGGCCCAGCGGCGCGCCTTGCCATCGCAGAACTTCTCGACCATGGCCAGGCTGCGGTGCAGCAGGTTGCCAAGGTCGTTGGCCAGCTCGCTGTTGTAGCGGGTGAGCAGCGCCTCGTAGGAGAAGTCGCCGTCCTCGCCGAGCGGGATCTCGCGCAAGAGGAAATAGCGCAGGGCGCTGGCCGACAGATCGGCCGACAGGGTGCGCGGGTCGACGACGTTGCCGAGCGTCTTGGACATCTTCTCGCCGTCCACGGTCCACCACCCGTGGGCGAAGATCGTGTTCGGAAGCGGTTGCTCCAGCGCCATCAACATGGTGGACCAATAGACGGCGTGCGTCGTGAGAATGTCCTTGCCGACCAGGTGGACGTCGGCGGGCCAGTA
>CALFML010000860.1 GCA_937879845.1 uncultured Myxococcales bacterium
CGCTGCCCCACGGCCCGAGCGGCGCCACATCGACCTCCCCGAGCAGCTTGCGCAGACGGTTGATGTCGCCCTGGAGCCGCCGCGACAGCGCCTCGGCGCGGTCTTTCAAAAGCTGCCGCGCGCGGGCGCTGGCGTTTTGCTTCACCGCCTCGGTCTGCGCCTTGAGCTCCTCTTGATCGTGGACCAGATCCGACAGCCGATTTTCCAGCTCGCCGAGCGCTTTTTCCTCGGCGGTGAAGCGCTCACGGCGGAAGCCGCGCAGGTTCTGCTCCATGCCTTTTACCAAGTTGTCGAGCGCCTGCGACATGCGCTCCATCTCCTGCTCGGCGCGCGAGAGGTCGCCTTTTTGAATGAGGTCGCGCAGGCGGTCGATGCGGCTCTGCAGGTCGGTCTGGCCCATCGCCTCGCGGTTCAAGAACTCATCGGGGAGCTCATTGGCGAGGTGGCGGGCCTTCTCCATAAGCTCGGCCATGCGGCGCTCGAAGCCGCGCAGCTCGCGCTCCAGCTCGCGGCGCAGGGCCTCCGAGGGGGACTTTTTATACTCGGCCAGGAGCTGGCGCATGCGGTCGCGCAGCGCGGTCATCTCATCGCTTATCGCCAGGAGCTCTTCCAGCCGCTGGCGGCCGATGAGATCGTCCAGGGTGATGACGTCGCGCTCCAGCTCACTTATGTGGCGGTCGGTGTGGCCCGAGAGCTCCTTGGCGGCGCCGGGCCGGACCTTGACTCCGGCGGCCGGGCTGCGCGCCTTGCGCAGCTCGCCGAGCACCGTCTCCTCATCCTGCGTCAGCTTGCCGAGGCGGCGGCCGATCTCCTGCAGGATGTTCTGCAGATCCTTGGGCACCACGGCGGTGCTGGCGGGATCGCTGCGGGCGCTGTCCTGCTGCAGCCGGCCGATCTGCAAGAGGAACGCCTCGGTCTTGCGGTGGACGCCGAGCACCCGCTCCAGCTGCTCCAGCTGCAGATCGGTCGGATGCGGCGGCAGCGCGCGGCCAAGCTCCAGCCGGTCGCCCAGGAGCTGAATCGCCAGCTCGCGCAGCTGCTCCTGGCTTTTGAGCATGGCCTCGGACTTTTCGCGCGGGCTGAGGATGCGCAGGGCGTACTCGCGGGAGCGGCCGACGTTGGGACCGTTCACGTTGTCCAGGTCGCGGGCCTCCATGTAGTAGGTCACGCGGGCGCCGGGAGCAAGCTCCAGCTCCGACAGATCCCACTCCATCTTGGCGGCGATGTTGCGCGGGGTGGCGGCGGCGACCACCACGGGCGGGCCGCCGGCGCCCGTGCCGCTGCCGCGCCCGGAGCGGCCGCCGTCGGGCTTTACCGAATCGGGCTTGGCTTCGGGGCGCAGGCGCTTGCGGCGCTCCGGGGTGTTGCCGATGCGGTAGACGAGCTCGATCTCACCCAGGCCGAAGTCGTCTTCGGCGCTGTAGGCAAGCTCGATCCGGCGGGTGCCGGTGACCTCCAGCTCGGCCGCGGGAGCGAACAGATCGATGCGCGGCGGGTGATCGGCCTCGATGTCGATGCGGTGGCCGGCGCTCTCCCGCACCGAGTCGTGCGGGGTGCGATCGATGACGAAGTAGTAAAGGCCCGCCCGCTGCACGGTGAAGCTGGCGGCGAGCAGCGGATACTGGGTGCCGCCGAGCGTGCCGCTGCGGCTCTCGGAGCGGACGATCTGCACGGGCTGCGAGCGTTCTTTGGGCGCGGGCGCGGCCGCGGGCTGGGAGCCGGCCATTGGACTAGAGTCGTTGGCCAGCACCATGAGCTGGGCGCGCTCGACCCGCCCGAGCGCCCGCGCTTCGACCCGCACCTGCGTTCCCGGCAGCGCCAGCACGTCGCCGGACGAGCCGGGGATGGTCCGCTGCGGCAGGCCGGTGTATTTGGGGTAGCTGAGCAGAAGTCGGATGTCGCCGACGAGCGGCTCGACGCTGGTCTGCACCGGATGCGGCGGCGGCAGCTGGACGAGGTAGCGCAGGCCCTGGCGCAGCGGCAGCCCGGCCAGCGCCGCCCACAGGATCGCTCCCACCGTCACTGCGCCGGCGATGCCGGCCGCTTGCCACACCGGGCGCAGATCGCACAGCTTCTGCGGCTCCAGCGTTGCCGCCGCGGCGGCGGTGCGGCGCGACAGCTCGGCGACCAGGGCGCGCGAGGCCCCATGCGGCAGCTCGCTTTGCAGCTGGACCGTGGACAGAAGATCGGAGCGCAGATCCGGGACACGCGCCCCGATGTAGCGGGCGATCGCCTCATCGCTCTCGCGGTGGGTGTAGGCGCGCCACAGCATAAGCACCAGCGCCGAGCCGGTGGCCACCGTCCAGGCCGTGAGCAGCGGTAGCCACAGCACCGATGGGCCGGTGGCCGCAGCGAGGCTCAAAAGCCCCATGCCGCTGCCCAGGCTCGCGGTCACCCACAGCAGGCTGCTGCGCGCAGTCTCGCGTCGGCGCAGCCGCCGTCGCACCTGCGCCAGCAGCCAGGTCAGCCGATCCCCCGCGCCCAGGACCGGCACCGAAGCCGGTCCTGAGGCCGCGGGATTATCGCTGGCTGCCGCCGCGCGGGCGGCGTCGGCATCGGATTGGGGCGTGGCCAGCGGTCTGGCCCAGCGCATGCGCATGGCGAACCTGATTATTCCTGACCTGGGCGCGCGGAGGAATGGCTTTGCGTCCCCTGGAACGTACGAAACAGGAAACACCCCATGACAAAACACCTTGGCAAACGCCTCGATAGGCGCCCGGCTGAAGGCGGGAGCAAGACCGCCCGCGGACGCCCGATTTAACCCGATCGGCCATGAGGTGTAAGCCCAAACCTGATAACGTTAGTTCACACAGGTCGTGTGAATGAGTAACCACATAAGCCGTCGATCGTAGGTAGCACCACACCCGTCGAAGGCTTGGAACATGGCGATCCTTGACGACCAAGACAAAAGAAAGTTCGAATGCAGCTGCTGCGGACGCAGTCTCCATGGGTGTGTCTTCCGAGCCCTCGCCATCCAATGTCATTGCGCTACCCCAGGCGGCGGAGGCCCAGGCGCGGCTGAAGCGGCCGGCGGGAGAGGCGGCGGCGCCGGCGGCCGTGGACGAGGCGCGGCGGGCCGAGACGCAGCTGGTCGATCGGGCGCGCCGCGGCGACGCCCAGGCGTTTCGAGCGCTGGTCGAGCGATATCAGCGCCGGGTGTATTCGCTGGCGCTCGGCTTTCTCAAGGACCCCGACGAGGCGCGCGATGTCGCGCAGGAGGCGTTTCTCAAGGTCTACCGGCATCTTGGGACCTTCCAGGGGTCGGCGAGCTTTTACACCTGGGTGTACCGGATCACCGTCAACCTGTGCATCGATCTACGGCGCAAGGCGGGTCGGGGCAACCAGGTCGAGTTCGACGAAAAAGTGGCGCGGCAGGAAGTGGGCAGCCCGGCCGACGAGCTGTCCTGCCAGCGCCTCGGGTTCGATCCGGGGCGGGCCCTGCACAACAGCGAGCTGCGCGGGCGCATCACCACGGCGCTCGGACAGCTTTCGGAGCAGCACCGGGCAGTGCTGCTCCTGCGCGAGGTCGATGGTCTCTCCTACAAAGAGATCGCCGACGTGATGGAGTGCCCGGAGGGCACGGTGATGAGCCGGCTATTCCACGCCCGGCGGCAGATGCAAGAGCTGCTGCACGAGTTCGCAGAGACCAAATCACGGGAGGCGGCCAACTCGGCCTGAAATACCATGGCGTCGCGGGATGAAAAACTGCACAAGCTACATGATGGCGAGCTCTCAGAGTCTGAGGCGGAGGCGCTGCGCTCGGAGCTGACGGCAGAAGACGGACAGAAGCTTTCGGCCCTCGCCGAGCTCGATGAGCTCCTGGCCGCTACCCTGAGCGCGGAGGCGGACGCCCATCCGGTCGATCTGTGGGCCGGTATCGCCGCCAAGCTGCCGGCGGCGGCGCCGGTCCGCGAGGCGGCGGTGATTCCGCTGCGGCGGCGGCTCGGGTTCCGCATGACCGCGGCGACCTCGGCTCTGGCGGTGGCGGCGGCGGTGCTTTTGTGGCTGCGGCCGGTTCCGGTGATGAAAAATCACTGCGAGGTCGAGGAGCTGGAGGTCGCGGGCAACGGCGCCGCGGTCATCTCCGTCGCCGACGACCATGGCGATGAGACCACCTTAATCTGGTTCGATCACCAAGAAGACGATCAATGGGAGAGCCTGTGAGCCGCGCTAGCCTGACGACCCGAATCCCCTTCCTCCGTGCACTCGCCGCAAAGACCGGTGTCGCCGTGGCTGCAGCGCTGCTCCTTTCGCCGCTGGGCCGCGTCGCTGAGGCGCAACCGGCGGCGCAACCGGCGGCGGCTCCAGCGGCCGCCGCCGTGACGAAAAAGAACCCCGGTCAGACCGCCGCCTGCGTCGTGCGCGTCGTCCATGCCATGCGCGAAGGCCATGACTTCGATCCCCAGCTGGAGCCGCTGCGGCCGCAGCTCACCAAGCCCCCGCTGTCGGAGTGGCACCAGTTCCGCCTGCTCAAACAGCACTCGCTGGTAGTCGGCAGCGCCGCCCCGAGCCGCTTCGAGCTGCCCGGCGGCCACGACGGTCTTTTGACTTTCGAAGAGCAGGTGGAGGCGGGCGGCAAGAAGCGCCTGCGCGTCCGGCTGGAAATTCTCGACGGACAAGCGCGGCTCTTATCGACCCGGCTGCTCATGAATAACGGCGCCACCCTGCTGCAAGCCGGCATCAAGCATGAAAAGGGCCTGCTGGTGCTGGGGATCACTTGCCAGCTCAGTTCCTAGAAAACTCCCGCCAGCGCTCAGCGCGCGCTACGATGACTCAGTAAGAACAGTTTCTACTTGGAGGAGCTATGCGAGCTTGGTTTGGAACCCTGGTGTTGGCCTCGTTCGTCTATACGGCCGGCTGCGGCAGTGGGCCGAAATATAAGATCGACGAGGCCTTGCTCGCCGATGTCCCCGTAGCGGAGAAAGACAACATTCTCCGCGCCAAGTCGGAGATCGACACCGCCACGGAGGAGCGGAACAAGGCGCAGAACGATCTCGCGGTGACCGAGAAAGACGTCTCGGTGTCCGACTCTGAGCTTGGCCAGTACAAGCTCGAAGTGACCAAGGTCAAAGCGGAGCGCGATCTGGCGGTCAGCAGCAAGGACGTAAACCGGATAAACCAGGTCAAGAGCCAGCTGCAGCTGGCCGAGCTGGCGCGCGATGTCGCCGACGCCAAGCTCGATTGGCAGAAGCAGCGGCGGCGCACCGCCAAGGCGTCCCTTACCGTCGCCGAGAAACACATCGCCGCCGCCGCCTCGCGCTATGAGCAGGCCAAGGCGCAGCTCGCCGCGGCCAAGGGCAAGAGCCCCGATCCCAAGTTCACCGTTGCCAACTACGACAGCCAGGCTTCGGAGAGCCAGGCCAAGTATGACCAGGCCAAGGTGGACGCCGACCGGTCGCAGCAGGACACGATCCGGCAGGAGCAGCGCTACAACACCCTGCTCCAGAAACTCCAGCAGCAGCAGCAGATCCAAGGGGCGCAGCAGCCCCAAGGCGGTCAGCCGCAAGGGCTCCCGCCCCAGGGCGGCCAGCCGCAGTTTCAGTAGCGGATAGCTCCCGCGACGACGACCCAGCGCAACCAAATCGGCGCGCGGCCCGCAGCAGCGGCCGTCGCCGCTTCCTGTTTCTACTTAAGAGCTCATACCCCAAGGGACCAGCCGGATGGCAGGTGCAAACCGCGCGGGAAGCGTCCTCGATCTTAAATACGGGTGGCGAGGAAGCTGGCCACTGCGGCGGTCAGGTGCTGTGTCAGGGCGGTGCGCTCGTGCCCGCGGAACCGCGCCAGCGCTTGCAAGAGCGGCATCGGCAGCGCCGGAGCGCTCGTGCCCGCCTCTTCGCTGAACACCGCTTGCGCCAGCACCTTCTCCGTCAGATCGGCGCCTGAGGTCGCGTCCACTACGCGCAGCGAGTCCTCGGCGGCGATCAGATCTAGGAGCGTCTCGTGGTTAATGTAACGGCCGTGCTTGGTGTCGTACAGACGGCGGTTGCCGTATTTTTTGATGATGCACCCTGTGTCGGCGGGAAACAGGATGCGCGGCGGGCGTCCGCGGCGTCGCGAAGGCTTGTCCATGGGGCTCCGGTCGCAGGTGCTCTAAAGCAATAGGTTCTTCAAAACCATAGCGCGAAGACGCGACCCTGCAACCCGGTCGCCGGCTCAGCGCTCCGCGAGGGCCTGGCGATAGTCCAAAGGGGTGTCGAGATCGCGCAGCACGCCGGGATCGTCGACAGCGACGCGCAAAAGCGGATGCTGCTGCCGCAGCGTCCGCAGCGTGTCGGTGGCTGCAAGGGCCAAGACCGCGGGAAACAGCGCCGCCGGCAGCCAGAGCGGATGTCCGCCGCGATCGCCGTAGCACGGGGCGGTAAGCTGCGTCAGATCGCCGGCCAAGAGCTGCTTCACCGTGTGAAGCGCCACGAGCGGCACATCAACCGGCCACAAGAGCGTCCCGCGGCCATTTTCCTGGGGCGTAAAAAGGCCCGGCAGTGCCGCCTGGACCGAAGACAACATCCCGCGGCCCGGGTCGGGATTCCAGGCGGCAGCGATCCCCGGCGGAAGCGTCGCCGCGATCTTTTCCCCGTGCGGCGGACCCAGGACCACGACCGTCCGGGCGACCCCCGCGGCGTGGCAAAGGCGGATGATGCGGCCAAGCAGGGTCTCGCCCGCGATCGGCAGGAGCGCCTTGACCGCGCCCATGCGGCTGGAAGCACCGGCGGCCAGAATCACCGCGGCGATCATGAGCGCGGCGGAGCTGTAGGATCGGCGGGCGGAGCCGGCGCGGCGCGGCGCTCCGGCTCCGCTTGCGCGGCTTCGCTGCGGGGCTTTTTACCCTCGCGCCGCGCGGCGCGCACGGCGATGAGCTCAGCAGCGATGGCGATGGCGATCTCCGGCGGAGTCTGGGCGCCGATGCGCAGCCCGATGGGGGCATGGACGCGCTCCAGAGCCTTTTCCGCGAAGCCTTTGTTTAGCAGGCGCTGGCGGAACATCAGGATCTTGCGCTGCGAGCCGATAAGGCCTAGGTACGCCAGGTCGTGCGGCAAGAGCTGCTCCAGCAGCGCCTGATCCTGCTGGTGATCGCGGGTGACGATCACGGCGTAGCTGCGCTGGTCGAGCGGCACCCCGCGCCAGTCCCTGACGTCGAAGCTGTCGATGATCTGCTCGGCATCGGGGAAGCGCTCGCGGTTGCCGAGCTCCTCCAGATCTTCGATGACGATCGGACAAAATCCGAGCGGCCGCACGAGCGGCACCAGCGCCTGGGCGACGTGACCGCCGCCGCAGACGATGAGGTTGGGGGACGGGCACAGCGGCTCCACGAACACCTCCATCTCGCCGCCGCAGCACATGCCGAGCTGGCGCGTCAGGTGGTAGCGGTAAAGGCGCGGCTCGGCGGTATCCGGGTCGGCGAGCAGCGCCCGCGCGGCATCGACGACTTCTTTTTCCACCCGGCCGCCGCCGATCGTCCCGACTTGCTCCGTCGCGCTTACGAGCATGCGGGCCGCGCTCTTACGCGGGGTCGAGCCCGCCGTGCGCACCACCGTGCACAAGGTGACCGACTCGCCGCGCGTGCGCCGGCGCACTAGCTCCGCAAAGACCTGGACTTCGATGTCGTCACTCACGCGCTGTCTCGGGGGCGCCGGGCGCCGGGCTCAGGGGACCGCCTAGCGCTGGGCGAGGCGGATGAACAGCTCTTCCAGCTGCCGCGGCGAGACCTCGGTCGGGCAGTCGCTCATCAGATCGGTGCCGTGCTGCGTCTTGGGGAAGGCGATGACATCGCGCAGCGATTCCGCGCCGGTGAGCAGCATCGACAGCCGATCCAGGCCAAAGGCGATGCCGCCGTGCGGCGGCGGTCCGTAGCGGAACGCATCGAGCAGGAACCCGAACTTCTGCCGAAAGTCTTCCTCGGTGAGCCCCAGCGCGGCGAAGACCTTGGCCTGGACCTCGCGCTGGTGGATGCGGATCGAGCCGCCGGCGATCTCGTTGCCGTTGAGCACCAGATCGTAGGCGCGGGCTTCGACGCGGCCGGGGTCGCTCTGCAGGAACTCGACGTGCTCGGGCTTGGGCGAGGTGAACGGGTGATGCGCCGCCACCCACTTGTCGGGTTCGCTCTGCTCGAACATCGGAAAGTCGGTGACCCACAAAAAGCGCCAGCCCTTCTCCAAGAGCTCCAGCTTTTTCCCGAGCTGCTGCCGCAGCTGTGCCAGCACCGTGTTGACGACCTTGGGCGTCCCGAGCTGAAACAGCAAAAGATCGCCCGGCGCGCCGCCAATCTGCTCCTGTATCGCCGCCCGCAGCTCGGCGGTGACGGTCTTGCCGAACGCCGACTGCGTCCACCCAAGATCCGCGCCGCTGCCCGCCGGATCGAGCCGCGCCGAAGCCAGGCCCGAGCTGCCCATGCCCTTGACGCTGTCGTCGAGCTTTTTGACCTCGGTGTTGGACAGCTTGCCGGCGCTCTGGGCGGGGATGCGCAGGAGCTTGATGATCCCGCCTTCGCCGATGATCTTCTGAAACAAGGCGACGCCGCCGCCGTCGAGCTTTTTGACCGCGGCGGTCACGTCATGGAGCTTGAGGGGATTGCGCAGATCCGGCTTGTCCTCGCCGTAGCTCGCCATGGCCTCCTTATAAGGCAGGCGGACGAACGGCCGCGGCACATCGTGGCCGACGGTGAGTTTCCAGATTTTGTGGATCAGCCCTTCGACCACCGCGAACAGATCTTCCTCGGTGACAAACGACATCTCGACGTCGATCTGGGTGAACTCGGGCTGGCGGTCCAGGCGCAGATCCTCGTCGCGGAAGCAGCGCACGATCTGGAAGTAGCGGTCCATGCCGGCGACCATGAACAGCTGCTTGAAGATCTGCGGCGACTCCGCCAGGGCGTAGAACTTGCCCTCGTTCAGGCGCGAGGGAACAAGGAAGTTGCGCGCCCCGCCGGGGGTGTACTTGACCATGAACGGCGTCTCCAGCTCGAGGAAGCCGTTTTCGTGGAAGTAGTCGCGGGTGGCGCGGTACAGGGTGCTGCGGAGCTGGAAGTTTTTTTGCAGCTTGGGCCGCCGCAGGTCGAGGTAGCGGTACTTGAGCCGCATCTCCTCCCGCGTATCGACATCGTCTTCGATGAGAAACGGCGGCGTGTCGGCGCGCGAAAACACGTGCAGGGCGCTCGCTTCGACCTCGACCTCGCCGGAGGGCAGGTTGGGGTTAGGGGTGCCGCCCGAGGCCGTGCGGAGCTTGACCGTACCGACGACACCGACGCAGAACTCGTTGCGCAGGGTCTCGGCTTCGCTGTAGACGGCGGGCGCCAGGTCGCGGCCAAAGACGATCTGCGACAGGCCGGTGCGATCGCGCAGGTCGATGAAGATTCGCCCGCCGAGGTCGCGACGAATCTGCACCCAGCCTAGCAGCACGACGGTCTGGCCGACGTGATCCTTGCGCAGCTCAGCGCAGTAATGGGACCTTTTGTTCTCAGTAAGGAAGCTCGCCATGGCCCGGCAGTCTAACAGGTATGGGCAGGTGTGGCGAGCAGCCCCAATGCAAGCCGCGCGCGGACAAAAAAAAACTGCAGCGGGGAAGCGCTGCAGTTTTCGGCGATCAAAAAAGCGACTCAAGTCCGACTAACTGTCGAACTAAAAGTCGGGGCGAGAGGATTTGAACCTCCGACTCCCTGGTCCCGAACCAGGTGCGCTACCAGGCTGCGCTACGCCCCGAGAGATTTTCAGCGAAATTACCTAGCGAAATTAGGTGGTACTTACCTATCTGAGCTGGGGGTGCCCTGTCAATTAGTTTTCTCTAGTCGTTTCGCGAACTACCACGCCTTACCGTCACAAAGATGCGCGGACAAGCGGTTCAAAATGGCTTGGCCGGGTTTCAAGCCGGTCGCAAGCCGGGCTAGGCTCAAACGAAAACCGCCTGGCACCGGGGCAACCTGACGTTACGGTATATTTCGCGATTTCTTGTGCGAAGTTCTCGTCGGTCCGTGGTAAAGTAAGCGAGGAATTTTCTACCCAGCGGACTCGAGGGGGACAATATGGCCTTGCGCAGCCCCGAGCCTCCCCGCGGAGGCGCGGGCCAGAAAGACGCCGGCACCAATCGCCCAGCTGCTCAGCCTGCCCCCGGGGCTAAGGCGGTTCCGGCGCTTGGCAGCCTGGCCGGCCAAGACGATGACGAAGTGCCGCCGCCGCGGCCGGTGCGCCTGACCAGCCAGATGAAGGCGGTGACGCTTCCAGCTACCGCTGCCGCGGCGGCCACGGTGCCAGCCAAGCCGGCAGCCAAACCGGGTCCGCCGCCGCCGCCGGGAGGTCGGCCACCGCCGCCGCCGCCGCCGCCGCGCGCCCAGAGCGGCCCGCCGCCGGCGAGCAAGCCCGGACCCACGGCGACCCCGGCGCGGACGCCGAGCGCTTCGCCGCCGACCAGCAAATCCGGACCGGATCCGGCGCCGGGGCGCTGGCAAGGCGGCCCGGTGCACGTAAGTAAGTCCGGAGCCGAGTTCCCGCCGGTCGCCGGCGAAGCGACGATCATGACCGAGCAGTCGCCGGCCGCCTGGGCGGCGCTGCGGGCGGCCGCCGCCCCGCCTCCGGGGTACAGCGTCCCTAGCGAATCCACGGTCATGATGGACAGCTCGGCGATGCCGTATAACCCCGCGCCGCCGATGGGCAACAACGAGGCGACGCGCATGTTCAGCGTGCCCGACCAAGGCCAGGACCTCGGCGGCAGCCCGATGCCCAACAACGAGTCGACGCGCATCGTCGACTCGATGAACTTCGCCGACCTGATGCCGAAAAAGGGCGGCGCGGCGGCCGCGGCGGCAGCCCCGCCGTCGGACGCCTCGGTGATGCGCGATGCGTCGCAGTTTATCGACGCCAGCGGCAAGCTGCGCAAAAAGCCGGTGGCCGATGTCAAGGCGCGCAGCAAGGCCAAGGTGACGCCGCTGGACCCGCAGCGCCTGCTCGTGCAGCAGGAGGCGGCCGAGCGCCGGGCCAACGAAGAGTCGGCGATCGGCAACCTCGACAAGTTCCTCGAGAAGTCCGGCCTCATGCGCATCCCGCAGCCCGGCGAGGATCTGCCGACCGAAGGCACGATGGTCGGCCGGTTCCTGGGCTTTGTCGGCCTGGGCGAAAAGAGCGGGATCATGCCGATGCAGGCGGTCGGCAAAGATCCGGTGGAGGAGGCCTGGGACGCGGTGAAAGAGGCGCCGCTGCTCAACGGCCTCAACCCGCAGTTTGTCACCGATGCGATAAAGAGCGGCGATCTCAAGCTCGTGAGCCTGGGCCGCGACATGCTGCTCGACACCGATGGCAAGGCGCTGCTCGTGCTCGAGGGGCAGCTGGCGCTGGCCCGCTTCCGGCCCGATGTGCTGGAGCGCGAGCGCCGGGCCCAGAAATCCTACAAGACCGGCGACAAGAAAGCCGAAAAGCGCGAGCACAAGCGCCGCCAGGAGACCGGCCCGGTCATCCGCATGTGCGAGTCCAACCTCGGCCTCTTCAACGAAGGGGATCTGGTCAGCATCGAGGCCACGGGGCAGGACGCGGTGGGCCTGGGCGTCTACTCGGTGACCCCGGTCCGGGTGCTCAGCGTCAGCCTGCCGCGGCTTGATGTCTGGCGCCGCACCTACCAGTTCTTCGGGGAGCGCGTGCGCCGCGCCGCCGATGCCGCGCGCAGCCGCCTGTCGGCCAGCACCGGCGCCCGCGCCCTGGTCGCCGACTTCTTCGTCCGCCACGGCCTGTCGGTCGCGATGTCGCTGCGGGTGCGCGAGCTGGACAAGTGCATCGAGTGCTACGAGTGCGAGAAGGCCTGCGAGCAGCGCTACGGCGCCAAGCGCCTGTCGCTCAACGGCAAGGTGCTGGGGGCGCTCGACTTCGTCGACTGCTGCCACACCTGCGTCGATCAGCGCTGCATCGATCCGTGCGCCTACGACTCGATCAAGTTCGACGCCGAGAAGAAAGAGGTCGTGATCCTAGAGGACTCGTGCATCGGCTGCTCGCTGTGCGCGCTGGCCTGCCCGTACGACGCCA
>CALFML010000861.1 GCA_937879845.1 uncultured Myxococcales bacterium
CGGGTTTCTCTTGCAAGGCCCCCGCGCGCTCACTCCGCGCAATCAGCAGCGAGCCTTCCGGGCGAACCTCGGGCTCGATGCTGTGCGCTCCCACCTGAATCAACACTCGCAGCATTCCTATTTTCAGTTTACCCAAGCGAAATTGTCAACACCCAACCGGATTTGAACCCCGGCGTACCTTAGAGTACATCGTGAGAATGTGAATACTGGCTGCGCTGCCGCCGGTTCAGCGTCTGCCGCTAGGAATCATTTCATGTCAGGCGGTGGCACAGGACCTGCTTATTCCCATGGCAATTGTCCTTTTGTCCTTTTCAAGTCGGAGTGAGCGATGGGTGTAATCAGACATTCTGTCGATACCTACCTTCAGTCTGGGTATCCTTTGCTCGGCCAGACGCCGGGGCTAAAGTCAAACATGGGCGGGAGAGAATTTGGCCAGAAGCCGGCCAGCCGGGAGTCTCCGGCTGAACGCTTATTGGCCGGGCGTTATCTTCTTGAGGCGATCATCGGCAAGGGATCGATGGGCACGGTGTTCCGCGCCCGCGATCTGCATACGCATGCTCCGTGCGCCGTCAAGATGCTCACGCAGATGGCGCTGAGGGATCCGGAGACCCTGCAGCGCTTTGCCAATGAGGCGGCGGTCGTCGCCCGGCTCTTGCATCCCAATATCGTCGAGCTGCGCGAGTTCTGCCGCGACGAAAACGGCTGGCCGTTTCTGGTCATGGAGCTGCTCCAGGGGACCGATCTCCACTCCCACCTCGGCGTACGCCGCCGGCTTCCTCTGGAGCGAGTGCAGAGCGTGGTGCGGCAAGTGGCAAGCGCCCTGCACGCCGTCCACAGCCTGGGCATCATCCATCGCGACATTAAGCCGCGGAACATTTTCCTGGCGCAAACGAAAAGCTCTAAGGACGGCGCCGCTGCCGATGTTGTCAAGGTGGTGGACTTCGGCTTGGCCAAGATCCTGGGCGGTAAGCAGCATCAGACCGCGGCCGGCGATATCTTGGGCACGATCGAATACCTGGCGCCGGAGGGCACCACCGGACATAGCGGCTTGCTCGATGAGCGCACCGATCAGTGGGCGCTCGCGGTTACCGCCTATCGCATGCTCTCCGGCCAGCTGCCATTTGAAGACGACGATATCTTCCGGCTGCTGCGCAAGATTCGCGAGGAGTCCCCGCCGCTTATCTCCGCCCTGGCGCCGGAGCTCCCAGCCCATGTCCACCGGGCTCTGACGATCGCGCTCAGCAAGAACAAGACGGACCGTTTTCCTTCCGTGCTGGAGTTCATGCAGGCGCTGTGCGGACCCGCTCCCGCGCAGCCGCGGAGTGCGCCATCGCTGCCGCCGCTGACCCCGCAGCCCGCGCGCGCCGCTGAGCTGTCGCCCGCAGCGCCGCAAGGCGTGGATCCGCTCCGCCAGACGCAGCGCATCGACCCGGCGATCTTGAACCAGCTCATCGTCCAAAGCCAGTCGGGCGAACCGGCGGCGCCGGGCGCTCAACAAAGCTGCAACGCCGCCGCCAAGCCTGCGCCGCCAAGGCCGCTGCGCAGGGAGGTCTTAGGGGCTCGTCTGCGGCGCGGGTTGTTGCTGGCAGGGCTCGCTCTGGGCTTGATGGGGAGCCTGCTTCATCGTTCGTATCGCCGAGCCAATGGCCCGCTGCCCTCCCAGGTCAAGCACGGCCCGAGGGATGGGGCCGGCGTCGATGCCGGAGGGGCGCAGCGCATGGCGGTCGCCCTGTCCAGTCCACCCGGGATGCAGAGCATCGCCGGCCCAGCCAGCCAATCTGCGGAAGGCTCTGCCGCTGATGCGACACCGCCCAGGGAAGCTACAGCTGCGGTTCAGCATCAAGCCGGGCCGCCCGGCGACCCCGGGACGAAGGTAGGAAAACGCCCGACCGCAGCCGCTCTGCGCCGGTCTTCCGGGGCTCGCGAGTATGGCGCAACCGGTGAGCGGACTGCCGCGTCTGGGAACGATACGGACTCGCTGCCCGCCGCCGCGGCAGGCGGCTCGAAGCCCGCGGCCAAGGAGCCGGCGGCCGAGCTTCATCCGGCCAGACCCCCCGAAGCCAGCGCCGCGGAGAACGCGCCGCCGCGCGCGCAGAGCGGCAGCGGATCCGCCGCGGGGGCAGGAACGAAATCGGTCGCCGTGTTCGAGCAAGCCCGGACCTTGAAACCGCTATACGGACCCGAGCCGCATATTCCAGGCTGGCTCCGCAACCTCCGCGGCCGCGAGCCGCTCGCCGGTATGTACCAGGTGTGCATCACCGCCCGCGGCAGCGTGGATCACGTCAACGTGCTGCTCTCCATTCCTTCCGCGGACGAAGAGATCATCTCAACTCTGCGCACCTGGCAGTTCCCTCTCCTTTTAAGTCCGTTGTGCATCATCAAGGAGTTTCGATTCGAGCCACGCGACTAGCTGGGAAAAAACAGATCGTTGACAGAAACCTAATCGCCGCGTCCATAATCGATGCTGGCTAATCGTTTGAAACCGCAACAGTTTGTTTCAGTAGGAGCCAGTAATGGCACGCACTTCTCCTAATGACATTTCCGCCCTGGCGGCAATCGTTCCGGGGACGATCTTGGGTCAGAGATATGAGCTGCAGCGGCGCATCGGCTCTGGTACCTATGGCGAAGTATGGCAGGCCCATGATCTGCTAAACGGCCACCTGCAAGTGGCGGTCAAGGTGCTGCGGACGGAGCTGGCTTCCGCGGAGGTGCGGCAGCGCTTCGCGCAGGAATGCTCGGCGCTGGAGCTTTTGATGTCGCATCCGCACATCGTAGCGATCCGCGCGCGCGGCGTGTATCGCGAGCAGGACTACATGGTCCTTGAGCTGCTGGAAGGACCCTCTCTGGCAGATTGGCTTGGCACCTTCGCCGATGGTCATCTGCCGGAGCTCCCGGATGTCATGGATCTGTTCTTGCAAATCTGCGCCGGCGTGGCCGCAGCGCATCAGATCCAAAACCCGGGCCCGATCACCCACCGCGATCTGAAGCCGGAAAATGTGATGCTGATTCCCACCGCCCAGCAGCGGCCCTCGGGATTCACCGCCAAGCTGCTGGACTTCGGCATCGCGCGGCTGGGGAACCAGCGGCGTACCGTCGCCGGCCAGCAGCTGGGTACGCCGCTTTATATGGCGCCTGAGCAGGCGGTGGGGGATGAGCAGGCGGTGGGTCCGTGGAGCGATGTCTTTGCGCTCGGGGTCATGCTGGTCGAGATGTTGACGCTGCACCCCAACGGGCCCGATGAGTCCTCTCTCCGGGGGGCGCTGGTCCGCAGCGGGCCGCGCGGTCTGCGCGAGTACCTCCGGCAGCAGCGCGCGGATGTCCCGGCGCCGCTGTGGAGCGTGCTGCTTCAGGCGTTGGCCACCAAGCCGGAGGATCGTTATCCGGATGCCGACGCGCTGCTCGCAGCGATCACTGCCGCAGTGCCGGCCTACTGTCCTCCGCGCTCGCTTCCCGCCCTGACGCGCGGCCGCGAGCTGCAGCGTGGTTCCTTGCGGACGTTGAGCTCCGTCGGGGTGGCGGCGTGCGTGGCGCTCTCGGTCGCCCTGCAGTCGGACGCGCGGAGTCTCTGGCGCCGAGCTTGGAATCAGCTCCACTCGGAGCCGCTGCGGGCGGGTGCGGGTCCTGCGACAGCGCTGCCGCGGAAGGCGAGCGAGCCTGCCGCGGCTCCTGTGTCCAAGCCAACGGCCCGCGGAGACAGCAGCGCCATGACGGCGCCCGATAGGGACCCGCCGCCCGCTGACGATGTGCTTCGAGTGTCGCCGCTTGTGAAGTTTAGCGGCGGTACGTTCGTGATGGGCAGCTCTTTGGCGGAAATAGACAAGGCTTATAAGACCTGCCAGCAGCGGCTCGGCGCGCAATCCAGCCTTTGCAAGCGGGAGACCTATCTGCGCGAATTCCCGCAACGCACGGTTACCGTCGCGCCCTTTGCGCTGGAACGCACAGAGGTGACCAACCGTCAGCTGGCCGCGTGGCTCAACACCCAGCTTGGCTCCCTGACCTTCGTTCGGGCGCCGCTGAGCGATGACGCTGCCGCCAAGACGGAAATCCGCTATGTCACAAGAGCAGACCACTACCTGATCGACCTCTATACGCTGGACGGACTAGTACGCGGTCTCATGTATCAAAATGGCCGCTTCAAACCGGTTCCGGGGCGCGAGGCGATGCCGGCGATCATGGTCAGCTGGTTTGCCGCCCGCGCCTATTGCCAGTCCATCGGCCGCACGCTGCCCACCGAAGCGCAGTGGGAGTTCACCGCCCGCGGCGGCAAGGCCCTGACCTATCCCTGGGGGGGGAGCGCGCCGCGCTGCGAAGACGTGGTGCTGGCCAGACACTCCGGGCTCGGCTGCGACCAGAGCTCGCAGCTGCGGCCGGTTGGCACCTCACCCATGGACACGACCCTTGATGGGGTGGTAGACCTGGGCGGCAATGTGGCTGAGTGGGTTCAGGATCGTTTCGAAAAGACCTATCGCGAGTGTCCGCAGCCCTGCCGTGATCCGGTCGCGCCGGAGCCGGAGTCGGAAAACGATGGGGCGATCGAGCGGGTCATTCGCGGCGGCAGCTGGAGCTTCCCGGCCCATACGGCGCGCTGCGCTACGCGAAGCCGATCGGAAGCAAACATGATGAGTCAGTCGACGGGTTTTCGCTGTGCTGCTGCGATGGCAGCGGAAGGCCGGAACAAATAATCGTAGCAGGAATGCAATTTCTCAAGGAGGAGTCCCATGAATTCCAAGGCCGTGAATAAATGTGTCGATGAAAACCATGAGGTTGGCCATAGCGGCGACATGGCTTTTGCCCTGGAGCTGTCCGGCTCATGTGTTATGGAAACTGTCGTCTGGGCCGCCGCCCATGTACCGCCGCAGGCTGGCGCCACGGATGAGAATCCTACGGATGCCGCGCCACCGCCGCCGCCGATCCTCACCGAAGACAAACGCCGGATTGTTGCCGTCCAGACTGCTCCGCTGCCTTAATCGCGTCATCCCGAAAAGTTGTGAGGACCGCTGCGCTGGGCGGGGGCCTGTGCGGGGTGGCGCAACCTGGGCGGCTGGCCGAAGTTCGGCATTGCGCGGATTCGTGAGCATCGCTGCGCTGGGCCGGGCCTGTGCAGGACGGTGCACAAGTATGTCTGGGCTTGGCGCAGCTGCGCTGCGCGCCGTACTTCTTGCCCTGCACAGACCCGGCCCAGCTCCGCTGTGGGCGATAAATTTCAGGTTGCTGTGGGCGATAGATTTCAGGTTTGCGATGTTGGGCTTGGTGCAGCTGGGCGGAGCGGCGTACTTGTTGCCCTGGGCAGGCTGGCCCAGCTTCGCTGTGGGGGTGAATTTCAGGTTTGCGGGGGGGTGTGGAGTGCGGGGGGCGACCGCTTAATCGAGGGAACTCAGGGTCGTCATGAACTGGTCCCAGTCCCAGGCACCAACGGGGCAGTCCGTGTGGCTCGTGCCGGGATCCGCCTCTACATGGCCCAAGATGTGGGTACGATCCATGGGCAGCGAATAGAGCTCGCACAAAAAGCGCACCAGCCGCGCCGAGCTCTCATACTGACTCGGCGTCGGCATGATCCCAAGATCGTCGTGGCCGAAAGTTCGCGGCGGGCGGGCGCAGTGCTCGATGCCGATACTGCGCCGGTTGGCGGAAGAGGCGTGATAAGCGATATCGTTGTGGCGGACCATCTGCACGACCTCGCCTTCCCGGCCGACAACCCGCTGGCCGCGCAGCTGAAGATCGTGGCGCGCCTGATCGCGGCCCGCGCCACGCTCGGCATGAAGCGGCAGGTGTTCTTCGTCTCGCTCGGCGGCTTCGACATGCACGACGACCTGATCGCCAACCACCCGGTGCAGCTGGGCCTGGTGGCCGGGGCCATCAAGGCCTTCTACGACGCCACCGTCACGCTCGGCGTGGCCGACAAGGTCACCACCTTCACCGGCAGCGACTTCGGCCGCACGCTGGCCAGCAACGGCGACGGCTCCGACCACGGCTGGGGCAGCCACCACCTGGTGCTGGGCGGGGCCGTGCAGGGGGGGCGCTACTACGGCACCGCACCGGCCGTGGCGGTGAACGGCCCCGACGATGTCGGTCAGGGGCGCTTGCTGCCCACCACCTCGGTGGATCAGTTCGCCGGCACGCTGGCCACCTGGCTGGGCGTCGGTGCCAGTGACCTGGCCCTGGTCGTGCCGAACATCGGCAACTACTCGCAGCGCAACCTCGGCTTCGTCTGACCGGCCGAGGCCGGCGCGCCAACCCTGCACGCGCCCGGGCACTCCGGAAGTCCGACCGCCGCGCTGCGAGGGCGCGATTGCTGGAAAATCGCGCTTCCCGTCGCACGGGGCGCGAGGTGCCGGCTCCCATGACTCTTGAAGTGCTTTCGTCGAGCTGGCGGCTGCTGGCGGCGATGCGCATCTCGATGTTCGGGTGCAGCGCCGAGAAGCGGTCGAGCCGCGGCACCAGCCACTTGACCGCGAACGATGGCGTCAGGCTGACGGTCAGCAGGCCGCTGTCTTCCTGCGCGCGCACGAGATCGACGGCCTCGGACAGCGCATCGAAGCCCTGGCGCAGCCGCGGCAGGCAGGCCTGCGCGGCGTCGGTCAGCGCCAGCGCGCGGTTCATGCGCCGGAACAGCTGCACGCCGAGGAACTCCTCCAGCGACTTGATCTGGTGGCTGATCGCCGCCGGCGTCACGAACAGTTCCTCGGCGGCCTTGCTGAAACTCAGATGGCGGGCGGCGGCTTCGAAGGCGCGCAGGGCGTTCAGGGGCGGCAGGCGATAGGCCATCTTCGTTAAACCCGGATTTGTGCGAGGGTGAGATTTTGTCGTTTGCAGGCGCTGCGGGCGCGGACCAGCATTGCACCAACAAAGAGCGGTACTGTTTCAAATTGGTGCAAATCGTTACAAGTCATTGGTTGGTCGTCGCGTCACAGGGATGGTGTGAACCGAAACAGTGCATTGACGCGAGGCGACCGATCGGGGCTGTTGCAGGTGGTCATCATGTTCAGTCGTTTCGTCGTTCATCCGGGTGCCGGTCATCTCGTCAACGCCATCAGCGGCAGCGGCCTGATGGTACCGGTGCGCGTCGACATCGAATCCCCGTCGCGGTTCGTCGGCGCGCTGAAACTGCTGCGGCTGTGGGTGATGCGCGCCAGGGAGCGCCGCGCCCTGGTCCGGCTCGACGAGCACGCACTCACCGACATCGGCATGAGCCGCGCCGATGCGCTGAGCGAGGCCGCCAAGCCGTTCTGGCGTCGCTGAGGCGCGTCCGGGCGAGCGGCAGCGGGCGGTCGTTTCCCGGCGCCGACCCGGCCGGAGCGCGCCGCGCTCACGGCGGGCGCGCCTGACGGGGCCGTCACGGCCGGTCATGCCTGAGGTTTTCCGGACGGGGGTGTCCGGACGCTGGTACACGGGTCATCCGGGGGGAGTGGCCCGTGTGCCGGCACTCCATCGCCGGGGTGAACATACATAGCACGATGCGTGCCGGGCTGAGCGGACTGCCGGTCATCCAGGGCTGGCCGGGACCCGCGCCGGTGTCTGCCGAAGCCTGCGTGCCTTGCCGGTGTGCAGGCTTCGCCGCCCGGCACCGGAACGGCCACGCGCCGGCCGCGGCCTGAAGCGGCACGGGCTTCAGCGGAAACCGTCCTCGCGGCGCAGGCCGTACTTCTTCAGCTTGTCGTACAGCGTCTTGCGCGGCACGCCGAGCGCATCGGCGGTGGCGACGACGTTGCCGTCCTGGCGTTCGAGCTCCTGCACGATGACGACGCGCTCGAAGGCCGCGACCTGATCGGGCAGCGACTGCGCCGGTGCGCCGGCGGCGAGCGCGGCCGGACCGAGCAGGTGACCGAGCACGAAGCGGTCGGCGGCGTTGGCGAGTTCGCGGACGTTGCCGGGCCACGGCTCGCTCATCAGCGCCGCCAGCGTGTCGCCGGCGACCTCGGGTGGCTCGCGCCGGTAGCGTTCGGCGGC
>CALFML010000862.1 GCA_937879845.1 uncultured Myxococcales bacterium
GCCATCCCCGACCGAGCTGCCGCTGACGCTACCGCCCTGGACTCAGGTGGCGCTGCCCCACGACGACGTGCGCGACGAACATGCGGTCCGCGCCGAGTACGCCGTGAACCTGGGACGGATCGATCGCGGCGACGCCAAGCTCGCCAAAAGCTATACCGACCCGCGGGCATTCTTCGCCGCTACGTACATGACCCAGGACTTGAAGCGCTTGCTCTGGGATGTGCAGGCAGCGCTATCCGGCCGCAAAGTGGATCGCGTGCTTCAGCTGCGCACCCCCTTTGGCGGCGGCAAGTCGCACTCCCTCGTCGCGCTATATCATCTGGCGCGCAGCCGGTCGGAATCGCTCGCGGGCAGTGGTCTGAAGGATCTGCTCGACCCCGGCCCGGTACGGGTAGCGGTCCTGCCGTGCGCAGATCTCAACTCCGCAGAAGGGCGGCGCGTCCCAGAAGGATTCAAGATCCACACGCTCTGGGGCGAGCTGGCCTATCGTCTTGGCGGCGCCGACGGATATCAAGTCATGCGAGCCAGCGACGAAGCGCTCGCCGCGCCTGGCGGGCAAGCAATCGAAACGCTGCTGCGTGGACCCAAGGGGGAAGGGGCGCTGATCCTAGCCGATGAGGTGCTGGTGTACGTCTCCTCGGCAATGGCCATTCAGGCGCGCGAGACAACGCTCGGGCGGCAGACGATGGCGTTCCTGCAGCAGATGACTGAGACGGTTGCCAACGATCCCAGCGCGGTTCTCGTCTATTCGCTGCAGGCCAGCATCGCCGAAGCGGTCGGTGAGGAGGGGCTTTTGCAGGCACTCGACAAGCTGGTCGGTCGCGTCGATGCGCGGCGCGTGCCGGTCCAAGATCGCGAGGTGCGCGAGATCATCCGCCGCCGGTTGTTCAAGTCCCTCGGCTCCGACGTAGAACAAGCGCGGGTCGCGGATGCCTATGTCGCGCAGTGGCGGCGCTATGCTGCCTCCAGCGGACAAACCGACGCCGAGCGCATCGAGGCCGAAGCGCGTGTACTGCGAGAGGACATCATCACGTCCTATCCTTTCCACCCGTCTCTCATTCGGCTGATGTATGAGCGCTGGGGCAGCCTGCCCTCATACCAGCGAACGCGCGGTGCCCTCCAGTTCCTGGGGGCCGTGGTGCATGTCCTGTTTCATCGTGGCCACAATGGAGCGCTCATCGCCCCCGGCGACATCCCGCTCGACGATCCCGACGTGCGCAACGAGTTTTATCGCCAAGTCGGCGAGCGCGAAAAATGGGATTCGGTGATTGACGCCGACATCGCCACCGACCGCGCCCGAGCCAAGCGGGTGGACCGGCGCATCGGCGACATGAGCCCGGCGCTGCTCCAGGCGCGCGTCGGCAGCACGACCGCGACGGCCATCGCCATGTACTCGTTCGGCGTGCGCAAGGACGACCAGCGCGGCGTTACGCAGCAAGAGCTGATCGCGTCGTGTCTGCGACCAGGAGTCGAGGCCCCCAGCCTGGAGGCGGCGCTCAACGAGCTACGAGAGCTGCTCTTGCACCTGCATGCGACCGGCGGGCGCTATCGGCTGGACACGATCCCAAGCCTCATCAAGCTGGTGGAGGAAGCCGAGGCCGGCGTGGACGGCGACAAAGTCACTGAGAAGATTCGTGGCATCCTCGGTGAGTTTTTCAAGCCGCCTACAGGCATTCTCTGGCCCGAGAACGCAGCGCGCATCCCCGACGATCAGCGACATTTTTTGCTCGCATACATGCCGCTCGAATGGGCAGAGCAGACCGCTGCCCAAGCAGAGAGCCAAGCCCGCGCGCTCCTGCAAACCCGAGCCTCCGGTGGTAAGCGGCACTTCAAGAACGGCGTCGGGTTTGTTTTGCCGAGCCGCGTGCAGGCAGATCAAGCTCGCACCCATGCACGTAAGTCACTCGCGCTAACCTCGCTGCGCAAACAGGCCAATGCGAAGCGGCTGCCGAGCGTTACATCAGAGCAGATAGACGAGCTAGACGACAAGCAACGCACCGCGGACAAAGATCTCGATACCGCATGCCGCAACCTGTATGCGCAGGTGCTGCTTCCGGTGCTCGACAAGTACGGGGATGACCCTGACTCGCCCGTCACCTTCCGCACCATCGACCTGGGCGGGCTAGCGGCGCAGGCCGATCCGCATAGGACAATCTTCGATCTGCTGAAGCGGCATGTCTTCACCGACATCACGGTAGAGCGCCTCGTCGAAATCTTGGGCATCGGAACTGAGACCTCATCCATGCCGCTGACCGAGGCCATCGAAGGCTTCTTCCGCTTCGTCCGTTGGCCTAAGATACGCTCCGAGCATGTTGTGCTTGCGGCCGTTTCCAAGGCGGTCAGCGAGAAGCGGCTTGGCTATGTTCCCTCGGCGCAGGTGGTGGACGGTAAGCTCGTCGTCAACCCGGCCATCAGTGTCCGTCTGGGCAGTCAGCATACCGCCGATGAGTTCAATGCGGAAGATGGGGCTTACCTCCTGACTCCCGCGCTGGCCGAACAGCTCATCGCGGAGCGAGTCCCGAGCACCGAATCACCGCTGCCGAGCGCGGAGGCGGCGTCGCAGCATGCCGCGGCACCTGCGGGCGGCGCTAGTGCCGGGACAGGAGCGGCGGCCCCTGGTCAAACCCCTGCGGCCACGGTGCCTCCGGCCAAGCCGGTCGCCAAAGGCGCTCGCGGCAAGCGCTTCTTGCTTCGTCTGACCATGCAGGGCCGAGCGCAGACGTGGTACGAAGTGGCCAAGGCTATCAACCAGCTTGCCGGCAAGTCGGACAAGCTGATCTTGCGCATCGAAGCAGATGCCCACTCCGCCGCCGGCTTCGAACCGAGCCATATCAACCTGCAAGTCAAAGAGCCGCTGACCGAGGCTGATGGCGTGGTGTACGAGGCAGTGCTCAGCGATGAAGATTAACCTGCAAACGATCCGCTTGGTAGGAGAGGTCTAGCCAATGCGCTGAGCAGGCAAAAATCGAGACTACATAAGTGCCATGAGAGGAAGCAGATGCTCCAGCGAGCAGAGCCAGCAACTGCGGTCGATGTTTTTTCGGTCGAAGAGTTGGTGTCCATCAGGACGGAGACAGGACGAGATCCGTGGTGCCTGTCGCTGGTGCAGCGTGGTCAGGTCTGGAAAGAGATGCAGGTCGCCTACCTGCTTGATTCACTGCTCTTCGGCTACCCGATCGGGTCGCTTCTGCTTTGTACTGTTCGTCACGACGGCAGCGTGCTTGAGGCAGCAGGAGACCTCCGTGTGCGTAAGGCAGCTCCCGACGGTACCTGGCAGCTGCTTGATGGTCAGCAGCGGCTGAATTCTCTCGCCTGGCTTTTTGCAGGCCCGGCGGAGCCAGAGCGGCGGCATTTTCTGGTTCGGCTCGACCTGCCACGAAGCATCGACGATGTCACCCTTCGAAAGCGTAAACAAGAGGAGGCACTTCGCTATATCCAGCTGGCCGGCGCTGCGGATGTAATCGACGAGCGCTGGCGATGGCTGGATGTTTCAGGTCTATATCACGCTTCGCGCATGGAGGCATTTCCCTCGTGCTCAGAAGTGGATTCCGCGACCACAGAGCGCCTACTCGAGACTGCCGAGCAGATTGACCCCCTGTGTACTTACGAGCGATGGAGCGCTGCCGACGTTGGGGCCAAGAGAGCCGCCGCAGATCGCCTGCGTCGTCTGCTCCAGGCCTGGTACGCCCGCGCCATTCCAGTGGTGAGGCTATGCCTGGATGGCCCTCTGGATGTCTTGCAGGTCTTTGCCAGGGTGAACCGGACAGGCACCTATGTCGCTGGCGATGACGTGTTCTTTGCTGGGGTAAAGACGCTCTGGTTTGACGCCGAGGAGCATGTTGAAAGGGTTCATCAGGCGAGTCAGTTGCTGCGTCGAACGACCGCGTTGCGCCTCCTGGCACGAGTCGCGAACCACGAGTTAGGGAGTGGAGATCTGCTCCCTCTTGACGTGGAGCGCCTGCATGGAGACCAAGGCAGAAAACTCGTTCAGCAGATGGAGTGCTTTGCTCAGGCCAATAGCAGATTGCTTCTGCGGATTCGAGATATCTCCAAGTGGGCCATCGAGAGTTCTGGCCTGGGGCATGCGCTCAACGTGGTTCATCCCGCGCTGTTTGATCATGTATTCGGCTGGGCCGTGGCTCGTAACCATTGGCCGCCGACAACTGATGATCTCGCCTGCGCTTGGAGCTACCTATTCGGAGCCTCGGCATTCCGGTATCGCCAAGTATTTGCCGAGCCATTCGATCGGCTGGCGTTCCATCGTGCGCTGCAAGCAGGGGCACATAACGAGCCGTTTCCGCTGGGTGCAATCGCCGGTGACTGCCAAGTGCAGTGGCCGGGCTTGCGGAAGAGCCGCCAACAAATCGCCAAAGTAACCACTCAGTCCGAGCAGCGCAGGTTTGTCAACGATAACTGGAACCTCGCCCTTTATATCGCGCAAGATGTCCCTTACGTGCTACCGGCAGGGCGGAAGCTCGATTGGGAACATCTCTACCCGGTGGCGCGCGTCGCCAACATGCGCTGGCGCGGACCCGATGGCAGCGAACGACTGCACCGATACGAGGGCGCAAACGACCTGTGGCACACAGGCAATCTCTTCGCGCTTGACGAGTCGCTCAATAGATCGGCTCAGGATGCTTGGCCTGACGAAAAGCTGCAATACTATGAGGAGCAGGGCCTATGGCCACCGTCTCTATTTCTTTCGGCAACAGAGCGACAAGACTTGCTCGCGGCATGCGAGCTTTTCAGGAAAGGCAAGGTCGCCGATGGTATGCCGACGTTCCGCAGGTACGTGAAGGCTCGCGAACTGCGTCTTTTCGAAGACTTGGAAAGACGATATCCCAGGGCATTTATTATGGCTGCGGAAGCAGATAAAATTGATGACTCCGATCGATGAGGCGCGGCCTGTAGACAGGAGTGGGTCAGATGGAAAAGAAGCGTTTGTCAGTACCACACCGGCCAGCGGTGCGCATCGTAGGATGGAGAAACAGCCCAAGCCTGTGGCATGACTGCGAGGCACTCAAATTTTTGGAACACCGGCTATCGTCTGATCAGTATGACCGCGCTGTGCTGACGGGATGGAAGAGCCTGGATCTCCTCGCAAGCGCCGATCGGAGAGCTGCGGATTTTCGCAAGGCGCTGCTTAGCTGCCTCGATACAGGACGCAGAATATCTGTCGTCATCGGCGGAATCCTCTCTCATGAGGACTTGAATTCCCTTCTCCTCGACATGCGTCGTATGCTTGCGAATCGCAGCCTCCGCAATCACTTCGACTGTGGACGCCTCAGATTTGCGCGGGATAACGCTCAGCGTCCGCTGCATGCCAAGTGCTGGATCTTTTGGCGGAATGACACCGTCGTCGACTTGGTTGTTGGCAGCTTCAATCTCACCACAGCATCCTTTTTTCGCAATATCGAAGCTGCTGCTCGGACCTCCGCTGAGGAAGGGGACCAAATTGTCAAGGAGATCAATGAGCTTCTCACGAAGGGGATGATTTCCCCGAAGCGCTTCGCTGAAGTTGAGAAGCACCTCAAGCCAAGACGACCAGCTAGCGAGATACCCGTAGAAAAACGAGAGATGCCTTACCTTGACGCTTTCGAAGGAAAGAAGGGAACAGTACATGGCAGAGCTTGGACACCAAGAAAGGCTGATATCTTGGAGCCGGAGCTCTCAGATTATTTTGTCGTGCTGCGCGACCCGAGTCGCGGCGAGAGGGTTGGTTACCGTATCCCCGATGACCTTCTCGTCCATCTCTTCGGCAGCGACTTCCTCGGCACAAAGGAGACAGCGATGGGGTTTATCCAAGGACCGAGGAGCCTAATTGTGCCGTTTCCACTCCCACTCGCCAAAGAGTATCGCTCCAGGATGGCTGCCCAGATCGGAAGAGCACACGTCTGAACTCCAGTCACGCCAATGTATCTCGT
>CALFML010000863.1 GCA_937879845.1 uncultured Myxococcales bacterium
CGAGTGGAAGCTCGACCACACCGTCACCACCTGCAACATGTGCGCGGTCGGTTGCCGGATCGACGCGCGCACGATCAGCGGCGAGCTGAAGCGGATGGACGGCGTGATGTACGAGGGGGTCAACCACGGCTACCTCTGCTCGCGCGGGCGCTGGGCCTACGATTACGCCCAGGCTCCCGACCGCCTGAAGACGCCGCTCATCCGGCGCGGCAACCGCTACGACCCGGCCACCTCGACGACGCAGCAACCGGTGTTCGGGCGCCGATACCAGGATCGTCCTGCCATGGCGCCGGGTCGCTGAGTTCTCCAGACGAGATCCCGGCGTTCGCCGGCATGACCGTGGTGGCCTGTGGCCAGGAATCGTTGACCTTCTGTTGGGCGAGCTTGTCGAGACCTCGTCTGGCTACGGGTTTCGACACAGCTCAACCAGCGACCCGCGCGTTGATCAGCGCTTCCTCAGTGGTGCACGACCGCCTCGACGTTGTTGCCGTCGGGGTCGCGCACGAAGGCCGCGTAGTAGCCGTCGTGGTATTCGGGCCACTCGCGGGGCGCGTGCAGAATCGGCGCACCCAACTGGGTGGCGGCCTCGAAGAACGCTTCGACCGCTGCCCGGTTCTGCGCCGTGAACGCGATGTGCGCTTCGCGGTTCGATGCGCCTTGTGCGGACGCGCTGATCCAGAAGTCGGGGTGGCCGTCGGTGCCGTAGCCGATGGCCTCGCCGAAGTCCATCTGACGGGTGAAGCCCATTACCCCCAGCACCGCGTCGTAGAAACGTGCGGTGGCAGCCAGGTCTGTCACGTTGATGCCGTAGTGATCGATCATGAACCCAGCCTGTCGGCCGGCACCGACAGTTTCGGTGTCACAGCCGGGCCATCACGTCGTCGAGCATCGCCTCGGTGAGCTTGCCGGTGAACGTGTTCTGCTGGCTGACGTGGTAGGAGCCGAGGATCGTCAGCGCTGGGTCTCCTCCCGCGCCGGGATGGGCCTCGACGCCGTGCCGGAACGCCGGTCGCGGCCGCACCCCGAGCACAGCGGCCGATCGAAGCTCCCGCCGGCCCGCGCGAGGCCATTGCAGTAGCCCCCCGAGAGCCACGTGTAGCACTTGACGCCGAGCCGCTGGCAGCGGTCGCAGCGGTAGGTGTTGCGCGCCGTGCGGCCTTTGCGTTCCTCCGCCAGCACGTATGTGGAGATGTCGCGACAGTGGGAACAGAACATCAGCTCGGCGCGGCAGGCCGCATTGCTGCAGACCGTGGCCGCGGCGTCCACCTCATTGAGACAGACTGGACACTTGTAGGCCTTGCTCATACTGGGAGCATAGCACAACCCGCTTGGCTGTCCTTCCGGCTGCCGTCGGCCTCCTTCCGAGGTTTGGTCAAATCAAGGCCGATCGCCGCCAAGTTAAGCCTTGACTTCCCCGGCCTTGCTTCGTAAGGGAAACATGAGACTCAATCAGCGAGGAGCAATCGCTGCCCCTTCTACATACTTCAGCTGGCTTGTCTGGAATTGGAACCTCCTACGCTCTCGCGATGGAATGAAAATTACGCTGCACTCTGCGGCACCGGCATCACCAAGCTGCGCATTGGGAATCCTTTTCCCCATCGACCCCCCATCGATCTCTGCGACAACCAGACAAATAGGAACCTATGACCAGAGCCTCTTGGGATGAGTACTTCATGGACATCGCGAGCGTGGTCGCATCGCGTTCGACCTGTGATCGGAAAAACGTCGGAGCCGTCATCGTCCGCGATCGGACGATTCTATCCACCGGCTATAACGGCTCCATCCGCGGTATGCCGCACTGCTCCGAGGTCGGCCACATGATGCAGGACGGCCACTGCCTCGCCACCATCCACGCCGAGCAGAACGCCATCATTCACGCGGCGCGAAACGGCGTGCCGATAAATGCCGCGCATCTGTATGTGACGGCTTCCCCGTGCTGGTCCTGCTTCAAGTCCATCGCCAACGCCGGCATCACCCGCATCGTCTACGGCGAGTTTTACCGCGACGACCGGATCTTCGAAGTCGCCGCGCATCTGGGAATCGAGCTCCTTCATCTCCCACATCAGGCCCTGGTAAAGGTTCAGGTCGGGACCTTAGCGCCGACCGGGGGCTAGCTCGCTGAATCGCGGTAGAAAAATTACCGGCGCGGACTGCCCCACCCCCCTCATCTCGCCGCTCTGCTCAAATGTCCGCCGGTATATGAGACGGTGTATGAGAATATTCCGCTGTCGATTCACAGAGTTATCTGCTCTTTCGGCGGTGAGCCAGCTTTCAAAAAAGCTCTGCTGCTAAACTTCTTCGTCGAAAAAAAGTGCTGGGCGCAAAGATTTTTCCTTGACCGTAACTCTTGGGCCCGGCTACGGTGAGAAACATCTATCTTATGCTGTCTCGTAATTAAGGTTTCTTATCGTCGAAGAACCAGGAGGAACTGGGAACAAAAAACCCCACGCAGGTGTTTGGTGGGGAGGACCGGCCCACAGCAGCAACAAAAAATCGAGCAATCGCCTGACAAAGGCGAGCCGGGGGCCTGGGATATAGGGAGGCAGAGTTCAGTGAAACCAATCAGCGGAGAGTGTGCCATGGTGACGGTAGCGAGTTTCACCGGGCTATCGAAATCGTCGGCCAGTTCGTCAGTGGGGGCACTGGTCAGGGGTCTAGTCAAATCGCGGGTCACGGCGCTCGTGCTCGGGGCGTGCCTGGCGGTCATTCCAACGGCGGTGCGCGCGGACGCGCACGCCCAGAAGTCCAAAGTTCGGCATCCGATTTTTTCCGGCTACCTCGCTTCCGAGTCGCACCTGCGCGTGAAGCCGCTGGCTCGGCCATCGGGGAACCTGCAGATTAGCTCGGTCAATGAGCCAAAGCGCTTGGTCACCGTCAACCTCTACAACCCGGACGGCAGCTACAACGACTCGGCCCTGGAGCAGCTCAACCGCGTGTGGCGCTGCCGCCGCACCGAGGCAGAGAAGGAAATCGATCCCCACCTGTACGAGATCCTCTCGCACATCTACGATCGCTACAAAAAGCCGATCACCCTGGTCTCGGGCTTCCGCAACCAGAAGCGCACCACCAGCTTTCACTACATCGGCAGCGCGTCGGACATCAGCGTGCCGGGCATTCCCGATCGGCAGCTGAAGGAGTTCGTCGAGAGCCTGGACACCGGCGGCATGGGCATCGGCATCTACCCGCACGCCGGCTTCATCCACGTCGATATCCGCCCCGAGCCGAGCTACCGCTGGGTGGACTACTCCCCGCCGGGCAGCAGCGATATGGGCCAGCCCAAGACGCCTCGCAAGCGCTCTCCCAACACGTAACGCACGCACCAAAACCTACGGCCGTGCCTTTGTACGGCGTCGGCCATTACAAAAAGAAACTTTTGCTGGCTGCGCCGCGGGTCCTGTCGCCTGCGGCACCCCGTCGCTGGCGCGCCGGGGGCCCCGCCTCCGGCGCCACCCACTCTATGGTAGGGGGTCGCGACAAATTGGCGACATGAAGGCTCCTCTTCGTTCTCGGTTATTTTTCGGGCGTCGGAGCTAACGGGCGCGGAGCTTGGGCCGGGCTGGCGGCTGGGGGTGTTGCGGGGGCGGCTAGCGGCGCTGCTTCCGGGGAAACAGGCGCCAGAGGCGGCGGCGGAAGCGGGGGCGCTTCAGGGGTCGGAGCAATCGGCACGAGCGGATCGTCCAAGTTGGGCGGCGCTTCGGCCGGCGGCGGAAAGGTCACGGGCAAAGTCGGCGGCTTGGGTCGGCCGGTGCCAAACTGGTACGCGATACCGATATCGAGCGCATAGCTCAGGCCCTCTACCGGACCGGTTCCGCTGCGCCAGACGATGCCGGAGCGCGCCATCAGGCTCACGGGGGCGCGCAGCCGGCGGTAGAAGTCGAAGCCGATGCCGCCCATGGCGGTCAAGGTGAGGTAATTGCTGACGTTGGTCACGGCGCCGGAGTCGATCCAGGCGGCGGTGTAGCCGATGCCGGGCCGCAGATCCAAAAATCCGCCGAAGGGCGCGGTGACGCGGTAGCCGCCCTCGAACAGGACCATCAGCGCATAGCCGCTGGAGACGGCGAAGCCGCCGAGGTTTCCGGCCAGCAGCAGCTCATGCGGGGCCCGGTACAGCGCCGCCCCTTCATAGCCGATGCGGACGCCGGGCTGCGTGACGCGCTCACCGAAATAGGCCAGGGTGGCGCGCTGCGGCTTGGGATCGGCGTCCTGCGCCGCCGCCGCCGCCGGAACAAGAGCACCGAGCAAAACCATGGCGCGCATGCCAGCGCGCGGCGGCGACGCTCCTGCTCGGTCTGTCCTGCTTTTGCGCACGGGGTCCTCCGCAGCGATCTACTTTCGCTGAACCTACCCAGAGTGCGGCTCGGCGTCAACGGCTGCTCGGTGGTGACCCTTTTGGCCGCGGCGGCGCCGTCGGCGCAGAGGATGCGGCGGGCGTGGCGGAGAAGTCGCCGGCCAGCGCGCGGACCGCGCGAGCCGGGAGCAAAACTTTCTGCGCCACCTTTTGCACCGCGGCCGGGTCCAGGGCGGCGATCTGACGATCGACCGCCTCATTGAATCGCAGCGTACGCTTTTCCGCCAAGAGGTCGAGCAGCAGCCCGGTGAGCTGGCCGTCATCCCCAAGCTCTGCCTCCACGGCGCGGGCATAGCCCTGCTGAACCGTCTTTAGCTCCAGGGCGCTGACGCCGCTTTGCGCCACGGCTTGCAGCTCCGCGAGCATGGACTCCATCGCCTTACGCGCATTGTCCGGAGCGCAGGTTGACAGGGCGACGATCGCGCCGGCGCCGGGTCCGTCTTCTTCATGCTGCGGCGGCACGATCACGCTGGCCTCGACGTTATAGGACAGCCCTTCGCGCTCGCGCACGCGGTGATAGAGCCGCGCCGTATTGCCGCCGCCGAGCAGATACCCGAGCAGACGCAGCGCCGGATAGTCGGCGGCCTGATCGTGGCTCTGCAGCGGCAGCGCCAGCGCCGCCACCGCGAGCTGCTTGTCGGGCAGACTGAGCACCACTTCACCCGGCGTCACGGTCTGCGGCGGCCGGGCGATGCGCTGATAGGGACGCCGCGCCCGCCAGCCGGCAAACAGCTGCGTCACCTGCGCCGCTACGGCATCGGCATCGAAGTCCCCGACCAGGACCAACAGGCCGGCATCGGCGCCGAGCAGCGACTGATGCAGCTCCATGAGGTCGGCCGCGCGGACCGCCCTAAGCTCCGCCAGCTGCTCCGGGAGGGTGGCAAAGTAACGCGCATCCCCCGGCGGCCACGGCGACAGCGCTCGTCCAAGCACGGTCTTGGCCAGCGCCGCCGGATCTTGCTGGCTGACTTCGCGCGCCGCCACGAACGCCTTCTGGATGCGCGTGAACTCAGCCGGGGGAAACGTCGGCTCGCGCACAAGCTCGGCAAGGAGTGAGAGAAGATCCGAAAGGTGCGGCCGGAGCGTTCGCGCCTGCAGCTCCACCGCCTGCGGCAGGAAGCTCTTGCGCCCCGATAGGACGCTCAGCTCGGCCTGCAGCGCATCGAGCCGATCGCTTATCTCCGTGAAGCTGCGGCGGCGCGTCCCGCGCAGCAGCATCGGTCCGAGCAGCTCCACCGCAGCCGCCTGGCCGCGCAGAGAGTCCAAGCTGCCAAAGCGCAGCTGCAGCGCCAGCTCGACGGTCTCCCCGCGGGTCTTTTTGGGCAGCAGCAACAGCTGCATCCCGTCCGGCAGGGTCAGGCGGCGCGTCCGCTGCTCCAACTGCGCCACGGTCGGTGCAAACGCCTCGCCAGCGGCCGGCAGGGGGCGCCCTTTGTAACCGTTCAACTGGGCCGCGACTGCCGGAGCCACCGCCAGCGGCGCGCGCTGCGGCTGCGCGGTGGGAAGAAAAAATCCCACCGTGCGGTTGGCCGGGAGCAGCAGCCGCTTGGCCACCGCGGTGACATGTTCCGGCGTCAGCTGCTCGATGCGGTCGCGATAAAGCAGCATCAGGCGGAAGTCGCCCGCCGCCGACCAGGGGCGCAGCGCCTCCGCCAGCTGCGCGCCTTCGGTCAACAGATGGGTGAACTCGCGGCGCTTGCGGCGCTTGAAGCGCTGGAGCTCCTCTTCCGTAACCGGACTGCGGGAAAGTCCCTCGATTCCGGCGAGCAGCCGGTCGCGCACCTGCTCTGGACTCTGGGCGCGCTGGACTTGGGCGAGCAGCCAGATAAACCCCGGCTCGACCAGCGGCGGCGTCTCCGCGTGCAGGCTGGTGCACAGGGCCGGTCCCTGGGGGGGATCGATCAGCTCGCGGTACAGCCGCCCCGTGCCCTCCCGCGTCAGCACGTCCATCGCCGCTTCGACCGCGGGGTAGTCGGGATGCGCGGCCGGCAGGGTGTGATAGGCGGCTGCGACCAGCTGCACCTCGCCCGAGCGGCGCAGCGTCACCTGACGCTCCCCATCCTGCTGCGGCTCCACCGTGTAGGTCGCCGGCACCGGCTCCGCGGGCCGCGCCAGCTTGCCGAACGTCGCCGCGATCCAGGGAATGACCGCGGCTTTGGTGAAGTGCCCGGCGACCGTCAGCTGCGCGTTGTCAGGCCGGTAGTAGCGGCGGTAGAACTGGCGCAGGCGCTCGATCGGCGCGTGCTCGATGTCGCTGCGGCTGCCGATGGTGTCGCGGCCGTAGCCGTGCCAGGTGAACGCGGCGCGCAGGACCCGCTGGCGCAAGATTTCGGCGGGCGAGTTTTCGCCGATCTCAAGTTCGTTGCGGACGACGGAAAATTCCTTGTCCAGATCCGACTGCACAAGCCGGGCGCGGGTCATGCGCTCGGCTTCGAAATCCAGTGCGAAGCGCAGATTGCCCTGCGCCGGAAAGTCGGCGAGGTGGGTCTGATAGTAGTAGGTCCAGTCGGTCTCGGTCTCGGCGTTCCATTCGCCGCCGCGGCGATCGAGCTCGACGTCGGGAGCGGGGTGGCGGGGCGTGCCTTTGAACAGCATGTGTTCCAGCAGATGCGCCATGCCGGTCTCGCCGTAGCCCTCATGGCGCGAGCCGACAAAATAAGTGACGGCCACCGTCACCTTGGTCTGCGCATCATCGGGGATGAGCAGCACCTGCAGCCCGTTGCTCAGGCGGTAGCTGCTAATCCCCTCGATGGTCGAGAGCGGCGCGGCAGAATCGGCCCCGCCGACGCCGTCGAGCAGCAGCAGAGTCGCGATGAGGATCCCGCCCGCCGCGGCGCGCCGCAGCTCCGGCGCGGGCACCGATCCCTTTGGGCGCGTACGCCTGGGCTGCGGTCTCATGGCTCCCTCGGTTGAATCGTCGCGATGAGCTCTTCCAGATCCGGCACCATGCGCTGCGGGGTATCCGGTCGCATGCGCAGCTGAACAATGAGCAGATAGCTGGCGCGCACCTGGATGACTTGCTGCACCCGCTCGCCCTTGGGCAGCACGCCGGAGAGCGCCATCACGGGGAAGTCATCGATGGTGGAGCGGTGCCCGCTTACCGATTTCAAGCGCGCCGCCGCGTTTTCCTCCGCGGACTGAAAAAGCGGGATGGAGAACAGCTGGCGATCCGCGGCCTTGGGCAGCGGCAGCTTGGTTGGTTCGGCGGTGAGCACTAAAAGCCCGGGGCTCTCGATCGGGTCGTCGAAGACGCGCGACATGGTTCCTTCGCCGCTTGTACCCGCAGCGCCGGCCCCGAACGACCGCGGCACTTCCAGCGAAAACGGAGTGCCCGGAAGCGCGATGCGCTGGCGCTGCTCGGGATGGGTCAGCAGCCATGGCTGCCCGCGCAGCAGCGCGACCCCGATGCTTAGGAGTAGGGCTACGGCGGCGATTGTTCCTAGGAGCGCGTGTCCCCACTGCCCAATGGGCGCCGCCGCCGGCTTTCCTACCGTGGGCCGTAAGAGGCCGACAAGGACGACCAGCGCGCCGATAAGCGCACCGCCCAGGTGGGCTCGCCAATCGACCCGCGCCTGCAGGGAGACCAGCGCGGTGATTCCCAGGTTGGCCAGGGCCATGTTCTTCAGGTTGTGCGCGATCGGCGGCGGCAGCTCACCGCGCGGCCGCACCCCGAGCGCCGCCGCCGCTGCCAGGAGTCCGCAGATCGCACCGGATGCGCCGACGCTGGAAGAGTTGGCCAGCGCCACGCCGAGCAGACTCCCCGAAAGCCCCGACAAGACATACAGCGAGAGAAACCGCCACGAACCCAAGAGCCCCTCCAGCAGGCGGCCGAGGTTCCACAGGCCCAGGGAGTTGAACAAGATGTGCAAGGGCCCGCCGTGCAGCGCGGTCGCCGCCAGCAGTCGCCACCACTGCCCGGCGAGGATGTGCTGCGACGAAGCCGCCCCCATCCGGCCGAGCGTTGCCAGCTGGTCCGGGTTGCCGAACAGGTAGCTGAGCGCAAAAAGGACAAGGTTCAAGGCGAGCAAGGCATAGGTCGCCGGGGTCCGGCGCTGCTGTAGGAGCTGGGCGAAGTCGCGGACCGCGCGGTGGCTCTCCTGCGTCTTGCGGATCGCCTCCAGGCAGCGGGCGGCAAACTCCGCTTCCGGGGTGAGGACAAGCGGCCCCTTGGCTTGGTCGCTCAGCGCCGGACCGACCTCGCTGAACTGAGCGCCCGCCGGTGGATGCAGCGCCCCATCGCTGGTTATGAGGAACGCCTGCAGGGTGGGGGCCGCGGGAGCGGACGCCCGTAGCTCGCGCAGCACTGCGTCCACAGGCTCGGCATCGGCGTCCGGTGCCACGATGAGAAGGCGCAGCTGGAAGCGGCCCGCGGGATCGCCGCTGCGGCTCGCCAAAAGCTCGGTGAGCAAGGGCTGACAGCGCAGGCGCAGCGCGGCGGAGTCTTCTGCTTGGCTCAGGAGCACCTGCGCCAGCACGGGCAGCTCGCGCGGCTTATCGGCGCCGAGCAAAAGACGTGCCTCACGCGGGCTGTAGGCTAAAAGCTGCGCCCCGCGGCCGGCGCTAAGCAGCGACGAGACCACGGCTTGAAAGCGAGCCGTTGCGCGCTCCGGTTCGCTTAATTCCATAACTCACTATAAAACAGCCTACGTGTTCTTCGCACTGCCATGCCGAGGCGCCGGGCGCGCACGCAGGATAAGGACCGGGCACTCCGGCAGCGCGCTTGCGGTCGGGCTGATCCTCTTTGCACTGTTGCTCGGCGGCGCGGCACGGAGCGGGCGGGCGGAGATCGGAAGAGCACACGT
>CALFML010000864.1 GCA_937879845.1 uncultured Myxococcales bacterium
CACCCGATCTACAACAGCGTCAGCGACGGACGGACGAATTTACTTGATCCGATCCAGAGATGGAAGATCGGACTGAAGAACACCGGCGCCTCGGCGCGCGCACGCGCAAAGAAGGAATATGGATCGTCCAGAAAAGGAGGGGCCAGATGATTGAGGTCGGTAATCGGACACATAGCCATGTTCACACTCCTAGATTGCGTCCCGTGCGGTCCCCGTGGCCCCGGGCTGCTGCGGCGGCCGTCTCGCACCGATGCCAACTGCAGGTCATGGTATCGCGGACCCAAGCCGCCGCGCCAGGACTCTTGCGCCGCGACGCGCAGCAATGACGGGTCCATAGAGACGACATCTGCCACACCGGCGATAAAACGACAAAGGTCCGTTCGGCTGGATTCCACCGAGCCCCCCTGTGCGCCCTGCATCGCACTACAGACTCCGACCCGCTTGCGACAAAGACCGCTATGCGACAGGGACTGTTCTGGCTTACGATAAGACTAGCGTCTTAGCTGTCCCCATTAGATCGGGGCGCGGAAGGCTCGGATGATGAGGGTACTGGCAGGCTACACGCTCGATCAAAAGCTGCACGCGAGCGAGCACACCACCGTCTATCGCGGCCATCGGCTCGCCGACGGTATGCCGGTCGTGATCAAGCTTTTGTCGCGCGAGTATCCAGCTCCGCGAGAGCTCGGTAAGCTGCGCCACGAGTTCGAGCTTCTGCGGGAATTGGACCTGCCCGGTATCGCGCGGGCGTACGCCCTGGAGGTCTGCGGCAACGGGCTCGCGCTGATTCTGGAGTCGCTGCCTGGTCGGCCGCTCAGCGAATGCCTGGAGGCCGGCCCCCTGCCGCTCACGACCGCGCTGCGCACCGCGGCTGCCTTGTCGGGAATCATCGACGCCATCCACCGGCGTCAGATCATTCATAAGGACATCAAGCCCCAAAACATCCTCCTTGATTCGCTCACGGGAGCGGTGTACCTGCTCGACTTCGGAATCGCGACGCGCCTATCGCAGGAGACCCAGCGCGCCATCCGACCTGATGATCTGGAGGGGACGCTGGCCTATGTGTCGCCCGAGCAGACCGGGCGCATGAATCGCCGGCTCGACCGCCGCAGCGATCTGTATTCCTTGGGCGTGTCCCTGTACGAGATGCTCACCGGAGCGCTGCCATTTGCGCAGGAAGATCCGCTGCAGCTTATCCACTGCCACATCGCCCGCACGCCGCCGGAGCCGCATGTGCGCGCCCCTTCTGTGCCGCTAGTGGTCTCCGATCTCTGCATGCGGCTGCTTTCCAAAAACGCCGAAGACCGCTATCAGAGCGCGCAGGGCGTACAGGCCGATCTTGAGGAAGCGTGCACGCGCCTGGATAGCCGCGGCAGCGTCGAGCCGTTTCCGCTGGGCGAGCATGACTTCGCCTACGATCTGCAGATTCCGCAGCGGCTGTACGGGCGTGAGAGCGCGGTCGCCGAGCTGCTTGCCGCCTTCGATCGGGCGAGCCAGGGAGCGGTCGAGCTGCTCCTGGTCAGCGGCTATTCCGGCGTCGGCAAGTCGGTGCTGGTCGCGGAAGTCAACCGCGGCATCGCCCAGCGCGGCGGCTATTTCATCGCCGGCAAGTTCGATCCGCTGAGCCGCGGCGTCCCTTATGAATCGGTGGCGCGCGCGTTCTCAGAGCTCATCCGGCAGCTTCTGGGCGAGCCGCGGCATGTCCTTCTGCGCTGGCGGCAGCAGCTGCTCGCGGCGGTGGGCGTAAACGGCCGGCTGCTCATCGATCTCATCGCGGAGCTGGAGCTCATCATCGGCCCCCAGCCGCCCGTAGCAGCGCTGGGCGCAAGCGAAGCCCAGAACCGCTTCAGCCTGCTGTTTCAGAACTTCCTGCGGGTCATCGCCACAGCGGAGCACCCGCTCATTCTGTTCCTAGATGACCTGCAGTGGGCGGACTCCGCTTCGCTGCGGCTGCTCCAGATTCTGCTCAGCGATCCGCAGAGCAGCCATCTGCTGCTCATCGGCGCCTACCGCGAAAACGAAATCGACTCGCTGCACCGCCTGCCCCTCGCGCTGGCCGAGATCCGGCGGAGCGGCGCCACGATCAATACGCTCACCCTGCTGCCGCTCGGTCTTCCCGAAGTCACGGCGCTGATCGCCGATGCGGTCAAGGCCGATGCCGGGCAGGTCGCACCGCTGGCCGAGCTGGCCTTTGGCAAGACCCAGGGCAATCCTTTTTTCCTCAGTCAGTTTCTGCTGGAGCTTTACCGCAACGGGCTCCTTTACTTTGACAGCGAAAAGAAGGCGTGGCAGTGGAGCCTGCCCGGCATCGCCGCCGCCGCCATCACCGACAACGTGGCCGACTTCATGGCCGGCAAGCTGCTCCGCTTGCGCGAAAGTACGCGGGAGGCGCTGACCCTGGCGGCATGCCTCGGCTCGACCTTCGAGCTCAAGACCCTGGGCCGCATCGCCGAGCGGCCGGACGATGCGCTGGCGCATGAGCTCTGGCCGGCGCTGCGCGAAGGCCTGGTCGTGCCGCTCGACTCGGCCTATCTCTATCTAAGCCAGCGACCGTCCGGATCCGAGCCGAGTGCGGCGCCACTTTCGGCGGAAGACCTCGACGTCAAATACAAGTTCCTGCACGACCGCGTGCGGCAAGCGGCCTACGATCTGGCAAGCGAATCGCAGCGGCAAACGATCCACCTGCGCATCGGCCGGCACCTGCACAAGCGCGGCTACGGTGAGGGCAACAGCGAAGAGCTGTTCTCGCTGGTCATGCATATGAACCTCGGCTCCGCGCTGCTTGCCACGGCGGCAGAGCGGAGCGAGCTTGGGCGCTATAACCTGCTGGCGGGAGTGCGGGCCAAGGCGGCCACCGCCTACCAAGGCGCCGCCGGCTACCTCGGCGCCGGCATCGCGCTGCTCGGCCCGGACGGCTTTTCTTGCGAGTATGCGCTCTGCTTCGATCTGCACGTAGAGCTTGCGGAGTGCGAGTACCTGAACGGCAACTTCGAGCGCACCGAGCTGCTGTTTGAAACGCTGCTCCGCCAGGCCCGCACAAGCCTGGAGCGGGCGCGCATCAACAACCTGCGCATGATCCTATACACCACGCGGGGGCAGTTCGGCGCCGCGATCACCGCCGGGCTGGCGGGCCTTGGCGAGTTCGGTATTACTTTACCCGACTCCGAAGCGGAGCGCGGGGCCGCGCTCGGCGCCGAGCTTGGCGAAGTAGACGCGAACCTCGCCGGCCGTCGCATCGCCGATCTGCTGCACGCGCCGGAGCTCACCGATAAGGAACGACAAGCGACCGTCAGCCTGTTTGCCAACATGAACGCTCCGGCGTACATGCTGAGCCCAGCGCTGCTTGGGCTTGTGACCATAAAGCAAGTGAACCTGCTGTTGCGCTACGGCAACTCGGAGGTGGCGCCGCACACCTTCATGGCTTACGGCTTCATCCTGTCCAACGTCCTTGGCCGCTACGCCGAAGCCCTGGAGTTTGGACAGCTGGCGCTAAACCTCGCGGACAGGTTTGGTACCGCCGGTCTCAAGTGCAAGCTGAGCTTCATCTTCGGCGCCTACACCCACTTCTGCCAGCCGTTCGCCGGGGTCATCGACTGCTTCACCCGCTCCTATGAAGCGGGCCTGGACTCCGGCGATTTTTTGTATCTGTCCTATGCCCGCAACGAAGCGCTCATCACCCGCCTGGGCCGCGGCGATGAGCTAAATGAGCTGGGCGATGAAGTGCGGCGGTCGCTGGCGCTCATCGAGCGCACGCAGGTCGCGCTCTCCCTCTCCATCCACGTGCTGCTGCGGCAAGTCATCCATAACTTCCAGGGACATACCCGCGATCGTCTGAGTCTGAGCGATGACACGTTCGATGAACGGGAGTTCCTTGAGGAAGTCGATCGCGCCGGGCTGTCTCTGGCGGGTCTGTGCTTTTATGTTTATAAGGCCCAGCTGCATTATTTCCAGCATGACTACCGCGGGGCGCTGGCCGCCGCCGATGCGGCCGAGCACTGGATCGCCGGCAGCGTCGGCCACTTCATCACCACCGAGCTGTCGTTTTACCGCTGTCTCACGCTGCTGGCACTTTACCCCGCGGCTACGCCGGAAGAGCAAGCGTCCTATCGGGAACAGCTCGATCGGCAGCAGCAGTCGTGGTCGCGCTGGGCCGACAACTGCCCGGAGAACTTCCGTCATAAAGAGTGCTTGCTCATCGCTGAGCGCAAGCGCGTGGAGGGCGACGCCCTCACAGCGACCGCCTTCTACGATCTTTCGGCCAAGCTGAGCGAGGAAGCCGGGCTTGTGCCGCATCAGGGCCTGGCCAACGAACTGGCGGCGCTGTTCCATCTTACCTCCGGCCAGACTCGGGCGGCGAGCGCCTACCTGAGCCGGGCGCATCACTGTTACCTGCGCTGGGGAGGCGGGGGCCGCGCCGCCGATCTGGCGCGGCGCCACCCGCAGCTGCTCATTCAGCTGCAGCCGCCGCCGGCTGCAACGCTGCCGCCGGCCGACATCTTGCCGACGACCGCGGCGAAGACCAAAAACCCGACCCCCACCCGCATCGTCTCCAGCGTACAGCTAGACAGCGAGACCGTACTGCGGGCGGCGCAGGCGATCTCGAGCGAGCTAGTGCTCGACAAGCTGCTGGATCGGCTGATGCATATTCTGCTGGCGAGCTCCGGGGCGCAGCGCGGCGTGCTGCTGCTGCAGCGCGGCTCCGGCCTGCGCGTCGAAGCCACCATGCAGATCGAGCCGGACCAGGTGTGCGTAGGCCAGCGCGTGCCGCTGGAGGAATATACCGAGCTCCCGCACGCCATCGTGCAGTATGTCGAGCGCACCCGCGAACCGCTGCTTTTGGCGCATACGCTCGATGACCCGCGCTTTGCCAGCGACCCCTACATCGTGGCGCACAAGCCGCGCTCGACCCTCTGTCTCGCCCTGGTCCATCAGGGCCGGCTGAGCGGACTACTCTACCTTGAAAACCGGATCGCCCTAGATGTGTTTACCGCGCAGCGCGTTCAGCTCTTGGAGCTTTTGTGCACGCAGGCGGCGATCGCGGTGGAGAACGCGATTCTGTACAGCGATCTGCAGCACGCCTCCGCAGAACTCAAGAAGGTCAACGAGGGGCTGGAATCCATCGTCGCCGCCCGCACCGCGGCGCTGAACAAGGCGCTTTCCGAGCTGTGGAGCGAGATGGACCTGGCGACCAAGATCCAGACGGTCCTGCTGCCAAGCGACGGGCGCTATGGCGACTATGAGATTGCCGCCACCATGCGCCCGGCGGCGCAGGTCGGCGGCGACTACTACGACGTGTTCCCCGCCGGCGATCGGCTCTGGGTGCTCATCGGCGACGTGTCGGGCCACGGGGTCCGCGCGGGGCTTATCATGATGATGGTGCAGATGGCGGTGCGGACGCTTTTGTGCCAGCCGGACAGCGGCTCGCTGCAGCCGTCTGACATGCTATCCTGTGTCAATACGGCGCTGCGCTCGAACCTGAGCCGGATCGGCCAGGATCAGTTCATGACCCTGACCGCGGTGTGCCTTACACAAGGGCGGCTCACCTACGCCGGCCTGCACCTGGATCCGCTCGTGTATCGCGCGCAGTCGCAGCGGGTGGAACGGCTCGAATCAAACGGCGTGTGGCTTGGCGTCATCGATGATGCGCGGCTCTGTCTCAGCGATGATCAGGCGGAGCTCGCGCCGGACGATATCCTGCTGCTTTATACGGACGGGCTCATAGAGGCGACGCGCGGCGGGGATTATCTTCGAATCGGCTGGGTCGAAAAGTGCCTGCTTGAGCAGGGCCGGGCGGCGGCCGCTTGCCGTGAGCTCGTGGACCGGCTCGTGGCCGGACTCGCCGGGGCGGAGTGCAGCGACGACGTGAGCGTCCTGGCCTTACGGCGCTGCGCGGAAACGACGGAAGATCGCATGCCGGAAAAGAGGTCGTAGCATGGGAGCGGGCGGGTACGTAGAGCTGCGCATTCCGATCATCTGGCACTACACCAACCAGGTCCGTCAAGCGGTCGATCAGGCCATGGCGGCCTACGCTGAATCGCTAAGGCAGGCAACCAAGATGGTGGCATCGGAGCTTGTCGAGAACGCCATCAAGTACGGTCGGCTCACCACCGAGAGCAAGGAGATCCGGTTCCTCCTTTCGCTGAGCGAACAAGATGTTATCATCGAGGTCGAAAACGGCATCGACGATCAAACCACGCTGGCTGCGCTGGAGGCCCGGGTTGCGGCGATAAACAAAGCAGAAAATCGCGAAGAACTCTTACTTAAGCGCATGCAAGAGATCGTCGATCGACCGGGCCAAGCCAGTCAGCTGGGATTATTCCGTATTGCCAGTGAAGGCGGTTTTCATCTGGAGTATTTGTACAACGTATCTGTCCTGACGGTGCGCGCCATAAGGAAAATCCATGGATAATCACAGAGAAATCGCCACCTTCACGCAGGAGCGGATGCGGGTCTCTGTCGTTGACTATGAGCGACAGGTGCTGATTATCTGGCGCGGCGTATTCGATGCGCTCAATCCGAATCAGACGCTCGGTGAGTTTCTATGGAAACAGCAGGAGGGGCTGCGCAATCGGGATGTGCTTGTGGACTTCAGCAAGATGGAATTTTTGAACTCCACTACGCTTGCGGTCATGCTGCGGTTTGTCAAAGAGCTCGACGCCATCATTTTGAAGCTGACGCTTAAATTCAACACCGCGGAGAGCTGGCAGATGGTCAGCTTCCGCTGCATGAAGGCGATCTCCCGCACCCTCAAGAACACCGAAGTCCTGACCATTTAAGCGGAAGTTCCTGCGTTTCTCCGCCCATCGGATGCCGCGGGCACGGTGAAGCTGAAGGTGGAGCCCCGCCCTGGTTCGCTGCGTACGGATACCTTGCCGCCCATCGCTTCCACCAGATGCTTGACGATGGCCAGCCCGAGCCCGGTCCCCCCGAGCTCCCGCGAGCGGCCGGCGTCGACGCGGTAGAAGCGCTCAAACAGCCGCGGCAGGTGATGCTCGGCGATGCCCGGTCCATTATCGCTAACGCTCACATTGATTCCGCCAGGCCGCTCGCTGTCCGGCTGCAGCCAGGCGGCGCTCAGCGTGATGCAGGAGCCGGGCGGACAGTATTTGACCGCGTTATCCAGCAGGTTGATGAGCACCTGCTCCAGCGCGCGGCGATCGACGCGCACCGCCGGCAAGTCGGCGGGAATCTGGGTCACGAGCTTTGTGCGCTTGGACTCGGCGCGGCCGTGCAGCAGCTCGATTACGTGCACGGCGAAGTCCGCCAGCGAGAGCTCCGTCGGATTCAGGCGCAGCTCGTGCGACTCGATGCGCGACAGGTCGAGAAGATCTTCGACCATGCGCTGCAGGCGCTCGCCGTTGCGCTCGATGATTTCCAAAAAGCGGGCGGCGGCTTCGGGATCCCGCGCCGCCGCGCCGCGAATCGTCTCCGCCGCGGAGCGGATCACCGCCACCGGCGTGCGCAGCTCATGCGAGACGTTGGCGACAAAGTCGCGGCGCAGCGACTCCAAGCGCCGGAGCTCAGTGACATCGACAAAGACCGCCAGCAGCTCCGCCGCCTGGGCGCCGAGCTTGGCGATGCGGACGAGCAGCCGCCGCGGCTTGGGCCCCTGGGTGCTGATCTCTCCCTGCACCGGTTGCGCCGCCCCTTGAGCGGAGGCGTGCATGAGGAGCTCGCGGAGGTCGGCGTTGCCCCCGGCTTCCGCGGGCAGCGGCTGCCCGGTGGGATCCTGCGGCAGGAGCAGCATCTCCCGCAGCGCCGGGTTGCACAGGCGCACGCGCAGGGTCACAGCGGGCAGCGCCGCCGCCTCCCCGTCTAGGAGCAGCACGCCCTCACGCATGCCCGACAGGATGCCGTTTAGCAGGTCACGCTCTTCCACAAGCTGACGCAGCGCCTTGTGCAGGTTGAACGACAGAATATCCAGATCGCGGCCGAGCTCCGCCACTTCATCGTCGCCGCGCCGCGCCGCCGTGAGCCCGAGCTCGCCGTTTACCATGCGCCGCGCCGCCGCCGTGAGCGACCG
>CALFML010000865.1 GCA_937879845.1 uncultured Myxococcales bacterium
CCGCGGGCGTCGGCGCGGCCACGGCCGGCTCGCTCGGCCGCGCGGCCGCGGCCGCCGTGCGCTGCGCGGTGCGCGCCATCATGAACTGCGTCACATACGGGAAGCCGACGTGGATGCCGTTGAGCCGCGGCGCGAGCGTCGCCGACAGCCCGAACATGATCACCGACGCGCGCTCCACGTAGAACCAGCCCTGGGGGTACGCGACCGACTTCATGAGCTGGCGCAGATCCTCGCGCTTCATCGTCGGATCGGCGAGCTGCTGCGCGACCTCGGGATCGATCTTGCCGAAGTCCGAGATCCGGATGCTGAGCAGCTTCTCGAAGTACTTGCGCACGGTGCGCTCGAGCAGCGCGCGATCGCCGCCCTCGGCGATGAACCCCATCGTGTCGATGCCGCGCACGACGAGGTCGTCGGTGCGGGTCATCAGGCCCGACAGGATGTCGTACATCCCGTCGGCGAGGTTGTCGCGCAGCTCGGTGGCCGAGCCGAGATCGAGCACGACGATGCGGACCTGGCCGGCGGGCCCGCGCTGGACGAAGAAGTTGCCGGGGTGCGGATCGGCGTGGAAGAAGCGGTCGACGAACAACTGCTTGTAGAACACCTGGATCAGCTTGGTCGCGACCGCGTCGGGCTCGAGCCCGAGCTTGGCGAGCGCGTGCTTGTTCGAGATCTTGACGCCGTCCATGAACGACATCGTCATCACCGTCGCGCTCGACCACTCCGGGTAGACCTTGGGGAACAGCACGTCGGCGTCGCCGACGAAGTTCTGCGCCATCCGGGTGATGCAGCGCGCCTCGTTGGCCAGATCGGTCTCGCGCGCCAGCATGTCCGCGAGCTGCTCGTGCACGCGCTCGATCTGCTGGAGCGGGACGAAGTTGCGGTAGACGCGCAGCGCCCAGCCGAGCACGCGGAGATCGACGCGGATGATCGCGGCCACGTTGGGGTACAGGATCTTGACCGCGAGCCGGTCGCCGGCCGCGGTGCGCGCCTCGTGGACCTGGCCCAGCGACGCCGCCGCGATCGGCTCCTCGGCGAAGCTGGCGAACACCGCGTGCGGCGCCTTGCCGAACGAGCGCACGAACGTCGCGCGGATCTTGCGGTACGACGCGGGCGGGACGTCGTCCTGGAGGCCCTCGAGCTCCTCGGTGTACTCGCGCGGCAGGAACGTGCCCATCACGGACAGGATCTGGCCGAGCTTGATGTAGACGCCGCGCAGCCGGACGAAGCCCTTGTACATGCGACGCGCGTTGCGACGGTTGACCTTCTTCCAGCGCGCGGGCTGAACATGCGGGCGCGCAACATGTTCGGGCGATGGACGTCGATGTCTGCCGATGCCGCATGCTGCAGCTTCTGGCCATCAGCCAGGACGCGCTCGCCGGTCAGGTCGGTGGACACCTTGAAGCGATTGAGCGTCTGCAGGTAGGCGCTCATGTTCTTGAGCGCCTGGATCGATGCCGGATCGACCGCATTCGCCACCGACTGGGCGGCCCCTGCCGGTGCAGCCGGTGCTGTCTGTGCGTAGAGGCCGGGCGTTGCGAGCGACATCGCCAGCGCGCTGAGCATCAGTATTTTTCTTGCCATATTGATCTCCTGAAGGTACGGGATGATTAAAGCGAAACGGCGAGGCGCTGTGGATCGCTGAGACAGATTCGCACAGGTTAAAGACTATATGTCAGATTGAGGTGCCGAAGCATCCCCCAAACAGGTGCCTTGACAAGCCATTCTAGCGCGGCAGGAAAACCAGTTTCCAGTCGGATTTCATATCGACCACCGACCAGCCGCTGGCTTTTGCCGCATCGAGTGCCTTGTCCAGCTTGCCGACCGGCGAATTGCGGTCGTAGGCAGCTTCACGCTCGCCGTCGGTGTGATGCACCAGGAGGCCGAATCGCGGCCCGGCGCCGGCGGTGGTCCGCTGCCGCGCGATGTGCTGTGGGCGATCATCGGCGTGCTGTACCTGGCGCCGCTCGGGCTCCTGCTGGTCGGGGTCGCCTGGCGCGTCCTGCGGCGGCGCGGGGTGCGGGCCTGATGCGCCGTCTTCGACTGGCCCCGTGGGTCTGCGCGGCGCTCTTCTCTCCGCTTCTGCCGACGCTGGCGCAGGCCGGGACGGACGAGACCACCGCGCCGCTCGCGCCGCAGCTGGTGCCGACCCCCGAGATGACCGCCGCGACCGCGGCACCGGCCGACACGCCCGCGCCGGCACCGTCCTCGGCGGCTTCGCAGCCCACGCCGGGGCTGGGGATCTCGGTGGGGCCGGTGGACCTGGCCATGCACGGCTACTTCCGCGCCCCCTTGCGCCTGGGCCTGCGCGGCCGCGACGGCGCGAAGGACGGCGAGGGCAGCTACAACCTGCACACGCCCTGGCTGGTCGACGACGACTACTTCCGCTCGGGCTTCGCCTACACGCGCATCCAGGAGTCGGACTGGGCCGAGATCTACTTCACCATCGGCACCAAGTACCTGACCGCCGAGGTCGGGCTCATGGGCTCGCTGTTCACCGACTGGGCGCGGCCGCTGCTCGATCGGCAGTGGGGCATCTCGCAGGGGCACCTGACCTTCCACTGGAAGTCCGAGGGGCCGCGGCTCAAGTTCCGCATGCACGTGCGCGCCGGCGCCTTCTGGGATCGGCTCGGCTGGCTCGAGAACTACGACACGTACATGTTCGGCCGCACGCACCAGATGGGCGGGCAGACGCGCCTGGAGTTCGCCGGCAAGGACGTCGCCGTGTTCCTGCTGCAGGGCGTCGGCGCCCACCAGGAGGCCATCGAGAACAACCAGGGCCTGACGCTGCTCAACTACCTGCACGCGGGGCTCGACGTGCGCAAGTTCGCCCAGATCGGGTTTTATTTCCTCGATGCGCAGTCGCGGGATAAGCAGCAGCTCAAGGAGATTCAAGACGCCAGCATGCGGGTGATCGGGATCGATGCCCGGATCTCGCCCTGGGTCGGCAGCTTGTATCTGGGCGGCTCGCTCATCACCGCCAGCCAGGCGCAGTATCTGAGCCCGGTGCTGGAGGTGATGCACGCGCTCGGCGGCCGCGGCCTGGTGGAGAACTACCTCGGGACGGATAAGAGCGACGGGGTCGGTTCGGTGTGGAGCCTGGCCGGCGAATACAGCGTCAGCCTGCAGCGCATCTTGCGGCACTGGGGCCGCGGGCCGGATGCCGCCGAGCTGCGCGCCCGCGACGCCCGCTCGGTGATGCGGCGCGGCGATGTCGCGCTCAAGTGGTTCGGGCTCATGGCCTACACCCAGAGCAAGCAGGTCGATCCCGACCCGGCGATCAATCGCGACGGCCGCCTGTCGTTCAAGTGGGGCGCGGAGCTTGTGTGGCAGCCGCTGTCGTTTCTGTTCGCCTCGCTGCGCTACGATCGGGTGATCATCGATGTGCAGGATGACGCCGGCGCGTTCCGGGTCCTGACGCCGCGCATCGGCTTTACCGTGAACTGGCTGGTCGGCGCGCAGATCTTCCTGCAATACGCCCACTACGACTACGGCGAGCGCGTCCGCCTACGTCCGGGGCAGGTGGCGCTGGAGACCTTGCCGGATACGGATGTCGTCAAGCTGCAGGCGCAGGTCGCGTTCTGAAAATCGCCGCCAGAGCGGCGGCGCGAGCTACTTTTTGCCGCGGCTCAGCGGATCGTGATCCGGGTCCAGCGTGTCGCTGAGCGGCCGGCCCATCGAGCGGGACGAGCCGCCGCCGGTGGTGCGCTGCGGCGGCGACCAGCGATCGCGGCTCTCGCTGGCCGGGCGCTCATCGATCCCGGGCGAAGAGGACGGAACCGGGAACTGGCTGGTCCGGCTGAGGGTCTTAGGCTGGCTCACGCGGCTTATCGATGACAGCGGCGATGCCGGCGAGACCGGAGGAAATGCCCCCGGCGGTGGTGGCGAAGAGCGCTGGCGGCTGCTGCTGGTCGGCGGAATCGAGCCGCGGTTGGCCGCCGACTCACCGGGCGGCAGGTTGGTCTCATCCAACATGTCCGAGGTGCGCCCCGGCAGCGGCGGCAGCCACGGACCCGAGGTGTGGGACGGCGAGCCGTGGGTGTCGCTCTGGATCCAGTCGTTACGCCACTTGCGCGCCAGGTTCAGCCCTTGCTCATAGCCATCGACGACCTCGGAGCGGCCGTCGGAGGCGGTGACCACGACCTTGGTGATGTCGCCCTGCGAGCCCAGAGACAGCGCGACCCAGCTGTTGTCTGCCGCCTGCCAGCGGCAGCTCTCGCGCCCTTTGGTAGCGACGAGGCGCCACTCCATATCGCGGTCGTCTTTGGCCACGAATCTAGGGTACCACAAGACTACAAAAGTTTGGTTTCCTTGCATGTGGCGACGGCCGGCATGCCCGCGCGGCGATGATTCGAGTAGGTTTAGAGCATGGCCCAGGCTTGGCGCGGATTTGTCCAACGTGCTTTTTCGCCCTCCATCGGCCTAGGGGTAGGAGCACCGCCCAACCGCGGTGACGGCTCGGAACCGGCGCTGCCAGAGGAGTCGGGGGCGCTTGCGTGCGGGCTGTTCGTGCGGCTCCTCGGCGGCGTGTATCTTTTGGCGTTCGCGTCGCTGTGGCCGCAGCTGGCGGGGCTTGTCGGCGACGCCGGAGTGCTGCCGGCGGCGCCGTTTTTGCGCGCGGTGGCGGAGCAGCTCGGGGCGCAGCGGTTTGTGCGTCTGCCGACGCTCTTCTGGCTCGGCTCTAGCGATGACGCGCTGCACCTGTGCTGCGGCCTCGGCATGGTGTGCGCCATCCTGGTGATCGCCGGGCGTCTGTGGTGGCCGGCGCTGGCGGCGCTGTGGGCGTGCTATCTGTCGCTCGTCTCGGTGGGGCGGGATTTTCTGTCGTTTCAGTGGGACACGCTGCTTTTGGAGACGGGTTTTTTGACGCTCGTGCTCGTGCCGTGCCGACCGCTGTGGCGGGCCGCGCGGACGTTTGTTCCCGCCGGGCGCTGGCTGCTCCTTTTGCTTTTGTGGCGGCTCCTGTTCGGGGCCGGGTGGGTGAAGCTGCGCTCAGGTGATCCAACCTGGCGCGATCTCTCCGCGCTCCACTACCACTTCCAGACCCAGCCGCTGCCGACTTGGCTCGGCTACTACGCGCACCGCTTGCCGTCGGCGCTCAAGCGGCTGTCGGTGCTCGCCATGTTCGCAATCGAGCTTGGGGTGCCGCTGCTCATCGCGATCGGCGGGGCTTTGCGCTGTCTGCCGCACCGCCAGCGGCTGGGACGGCGGCTGCATCTGGCGTCGTTCTTTTTACTGACCGGCCTTATGGTCATCATCGCCGCGACGGGAAACTATGGGTTCTTCAATATTTTGACGGTGGTGCTGGGCGTGCCGCTGCTGCCGGATGCGTGGCTGCGGCGGATCTTGCCCGGTCAGAGCCGGACCGCCCAAGCGCCCGCGTCCGCGTACGCTCCGACCTTGGGAGTCGTGCTGCGCGGCATCTGCGCCGGGATCCTATTTCTGCTCGGTAGCGCGCAGGCGCTCTCCCTGTTCGTGCGCCGCGACGAGCTGCCCGAGCCGCTGGAGACCCTTGTCGCCCACACCGCGCCGTTTCACCTCTCCAGCCGCTACGGTCTGTTCGCCGTCATGACGACGACCCGCCCCGAGATCATCTTGGAAGGCAGCCTCGATGGGAAGACCTGGACCCCGTACGAGTTCAAGTACAAGCCGGGCGCTCCGCAGCGTGCCCCGCGCTTTTGTGCGCCGCATCAGCCGCGGCTCGACTGGCAGATGTGGTTTGCGGCGCTGGGTCCGCCGCAGGACAGCCCTTGGCTGCAGGGCCTCTGCATCCGCCTGCTCCAGGGCAAGCCGGAGGTGCTATGGCTGCTCCAGCGCGACCCGTTCGCCGGGCGGCCGCCGCGCTACCTCCGCGCCCTCATCTACTCCTATCGTTTCACCACCGCGGCGGAGCGCGCCGCGACCGGCGCCTACTGGCATCGCGACGAGACCGGCGCCCCAGGCGCCTCGCCCATCTACTTTGGCCCGGTCTCCCTCTCCGAGTAGGCTACTCCGCCGGCGCGAGCTTTTTCTCCGCAAGCTCCAAGGTCTGCTTGGCCTTGGCCGAGTTCGGTGACTGCTTGAGCAGCTTGCGACAGGCCTCTACGCAGTCCTTGAATCGGCCGACTTTATACAGGGCTTGGACGAGCAGCTCTTGGTAGGAGCTGCGCTTGGGCGCAAGCTTCGCCGCCTTGGCCAGGTTGCGGGCGGCGGCTTCGAAGTTGCCTTGCTCGAAGCTCGACTCACCCAAGCCGCCCACGGCTTCGGCGCTGCGCGGGTCGAGCTCGATGGCGCGGGAGAACAGCGCCGCCGCCGCCTCGGGCTCGCCATCGTCGAGCTTCTTGCGGCCGTTTTGCACGAGCGCCGTCGCATCGCCAGGTTTCTTTTCGCCCTTTTCGGCTTTGGCCGTTCCCGGCTCCGCATCCCCCTTGCCGCTGGGCGCCGCAGCTTTTTCCGTCTCCTTGCGGCTCGGCTCCTCCGGCTTGGCTGCGGCCTTGGCCTTGCCTTCGCCTTTGGCTGCCGCTGCGGTGGCTGGACGCTCCGCCGCCGCTTTGCTCTTTGCCGCGGCTGGAGCCGGAGCCGGATGTGTTTCTCGTTCCGTCTTGGCCGGAGTCTTGGCGGCAGAAGTCGGTTTCTCCGCAGCGCCGGCTTCAGCGGGGGATGAAGAGGTCGGCTTATCCGCCGGCGCGCCCGGTGCCGGCCGGGCCGCGGCAGTGGCGCCGGGCTCAGGACCTTTGGCGGCAGACGGCGTCTCTCCGGCCGGCGCGGCGGTTGGAATGGCGGTGGCGACCGGGAGCGGTGTCACTTCCGGACCGGGCTTGGCGGCCGGCGACTCGGGCTTTACGGCTTCGGCGGTGGGCGCAGAGGCCGGCGGGGTGACCGGTGGCGCCGCTGGTTCCGTGCTGGGCGGGGTCGCCGCAGGCGGGGCAGGGGGATTGCTTGCGGTGGCGGGGTCGGTGCTGCCCGTGGTCGGCGCGGCGGGGCCGGGCCGCTGCGGCGAGGGCCGCGTGGCTATATACACCACGGCCAGCAGCAAGACCGTCGCCGCCGCTGCCACTGGCATCGCCCACTTGGGCAAACCGCGCCGTCCGATCGCAACATCGCCGTCGTCCGCCGCGAAGCTGTCGGCAGCGCTCGCGGCGGGGGTGGAGAACCAGTTCGACTCGGCACCGCCGGCCCGCGGTACGGCATCGGGCGGTGTGTCATGAGCCGGCGCGTCGGGCTGCGCCGCCGGAGTCGGATCGGTGATCTCGCCGGACGCAGCGGCCGCGGCGACGGGGCTGCGGGTGCTGTGGCCGATGATCGGCGTCTCATCGTCGCGTCCGGGCATCCGGATCTGCGGGATGGTGGCGTCGCCGGTGTCGGCTCCCTCGACCTCTTCGTCTCCGGCCAGCAGCCCGGCGCCCGTTGCCGCGGTGGCGGCGCCAAGCGGAGGAGACGAAGCCGCAGAGATCGGCTTGTCGGTCTCGGACTTGGCGGCATCGCCTGTCGCTGCGGTCGGGGCAACGCGCTCGAACGGAACCGTCTCGCGTCCGTGGAGGCCGGGAATTACGGCGGTCGAACGCGCGGCGCCGTCGGCGCGGCTTTCACCGAGCCGCGATGGAGACAGCGCGGGCTTTTTGGCATCGGCGGGGTCGCCCGGCTTGGACTGCGAAGAGGCTGCCTTGGTCGCGCCCGCATCGGCGCGGCTGTCGCCCGGCTTGGACGCGGAATCCGCGGACTTGGCGAGCACTGAGTCGGAGCGGCTCTCGCTGGATTTGGCGGCGGTCGCCACTTTCACTCCCGCGGAGTCGCCGCGCTTGTCGTCGGGCTTGGACTGCGCGGAGGCGGGCTTTTTGACCGCGGCATCCAGCGTCGGTTCGCCGGGTCGCGAAGGGGAAGGCGCGGGCTTTTTGGCCGCGGTGCGGTCGCTTGTCTGGCTCGTGTTGATGGGGCCGGTGATGCGCGGTCCGCCTGGAGCGCTGCCCTCGGTAGCGGTGACCGGCTTGGCCGCGCTGGTGCTGGCTGTGGTTCGTGTCGGCGCTGAAGCGGACGCTGCGACCGGAGCGGGTACGGCTTTGGCTTGCTCGCTTGCCTTGGGGCCGCTCGGTCCGGGATGGAGCGAACGCATCGCCGCAATCGCCGGCGCTGAGATCGGCCGCGGCGCCGCTCCTCCCGCTGCCGGCGGGCTGCTGGCCGAGTGCGCTCCGGCCCCGAACTTCATCTCTTCCACCGGCGTATCGGCCGATGGCGCCCGACCCGTCGGTTCGCTCATGCTCGCCGACTCGGTGAGATCGGCGGCGCCCATCACCGGCAGCGCTGCCTCTTCCCACGCCATCGCCTCTTGCTCCAGCATGGCGCGGGCGGTGCGCGGCGTCGGATCATTGCGCGGCGGCGAAGTCGCGGCGACGAGCAAGCTCGCTTTCGCCGCCGGTTCGGGGGCCCGCGCGGGCGGCACGCTCTTGGGCTCGACCGGAGGCAGGCGCGAGCCCAGGAGTTTCATCTCACCCGAGGTGCTGCCTTTGGGGTCCGCCGCGCCGCCCCCGGCCTCGCCGGACTTGGCGTCTTGCAGCCCCGGCGCCGTGCCCGAGCGAACCGGCTTCACAGTGGGATACGACAGCGTGGTGCGCGGCGCCGTCGGCGCGGCCGCGGGCTGTGCCACCTGTGCCGGCTTGGCCGCGGCCGTCTGCCCAGCCGAGCGATTCCCAGGAGCAACGGTTGGCATGACCTGAGTCGGCGTGGCAGATCCGACGCTCTCTTCCGCCACGGGAATGGGGCGCAGGGACGGCGAGCTGACGAACACCTGCATGATCGGGTTATTGCGCCCGGGCACGCTCGGGGCGTCGCGGGATCCGGCCAGCTTGTTGGCCTGCTGATTGGTCAGCTGCATCGGCATGGGCGGCTGGTTCGACAGGACCTGCTTGCGGCCCAGCGCATCGAGCAGCTGCGCCACGGTTTGAAAACGATCGCCGGGCCGCTTGGCCAAGGCCGTGCGGACGACCGACTCCAGCCACGGCGGGCAGTCGGGGCGGCGGTCGCGCACGCGCGGCACCGGGGCGTCCAGCACCTTCTGCAGGACCTCGAACGTGCCGCCGCCTTTGAACGGCGGCTCCCCGACGAGCATCTCAAACCCCAGCGCTCCCAGCGAGTAGATATCGCCGCGGCGGTCGACCGCTTCGCCGCGCGCCTGCTCCGGCGCCATGTAGCGCGGATCGCCGTACGTCATGCCCATCGTCGTGCGCTGCGCATCGATGTCGGGCTGCACCAGCTTGGCCAGACCGAAGTCGAGGATCTTGACGAAGTCCTGCCGGCCGCGCCGCCGGGTCAAAAAGATGCTGCGCGGCCGCAGATCGCGGTGCACGTAGCCGAGCGTGTGCGCCTCCATCAAGCCGTCGGCCATCTGGGTCAAGATGTCGGCGGCGCGCTCGGGCGAGAGGCGGCCGTCGCGCTCGATGACCGACGAGAGTGTCTCGCCGTCGAGAAACTCCATCGCGAAGAACAGTCGATCGTCGTCCGTACGGCCGAAGTCATGGACCTGCGGGATGTGATCGTTGTCGATCTCGCAGACGGTGATCGCTTCGCGGCGGAAGCGCTCGATGGCCTCGTCGCTAAGCGCGAGCTGCTTGTGCAGAAGCTTTACCGCCATGCGCCGGCGGAGCGTCACGTGCTCGGCGCGATAGAGCGTACCGGCGCTGCCCTGGCCGATCTTTTCGACTAGGTGGTAGCGGCCGCCTACCGTGATGCCGATCAGCTCATCGCCATCGGATTGATGGGTCGGTGAGCCGCAGGTGGAGCAGTACAGGGCTTCGCTCGGGTTGCTGGTGCGGCAGCTCGGGCATTCGACGGTGGCCATCAAGTCCCCTTCGGAGCATGGTTGAAAGCGACCGCCCGCGCCCATGCCGCGCTGGGAGTCCAGGTATCCATGGCGAGGGTATACCGCACCCCGGCCCGGTAAGGCCAGCGCAGGTTCAGGGAGCGGAGGGTCCGGGACAGGGGCTGCGCAGCGCGCAGCGTTTGATCGGAATCAAGGCAAAGGCGGCGGATCACTGCGGGCTGCATGACAGGATGGATCCCTGCACGCCGTTGACGGTGATACTGAAAGGCCGGCAGCTGGCGCTGGACGCGCAGTTTTGTTCCGTCGCGCACGCCAGCAGGCAGTAGCGGCCCGCGGGGTGCTGCAGGCAGCGGTAGGACTGGCAGTCGCTGTCCTTGTCGCAGGCGAGCCCCGGCGAGATCGCGGCCCCGGCCTCCGGCACGCAGTACATCGAAAGCGCCGGCGCATCGGCCGCGGTCACAAGCGGCACGCAGACCTGACCAGCCGCGCACTCGGTCTGGCTTTGGCAGCTGGACATTCCCTGGGCCGGCGTGCAGCGGCCGCTGTCGCATAAGGTGTCCGTGGGACATGGCTCGGCGATAAAGCCGGGCGTGTCGTTCACATCGCGGCCGCACACCATGGCGACCGGGGGATTGGTCGCTGGCATGGCGCACTGCCGGTCGCCGGGACTGCAGGTCATGGGTGTCGGGAATTCAGGGTTGGGGGAAGTGCAGCGGCTGGACGTGCCCAGGACGGTCAACAAGAGTCCGAGCACCGCGTGTCGTGGCTTCATCGAAACACCTCGTCGCAAGGCCTTCGCCGGAGCTATCTCCGGCATCACCAGCTAAAACTGGCCGGCTAGCTGAAAGGCCGCTCCGCCGGCGATGGGAACCGGCAACAGGGCCGTCTTGTGGCGGCGCTGCTCTCGCTTATCCAGATAGAGAAGCACCGCGAACGCTCCCGCGCTAGCCAGCCCGCCGCCGAGCAGCAGTCCCAGCCCCGGGCCGAGGTTGCCCTGATACACCTGCGGACACTGGTTGCGCGGCACGGTCGGTCCGCAGTTGGTCTGCCCTTCCATGCTGGCAAAATAGAGGAAGGGAATCGAGCTGATGATAAACGCTCCACCGACTGCCGCCGCGGCGATCCAGCCATAGCGGTAGCCGTGGTTGTACGGCGTGGTGTTGACCGGCGGCGGCGGCGCCGGCGGTGGCGCCGCTACCGGCGGCGGCGGAGTCGGCGCGGCGGCGACCGGCTCGGGCGCACTGGGATCTTTCAGCTGCGGCTCGGGCGGCTTGTCGGCGGGGCGCGGCGCGGCCTTCTCGGCCACGATCTGACCGGCGACGCCGGAGCTTGCACGGCGCAGCGCCTCATAGGCGCGCGACAGGTTGCAGCCGTCGCTGTCATCGCCGCAGCGCTCCGTACCGGTGATCGGCAGCGCGGTGCCCGTCTGATCGAACACTGACAGCTCGATGGTGTAAGCGCTGCCGCCGACCGCTCCTTTTACGTTGATGCGAGCGACTACCAGGCGGTCCGCGGACAGCTGCTGCGCCGCCACGGCCAGGCAGGGACCGGTGGTGCAGTTTAGGAGCTCTTTGTTGCCGCGCAGCTGCTGCCGCACTTCATCGGCCGGAACCACCGGCGTGGACACGCCTGCTTCGTCCTGCAGGCTCTTGGTCAGGGTGTCATGGAACTTATTGCGCTTGCCCTCAGAGAACGCGGGGTGCGCGTCGATGCTCGGGGGCAGAATCGCAACCCGCGCCGCCAGCACGCTAGGGGCTATGCCCAGCGTGACGCCAACCAGCGTTCCAGCAAGCGACCGACGAGCCAGGACAGAGGGGAAGCTCATGCCGCCCAGTCTATCACGGACGCATCGCAAAGGAAGGGCTAGCGCCTACCGTGGAGCACTGGCAGATTGTGCAGTTAGTTGCGCAGCGGCTGGTCGTTGCGCAGCGGCTGGCGCTTGGACCTTGGCACTGACAACTGGTTGAAGGCGGAGATCCCAAGATGGAGCAGGCAAAAGGAAGCTATCTGCAAGGGCTGCGAGGGCTTTTGGACGGGCGCGTCGCTGTCGTCACCGGCGCGGGGCGCGGCATCGGCCGCGTCTGTGCGCTGACCCTCGTGCAGGCGGGGGCTCAGGTGGTGATAAACGATCTCGATCCCGAGCCGGCGGCCGAGGCGGTGCACGAGTGCAACGCGATCACGGCGGGGTCGGCGGTGGCATCGACGGGCTCGGTGACCGATCCGGCGTACACCGATCAGCTCATGAAGGCGGCGGTGACGGCGTTTGGGCAGCTCGACATCCTGGTCAACAACGCCGGCTTGTCGCGCGATCGCATGTGCCACCAGATGACCGATGAGATGTGGGATCTGGTCATCGATGTGAACCTCACCGGTACGTTCAACTGCATCCGCTCCGCCGCGCCGTACCTGCGTGAGGTCGGCAAGCGCGAGATCGAAGAGCACGGCCGGCCGCGCTACCACCGCAAGATCGTGAACTTCTTCTCGACGGCGGCGATCCGCGGCAACCCCGGCCAGATAAACTATGTCGCCGCCAAGATGGGCAACGTCGGCATCACCCGCGTCGTCGCGCAAGAGTGGGCGCGCTTCGGCGTCAACGTCAACGCCGTGGCGCCGGGCTTTACCGAGACGCGTATGACGGCGGCGAAAAAGCCCGGCGACGTCCTCGGCGTGCCCGAGGATCAGCGCCAAGCGACGCTGCAGCGCATCCCGATGGGCCGCTTCGGGCTGCCGCAGGACATCGCCAACGCGGTGCTGTTTTTTGTCTCGCCGCTGTCGGACTACGTTACCGGGCAGACGATAAATGTCTCCGGCGGGATGCAGATCCCCTAGCCCGGGCGCCGGCCGCGGCTAACCGTAGCGACGGATGAACAGCTCGCGCAGGCCGGCGTGCTTTTGCAAAAGCGCCAAGGTCTCATCGGCGTGGCCGGTGCAGAAGCCGTTGCCGATGAGCATGTCGATGTCCTTGCTCACCCCTTCGGCGCCCAGGGCGGCGGCGGTGAAGCTCGTCGCCATCGAGAAGAAATAGACCGTACCGCCGGTGCGCGTCGGCAGGATGGCGGCCATCTCAGCCCGCGGGGCGCTGACGCAGCTCACCACCAGATCGTACTCGCCGCCGCCCGCCGCCGTCGCCTTTTCGGCCAGGGCCAGCGCATCGGTGGCGTCGCCGCGCAGTACCGTCTGAAACAGCCCCAGCGACTCGGCATCCGCGGCGGCGCCGGGATGGCTCTCGACCCCGACAATCAACGGCACCCCCGCCTGCTGCGCTGCCGCGGCGACGATCAGCCCCGATTTACCGCCGCAGCCGAGCACCAGCACGCGCTCCACCCGCTTTCCCGGCGCCGGCTGCTGGCACAGGCGGCTCACCTGCGGTCCCGCACCGGCGACATCGAGCGCCGCCAGCGCCACGGTCTCCGGGAGAAAATCGGGAATGCGGGCCCAGGCGCCGGAGGCGAAGAGCACCGCTTTGCCGTGCACATCGATCTGATGCGCGTGCAGGTGGACGCGCTTTATCTCATCTAAGTAAAGCGGGGTGAGCGACAAGGAGATAAGGGTCGCGATGCGCTCGCCGGGCTTCAGGCTGCGGTGCGGCTCCGGTAGCTGCGCGCCGACCCGCTCCACCCGCCCGAGCAGCATTCCGCCCGAGCCGGTGACCGGGTTATGCATCTTGCCGCGCGTCGCCACCGTCTCGCGCACGAGCCGCGCGACGCCGGCGTGCGGCTCTTCGCCGGCCGCGTGCGCCGCTTCTTCCATCTGGCGGCAGCTCGCGGCGTCGACGTTGAGGCGGTCGACGTCGATAAGGAGCTCATAGTCGCCGCCGCGGGCGGAGGGCTCCGGCGAGTTGTCGACCCGCCACGCGGCTTGCGGCAGCACCTGCTGCGGCTCGATGACGCGGTGCAGTCCGAAGCGGAGATCGAGCGGAATAGGGGAAACGGAGTTCGCAGTGGGTTGCGCCATGACGATTCCTAAAGCCTCGCGCGGGCTCGATTATTGGAGCTGGGCGACTCGCCAGCGGCCTTGTTCCAAAACGAGCCGGACTTCCTGTCCCTCACCGAGCGGCAGCCGGGCAGTCGCTCCGTCCACCTGAAACGGCTCGTCCCAGTGCTTCTGCACGACCGCCAGCTGGGCCTGTACGCTCGGACGCGCGGGTCCATCGAAGCGGAGCCGGATCTGCTCCTCGGTCAGCTGCTCGGCGAGCGCTCCAGGGACAAAGCGCAGAAGCGCGGCATAGCGCTTGGCGGCGAGAGCGCGGACAAACGAGCGCAGCGCCTCTTCCGGCGTCGATTGGGGATAAAAATCCAACGGAGTCTGAGTCAGCAGATAGCGTCGGGGCGCCGCGGCCGCCGCTTTCTGCCGCTTGCCGGCTGCCGGCAAAGGCCGCTCGATCTCGCCCTCTTCCGCTTGGCGCAGGTGCAGCATCGTGCCATCGGTGAGGGCGATCTCGACTGCATAGTCGGCGCGCAGCTCGCCGCCGGCCCGCAGGTCGGTCAGCGCTCGCCGTGCGTCCTCGCGCTGGCCCGCCGCCAGTCGGCTGAAGCAGGTGCGATCGCAGTGCGCAACAAAAGCCGCTCCGAGCAGCGGATAGGCTGCGTCCGGACGCTCGCCCGCCATAAGCTCCAGATATCTCTGTGCGGTCGCCGCCGGATCCTTGGGCCGCATCATCGCGCAGCCTGAACTGAGCAGGCCGATGCCTGCGGCGAACCAGGGTGCCGCGCGGCGAAAAAACCTCATGGCCGCGCTACCGGAGCATCCGGCTCGGTGTTCGCTGTCAGTCGATAGGGCGCCTCGAAGCAAGTCTTGCGCTCGCGGCTGCTTATGCGCACGCGCACCTCGCCGCGCGTACGCAGCTCCAGCCCGCCGCTGCCGTCGGCGGTAGCCTTGGCCGCCGGGTCGCCCCCGCGCACGAGCTCCAGCGCCGCTTGGCAGTCGCCGCCCGGTAGCGCCAGCTTGATCTGCCAGTGCAGAGGTCCGGCGCCGGGCGGCTGCAAGCGGAAGCAGTCCACGTCGCCGGGCCATAGAAAGCCCGCTATCGTCCCTTCGCTGCGACCGCTGGCGGCGCCCGCCAGCTTCACCGGGGTCGGCGAAACGGCGCAGTCATCGTTGGGCTCAAGCTCCGCATCTTCCAGCTCGGGTTCGACGATCAGACGCAGGTGGTAGCGCCCCTCGCCAGCCGGCCGGCCAAACGACAGCCCGCGCACGGCGACGTAGGCGCGGAGGCTGCCGGCGGGCAAAGTCAGGTTGCGCAGCCGCAGCTCCGACACGCCTTTTCCCGCACCGACTTCGACAAGCGGCGAGAGCACGGGGGCTGCCGGCGTACCTCCGTCCGCCGGCGGAGGCGGGAGGTTGCCGGCATCGGGAGCTGCGGCCGGCGGCGGTGGCGGCGCCGCCTCAACCAGCACGCGCACCCCGGGAACCACGCCCGGGGTCAATAGCTCTACTCGCAGCACCGCCTGCGCGCGCAGACCCGCGAGCGCCTCGCCATGTCCGCCGGCGCGCTGGCCCGTCGCTTCTGGCAGCGACAGCACCCAGTAGTCTTCATCGCGCCGAAACGACAGCGCGCCGCTCAGATCCACACCAAGCACCGGGCTGGCGAGAAGCGGTGTGTCGTTTGGCTCCGCTTCGCTGCCCAGCGGTGCCGCTGTTGCCGCCACGGTCAGCGTGTAGCCGTAGGCATCCCCGCCCGCGCCGACCGCCGCCACCGTCCCGCGCAGCCGTACGTAAAAGCTCTGGTTCGGCGCCAGCACCAGGTTCTGGATCAGCTCTCCTTCGCCTTTGCCGCGCTCGTCCTGCAACGCCAGCCGGCGTCCTGCGCTGTCCAGAAGCTCGAGCTGCAGATCGGCGGCGGCGCTGCCTACGGCTTCGATGCGCAGCTGCTGGCGCGTCGCCTCCGAGCGGAAGACGAAGTAGTCGTCATCACCCTTGCCGGCTCCAAGCGAGGTCGGCGCTGCCAACGACCCGCGGATGCCCTGGCCCGCAGTCAAAAGCTGCGCGTGCTCCACGTCGTCATTGGGCTCGTTCTCAGCGAGCAGCGGCACGGTCGCCGCCGCGCTGCCGGTCGCGCTCTGCGGCAGCCCGGGCGGCCGGGCCTCCACCATCTCGACCACCGGCCCGGCATCCGGCTTGCGCGGCAGCGGCTTGCGCTGATTGCAACCAGATCCCGCGCCCGCGGCAAGAAGCGAGACCGCGATAAGCACGCGCGCTGTGGCTCTCATGCGCCCGCTCGCTTCCGTCCGTTAGCCGACCTCGGCCTCACCGTCACTGCCGGCATCGCTTACCAGCACCTTTGGCAGGGTCGCCATGTATTCTGCCTCCGCGACCACCTGGCCATCGACTTTGACCTGGCCGCGGAACTTCCAAATCTTGCCGCGCCCGCGGAGCAGGGTCGAGCACAGCTGCAGCTGATCCCCGGGCACCACGGGTCGGCGAAACTTGGCGCGATCGATCGTGACCAGATAGATCGCCTGCTCGCCCGCCTGCGCCCCCAGACGTAGGCAGGCGTGCAGCCCGGAGGTCTGCGCCATCGCCTCCAGCAGCAAGACCCCCGGCATGACCGGATGACCGGGAAAGTGGCCGATAAAGAACGGCTCGTTGATCGTCACGTTCTTTATCGCCACGCAGCTTTCGCCGCTGTACTCGACAACTCGGTCGACGAGCAGGAACGGGTAGCGGTGCGGCAGCATCCGCTGGATCGCCACGACATCAAGCGGCAGCTTCACCGCCCCGTCCGCAGCCGTCGTCACTTCGGCCCACTCGCACCAGCCGGAGCGGGACCAGGCGTCGGCCCGCCAAGCTTTATCGTGTTGGCCTTGCGGATCACTTCGTTGGTGATGTCCATCTCGGTCTGCTGCGGCCACAGCACCATGTCAGCCCGCAGCACCAGGGTGAACTTATCGCGGTCGGCGATCTGCGCGATCGCCCGCAGCACCTTCTCTTGGATCGGGCCGGTGACCCGCTGCTCTTTTTCTTGCAGCTCGCGCTGCGCCCGCAGGGCGGTCTCTTGCAGCGCCTGGAACTTGGCCTGAAGCTCCTGCTTCTTTTTCTGCAGCGCGTCGGGCTTGAGCACCGCCTCCTGCTTGGCCAGGTCGTCGTCGAGCTTCTTCAGCTCGTCCTTTTTGCCCTCCAGCTCCTTCTGCTTGCGCTCGACCTCAGTCTTGAGCGAGCCGATCGCCGCCTTGCCTTCGACCGACTCTTCGATCGCCCGCTGGATGTTCACGATCGCGATCTTCTGCGCCGCCGCGGTTTTCTCGAAACCCAGGCTGCTGACTGCCAAGAGGGCGAAAACGCCCGGGCATAGCCTGAACAAAAGTCGTATTGCACGGTGAGACATCGTCTGAAACTCCTTCTTTCGTGATTAGGTATGGTTCGTCAAGGTTCGTCGTCAGGTCCGCTGGGCCGCTTCGTTCATCAGAAGAAGTTGCCGATCGTAAACTCGAAGACGATTGGATCCTCACTGACGCCGGGAGCGGTCTGCCGATTCAACGGAATGCCCCACTCAAAGCGTAGCGGGCCGATGGGCGAGAACCACCGGAATCCGAAGCCCACCGAATAGCGCAAGTTCTGAAACGTCGGGTACCGGGTACAAGGGTTATACACCTCTGGCAGGGTCGATGTCGCGGTCTGCGAAGTGCAGTACTTGGCCTCGAGGTTATAGCCGTTGCCCATGTCGAAGAAAATCACGCCTTTTATCTGAACCGCCGGGATGATCAGGAACTCGATCTCGCTGTTGACGATGATCTGCCAGTTGGCGCCCACCGAGAACGGGATGAGGAACGAGTTCGGATCGAGCTGGCTCTGGATCTGGATGCGCGGCCCGAGAGAAAACAGGCGGAAGCCGCGGATGCTCTGGATGCCGCCGAGGAAGTAGCGCTCGTAGATCGGCACGCCCTCCGCCCGGCGCGACAGCACGAGGCCCGACTCGGCGTTGAGGCGGAAGATGAACGGTCCCCAGATCGGGCGGTAGAAGCGGGCGTAGCCCGACACGCGGACGTAGTCGATCTCCGAAGCGATGTACTGGTCGGCGACCTCCACAGAGAGCAGGTGGAACATGCCGCGGGTCGGGAACATGCGGTCGTTGCGGGAGTCAAACTGCATCCACAACCGCACCGACGAAGTCCAGCCGCGGCGGTACAAGTTGGCGAGCGTGCCGCCGGCGATCGACTGCACCTGGCCGAACCCGGCGATGCTCAGCCCGTTGGTATTCTGGCCGACCTGCACCCACTCCAGCTTGTACGTGCCGAGCAGGCGCACGAAGTCGCCGAACTGGTAGCCCCAGGTGAGATCGCCGCCGCGCGTGGTGCGGTTGAAGTTGGGGTAGTAGAGGAGCTGGTTGTACCCGCTGAACGCGAACGTCAGCTTGGTGTCGAGGAAGTACGGATCGATGTAGTTGACCGAGAACAGCTGCCGCAGCGACGAGATCTGCGCCGACAGCCGCAGCGTCGTGCCGCGGCCGAACAGGTTGTTCTGCGCCACCTGCGCCTGGCCGATGAAGTTCTCGATCGACGAGAAGCCGGCGCCGACCTGGAACGTGCCGGTCGGGCGCTCGGTCACTTCGACGTTGATGACGAGGCGCTCATCGTTGGAGCCGCGCTTGGTCGACACCTCGACCTTTTCGAAGAAGCCGAGCGCCTGCGCCCGGTTCTTCGAGTAGTCGAGCAGCGCCTGGCTGAACAGCTCCCCTTCGACCACCTTGAGCTCGCGGCGGATGACCTTGTCGCGTGTCTTGGTGTTGCCACGGATGTTGATGCGCTCGATGTAGACCTTTTTGCCCTGCTGGAGGTCAAACGTCAGCGCCACCGTCCGCGCGTCGGCGTCCACCGAGGTGAGCGGGGTGACGTTCACGTTGGCGTAGCCGCGGTTTTTGTAATAGTCGTTGATGGCGATGATGTCGCTACTGAGCTTGGTCCGATTGAAGGTCTCGCCCTCTTTGACCTTCAGGCTGCGGATCATGTCCTCACGCGGCAGGAGCAGCTCGCCTTTGAAGTCGAGCTTGCCGATGCGGTAGATCTCGCCCTCTTCGATCGGGATCGAGATGTAGAGGAACCGCTTGTCGGCCGACATCTCGATCGCCGGCTTGCCGACCTTCACCGTCACATAGCCGCGGTCGTAGTAGAACGCGGTGATGAGCAGCACGTCGCGCTCGAAGGCCTCCTCGCGGTAGGTCCCCGACGACGTGATGAAAGACAGCCAGTTGCCTTCCTGGGTGCCCATGACGCCGCGCAGCTCGACGTCGGTGGCGTGCTTGTTGCCGAGGAACTGGATCTTGCGCACCTCGACCTTGGCGTGCTCGTCGGCGATAAAGTACACGTCGAGCTGTGTCGGCGAGTGGATCTTGATCTCCGTCCGCACATCGGCGAGGTAGTAGCCCTTCTCGACGTACAGGTCGTGGATCTTTTCCGCGTTGCGCTTGACCTTGGCCGGGTCGTAGATCGTGTCTTTTTTCAGATCGAGGACTTCGTTGATCTTGTCCAGGCCGACTTCGCTGTTGCCCGAGACGTAGATCTTGCGGATGCTGCGCTTTTCGCGCACGACGTAGGTGACGGCGATGCCGCCTTCGCTGCCCTCGTCGGTCTCGACGCGGACATCATCGAAGGAGTTCATCTTCCAGATCGCCTTGATGTCCTCTTGGATGTGCGGCAGATCGAGGGGCTGGCCGACCTCGATCGGTTTTTGACCGGGGCGCTCCTCGGCGGACAGGGCGCGCTGGATGGCCGCCGACTCCACCTTCACGTTGCCGCGGAAGGAGATTTTTTCCACCGAGCGGCCGAGCGGGATGTCCCCATCGGCATGCGCATTCGTCGCGGCACAGACAAGGACGGCGGCCGCCGTCAAAGCGATCGCCAAGCGTGTCGCTTGCCGCTTCACGAAAGCCCCCGCTTCCCCAAAGAGGTCGATGCCGCCGGCTCGGCGACGCTCTCCGGCTGCGCCACTATCTCGCCGCGTACCATGTGCAGCCGCCGCGGCATCCGGGCCGCCAGGTCTTCGTTATGAGTAACCACGATCATCGTCATGCCGCGCTTGCGGTTCAGTTCTACCAGCAGCTCATGGATAGCCGAGCCCGTACGCGCATCCAGGTTGCCTGTGGGTTCATCGGCCAGCAAGAGCCGGGGGGACATGACCAGCGCCCGGGCGAGGGCGACGCGCTGCTGCTCACCACCGGAGAGCTCACCCGGCCGGTGATCCAGCCGATGGGCGAGCCCGACGTCTTCGAGCAGGCTGCGCGCCCGCTTATCGGCCTCCGGCGGTGCAAGGCCGGCGATGAGGCCGGGCATGGCGACGTTTTCCACGGCGGTAAACTCGGGCAGAAGGTGATGGAACTGGAACACGAAGCCGATGGTGCGGTTGCGGAAGGCGGCGAGCGCGACCGCGTTCATCTGGGTCAGCTCCTCGCCGTCGATGCAGATCCGGCCTTCGGTCGGGGCGTCGAGCGTGCCAAGGACATGAAGGAACGTGGACTTGCCCGCCCCGGAGGCCCCGACAATCGCCACCATATCGCCTGCGGCGACGGTAAGATTGACGCCCTGCAGCACATGGACCTGCCGTCCGCCAAAGGCGAAAGACTTGCGCAGAGCGTGTATCTCGACGTGCGACCCGGGCATCGTGCTGTGGAGGCCGGAGCGTACTTAGCGCCCGGCCGTGTGTCAAATGGCGACTGGGGTTTTCCCGGCAGAAAGCAGCCTATTTCCAGCCTTAGGGAGCGCGGCGCTTGACGGAAAGCAGATACGGGCCACAAACTGTAAGAAGTGTGGTGGCGGGGCCAGCGCTGGGAGACAGGTGATGCTCGACCCATGGATTATTGAACAGATCCGGAAGCGGGAAGAGGACGAACGTCACCGGCGCGGCCAACGTCCGACGGTCGAGATCCCTTACCGCTCTCCGCGCCGTAGCGACGATCATGGGGAGGTCGAGGATCGGCCCTCCAGCGGCGAGCGCGGGGTCGTGATTATCGACCTATAGGCTTGGGCTCTAGGCTGCCGCCCGCTGCGGACTGGCGTCGGGCATTCAGCCGCGTCGTCGCAGTCGCCTAGGCGGTCTGGATCTGCGCCGCCGCGGTGAGATCGAGCTCGGCGATCGCCAGCTCGCGCATGCGGTATTTTTGCACTTTGCCGGTGACCGTCATGGGGAAGGTCTCGACGAACTTCCAGTAGCGCGGGATTTTGTAGGTCGCGATGCGGCCTTTGCAAAACTGCGTCAGCTCTTCGGCGCCGGGGACGGCCGCGGCGCCGTCGCGCAGCTTGACCCAGGCCATGACCTCTTCGCCGTAGCGGGGGCTCGGCACGCCGATGACCTGCACGTCGCTGACGGCGGGGTGGGTGTGGAGGAACTCCTCGACCTCGCGGGGATAAATGTTTTCGCCGCCGCGGATGATCATGTCCTTGATGCGGCCGACGATGTTGACATAGCCGTCGGCGTCCAGCGTGGCGAGATCGCCGGTGTGCATGTAGCCCTCGGCATCGATGGCGAGGGCGGTGGCGGCGGGATTTTTGTAGTAGCCGAGCATGACAGAGTAGCCGCGGGTGCACAGCTCGCCTTTGCTGCCGCGGGGCAGGGTTTGGCCGGTCTCCGGATCGACGACTTTGATCTCGACATGCGGGTGGACGCGGCCGACGGTGCCGACGCGCTTGTCCACCGGATCGTCAAGAGCGGTCTGGGTCGATACGGGGGAGGTCTCGGTCATGCCGTAGCAGATCGAGACCTCGGGCATGTGGAGGTCGGTGCGCACGCGCTTCATGACCTCGATGGGGCAGGGCGAGCCGGCCATGATGCCGGTGCGCAGGCAGGTCAGATCCAGCTCGCTGGGTCGCGGGTGAGCGGCCAGGGCGTCCAGCACGGCGATGAACATGGTCGGCACGCCGTACAGGGCGGTGCAGCGCTCGCGGTTTACGGCGTCGAGGACGGCATGGGGTTCGAACGCCTCGCCGGGAATTACGATGCAGGCGCCGTGGCTTGTGACCGCGAGGTTGCCAAGGACCATGCCGAAGCAGTGATAGAAAGGAACCGGAATGCACACCCGATCGACGTCGCTGTAGCCAAGGGCTTCGCCGATGAAGAAGCCGTTGTTGATGAGGTTTCGGTGCGACAGGGTTGCGCCTTTGGGGAAGCCGGTGGTCCCGGAGGTGTACTGGATGTTGATCGCGTCGCCGGGCTGCAGCTCCGACTCGATCTCGGCCAGTGTGTCTGCGGCGACGGCAGCGGCGCCGGCAAGCAGGGCCGGCCAGTCGCTTTCGATCACCAGGGTCTGGGTGAGCGCGGGGCAGCTCGGACGGACTTCGGCGATCATGGCGGCGTAGTCGCTGTGGCGGAAGCGCGCCGCGAGGATGAGCAGGCGGATCTCGGACTGGTTGCAGGCGTAGCCGAGCTCCGCGGTTTTGTAGGCGGGGTTGATATTGACCAGGATCACGCCGATGCGGGCGGTGGCGTATTGCAGCAGCACCCACTCGTAGCGGTTCGGCGCCCAGATGCCGATGCGATCGCCGCGCTTTATGCCCAGGGCCACAAGCCCGCGGGCCACCTCGCCGGTCTGCTGCCACAGCTCGCGGTAGGACGCGCGGTAGCCCTGCGGCACGCTCACAAGCGCCGGCCGCTCCGGGCAGCGCAGCATGGTCCGCCGCAGGTTCTCACCGATGGTCTGCTCCAATAGCGGCACCGACCGATCGCCGCACGCATACGAGAGCTGGGTCATATCGCCTCCTCCGCAGGTTCGGGCCGCGCCGCCCGCTGTCATGAAGCGCTGATCTTGCCCCGAAAAAAAGCCGCCCGGCCACAGTCTTTGTTCGCCGGAGCGGGCACAGGCGAGCGCGCGTGCCCAAGCGGCCGCAGACCGGCGAATCGGGGCGGGCGGAAGAAAAGTCGTGCCGGTTTGTTGTCGCGCAGCGAGGCCTCGGGTAAGGTGCCCGCGTGGACGCCAAGACCTTACGCGAGCTTTTGGATGCTGTAGCCCTAGGCCGGACCTCGGTCGCGGAGGCGCAGGAGCGGCTCGCCCGCCTGCCGTTTGCCGACCTGGGATTTGCCCGGGTCGACCATCACCGCACCCTGCGCACCGGATTTCCCGAAGTCGTGCTGTGCCCCGGCAAGCGCACCGAGCACCTGGTCGCGATCGTTGCCGAGCTGGCGAGCACCGGCGGCAACATCCTGTGCACGCGCGCTTCGGCGGAGCAGGCCGCGGCGGTGTGTGCGGTGGTGCCGGCGGCCCGCTACGAAGAGGTCGCGGGCCTCATCATCGTTGAGCAGCAGAAGGTGGTGGTGAGCGGGCGGGGGACCATCGTCGTGGCGTGCGCCGGCACCTCCGATGTCGGGGTGGCGGAAGAGGCGGCCCTGACCGCGACGTACCTCGGCAGCCGGGTGGAGCGGCTCTACGACGTGGGGGTGGCCGGGCTGCATCGGACCCTGGCGGCGTACGACACGCTGCGCCGGGCGGCGGTGATCATCGCTGTCGCCGGAATGGAAGGCGCACTGCCGAGCGTGATCTGCGGCCTGTCGGGACGGCCGGTGATCGCGGTTCCGACATCGACCGGATACGGGGTGAGCTTCGGCGGCGTGGCGGCGCTCTTGGCGATGCTGTCGGCTTGCGCCTCCGGGGTGACGGTGGTGAACATCGATAACGGCTTCGGGGCCGGCTACAGCGCGGCGCTGCTCAATCGCGACCTGCCGCCGCAGGAGGCGTGAGGATGGAGCGGCCAGCACCGGGACTTTTACGCGGCGCGACCCTGTACTTCGACTGCTACGCCGGCCTGGCGGGCGACATGACGCTGGCGGCGCTGCTCGACCTGGGGGTGCCGGAAGCGGCCGTGCGCGACGCCTTGCAGCGCCTGGCCTTGCCGGGCTGGGAGATGCGGGTCTATCCGACGCTCAAAGGGGTGATGGCGGCCACCAAGGTGGATGTGATCGATACCACCGCGCACGCGCCGCAGCATGAGGCCGCGGCGCGCCCCGCGCACCTGCATGAGCGAGAGCACGCGCATTCCCATCATGAGCATGAACATGGGCTGCCCGACCGCGCCCATGAGCACAAGCACACCGAAGCCGCCCCTGGCCATTCTCATCACGAGGAGGCCGATCCGTCTGCTCCGAGCCAGCGCGGCGCGGCGGTGGCGCAGCTGCATGTGCCGCAGCGGCTGCACAACGTCCAGCTGCATACGCCCGCTGCCGCCGGAACCCACGCGCACGCGCCGGGTCACGGCGGGCACGGGCACCGGCACTACGGTGAGATCCGCGGTCTGATTCAGCGCTCCGCCCTGGATGCCGATGTGGCGGCGCGGGCGCTTCAGATCTTCGAGCGCATCGCCGAAGTGGAGGCGGCTCTGCACGGCGTATCGGTCGCCGAGGTGACGTTCCATGAGGTCGGGGCGATCGACTCGATCATCGATATCGTGGGAGTCGCGGCGGCGCTGTCGTGGCTCCGGCCGCGGCGGGTGGTGGCGCGGCCGGTGCCGCTCGGCAGCGGGATGGTGCGGACGGCCCACGGCTTGCTGCCGGTGCCGGCCCCAGCGACGCTGGCCTTGCTGACCGGCGTCCCGGTCGAGCACGGCGGCCCGCCCTTCGAGCTGACCACGCCCACCGGCGCCGCGATCCTGGCCGCCAACGTCAACGAGTACGGCGCCATGCCGGCGATGCGCATCCTCGGTGTGGGTCACGGGGCGGGTACGCGCGAGCTCGCCGATCGACCCAACTTGCTGCGGATCATCGCCGGCAACGAGCCTGCGGCCGCGGCGCGGACGGCAGAAGCCGGGGCGCAGTGCGTCGTGCTCGCGGCCAACATCGACGACATGAACCCGCAGCTCTACGAGCCGCTGCTGGAGGGGCTTTTGGCCGCCGGCGCGCGCGATGTCTGGCTGACCCCCGTGCAGATGAAGAAGGGGCGGCCGGGCGCGGTCGTCAACGTGCTCTGCGATCCCGACAAGAAAAGCGCGCTGACGCGGTTGTTGCTGCGCGAATCGACCTCCCTGGGGGTTCGCTCGCATGAGGTGGCGCGGACGATGCTGGCGCGCGAGATCGTCGAGGTTGCGACCGACTTCGGGCCGGTGGCGGTCAAGCTCGGGCGCGAGCCGGAATCGGGCGAGCTGTGGAACGTCGCGCCGGAGTACGAGTCGTGCCGAGCGCAGGCGCGGGCCCGCGGGGTTCCGATAAAGCAGGTCTTTGCCGCGGCCCTGGCCGCGTTTCACCACCAGAACCTGGCCGGGCCGGGGTCCGGCAGCAAGCCCTCGACCTAGGAGATCCGCATGTCCGCCGCCAACCCCAACGCTTCACGCCGTCCGCGCGTCCAGCCGCTGCCCACCCCGGTGTTCGCCAAGGATCTGCTAAAGGATCGGGTGATCCTCATCACCGGCGGCGGCTCTGGCCTCGGTTACAGCATGGCCGAGGGTCTGGGCGCGGTGTCGGCGCAGCTTATCATCACCGGCCGCAACGCCGATCGCCTGGGCGCCGCAGCGGAGAAGCTGCGCAGCCGCGGCGCCCGCGTCGAACCGCTGGTCTGCGACGTGCGCGATCCGGAACAGGTGACCCAGACGGTGCGCCAAGGCATCGAGCGCTGCGGGCGCATCGACGGACTTATCAACAACGCCGCCGGCAACTTCCTGGTCGCGGCGGAGGAGCTGACCCCCGGCGGATTCGACGTGGTGGTGCGCACCGTGCTTTACGGCACCGTGAACTGCACCCTGGAGGTCGGACGGCACCTCATCGCCCGCGGCGCTCCCGGCAGCGTGCTCAGCATCCTGACCCCGTACGCCTGGACCGGCTCAGCGTTCGTCCTCCCGAGCGCCTGCGCCAAAGCCGGCGTGCTGGCGATGACGCGCTCCCTCGCGGTCGAGTGGGGTGAGTACGGGATCCGGCTCAACGCGATCGCTCCGGGACCGTTTCCGACCGATGGGGCGTGGCAGCGCCTGGTTCCCGATCCCTCGATGATCGAGGGCATGGTGCAAAAGCGCATTCCGATGGGACGCGTCGGCGAACATAGCGAGCTGGCCAACCTCGCGGTGTTCTTGATGAGCGACGCCTCGCCCTATCAAAACGGCGACTGCGTGACCATCGACGGCGGCAGCTGGCTCTCCGGCGCCGGCGAGTTCAGCGAGTACACGGCGCTTCCGCGCGAGCAGGTCAAGGCGGTGTTCCACGCCATGCGGCCGCCGAAAAAAGCGAAATAGCGGCCGGCTAGGCCCGCGGCAGCTCCAGCGTAAAGACCGTGCCGCGGTCGCCGCTTTTATCCACGCGCAGCGTACCGCCGGCGCGGCTGCACAGCCGCTGCGTGATACCGAGCCCCAGACCGCGCTGCTTATCGCTGCGGGTGGTAAATCCGTCTTCGAAGATGTGCGGCAGATGTTCGGCGGGAATGCCGCAGCCGGTATCGGTGACGGTGATGCACACTGACTGCGGCGACGCCGCGGCCGCCAGCGTCACGTCGCCGCCGAGCGCGGTGGCGGTGAGCGCGTTGTCGATCAGGTTCAGCACCATCTGGCGCAGGTGATCGGGATCGGTGCGCAAGGCCGGGATCGGCTCGCTCGGCAGGTGCACGCGGGCGCGGGTCGTCTCGGACAGGTTCAGATCCAAAAGCTCGTGCAGCACCGCCAGCGGATCCGCGGTCAGCGCCGGATCGCCGATGAGCACGCCGCTGCCGCTGCTGCCGCCGTCGAGGTAGCTTGTGACCATGCGGCTCAGGCGCTCCGCTTCGCTGGCGATCGCCCGCCCGAGGCGCTGCCGCTGATCGAGGCCGACATCGGCGTGAGTCAAGCGGTGCGCCGCCGTGCTGATCGCGGTCAGCGGGTTGCGCACTTCGTGGGCGAAGTCGCGCAGCGTCCCAAGCCGGCTCGCCCGCCGCGCCAGCCGCAGCCAGGCGCGCAGCTTGGCGTCGAGCAGATCGACATGGAACGGCTTGGCGATGAAATCACTGATGCCGTCTTGGTAAGCCCGCCGCTGCGCCGCCGGCTCCGCCTGCGCTGAAATCAGCAGCACGGGTACGTCGTCCAGCTCGCGGCGGGCGCGGATCTGCTGGAGCACGGTGAACCCATCCATGTCCGGCAAGACCAGATCCAAAGTGATGAGCGCCGGCCGTTCGCGCCGCAAAAGCTGCAGCGCCTGCGCCCCGCTGCGGGCGCACAGCACATAGGCGTTGTGCGGCTTGATGAGGGTGCTGAGCAGCTGCACGATCGAGGCCTCATCTTCCACAATCAACACGGGGAGCGCTGCGGTCTGGCCCGCTGACCCGGCTCGCGCATCTACCGCGGCGAAATGATGAGTCGCCGGTTCTGATTCTGCTTCCGGCTCCAAACCCTGGGCCGACTGGGTACGGACGGCCGAAGCGGGCGGGGCGTGCTCGGCGGTGCTGGACTGTGGCATGGCGGCAAGGAACTTGGCCTTAAGGTGCGCGCGAAGTCAAGCCGCGGCGCGGGTTACAGGTCGAAAGGGACGCTGAAAGTCTGCGGTCAGCGGACTAATCGAAGGCGTTTGCGGGAAGCGCGGAGTTGCGCTGGAGGCGGCTGAAGGCGATCTCTTTTTCATCGCCGCTGTTTTCGATCAAAAGGAGCCGCACGAGCTGCAGCGTGCGGCCGTCCACATGCAGCTCGATGCGGGCGAACGCGCGGCTTAGCACGGAGCTCGGCTTGGGCATGAGCAGGAGCGCGGGTTGCTCCGGCGGGCCGCTGCTGCGGATCTCGTATTCCCCCTGCGCCGCGGCCAGCGAGCCGTTGCCGAGCCACAGCTGCAGCTGGGTGAAGATCGCATGCAGGGTCGGATCGCGCGCGCTGTCGAACACCTGCGGCGGGCGCGTGCCGATGCGCAGCGTGGCGCGATCGCCGATGAGCAGCATCGTCGAGGGATCCGGCTTGGTGTACTCCCAGCGGAGCTTGGTCGGCGTACCGCGCTGATATAGGAGCCGGCCCTGGGAGCGGATCTGCTGTTTGAACAGCTTGATCCGGCTGGTCTGGACAAACTCCGCTGAGAGCGTCCGCAGATCGGCCTGCGCCGCATCGATGCGCCGCATGAGCTCAGCCGCTGCGGACGCCGTCCCGGTCGCCGGTGCAGCAGCGGCCGGAGCGACCGCCGCGGCCGGCGTCTGCGCCCCGGCCTTTCCCAGCGACGCGCTCAGCCACGCCGCGCACAAAAGAACGCCGAGCCGCCGGCTCCGACCCCGCATCAAGATGCTTCTACGCAAGGTGCTCGCCCACGTATTTGGCTAGCGAGGCCACCGAAGCAAAGACCTGCTTGCCGACTTTTTCATCGGGAATGGTGACACGGTAGGTGCGCTCGATGGCGACTGCTAGCTCCAGGGCGTCGATGGAGTCAAGGCCGAGGCCGCCGCCGAACAGCGGCTCGTCATCGCCGATATCGGCGGGCTGCTTATCCAGCTTGAGGCTGGTGATGATGAGCTTCTTTACATCCTCGATCAGGTTCGAATGGGCCATGGTCTTCCTGTGGGTTTGAACGACGAGTTTTGGTTGGCGAAAATTTAGATGCCTCAGAAATCGTCGGCGCGCAGCGCTGTTAGCCCGCCGTCGGCAGCCAGGGTCTGACCGGTGATGTAGCCGGCGCGATCGGAGGCAAGGAAGGCCACCAGCGCGGCGATTTCCTCCGCCCGGCCGGCGCGGCCTTGCGGGATGCCGGCGACAAGCTCGGTGCGCACCGCGGCGGGCAGGTCATCGGTGAGGGCGGTGTCGGTCAGACCGGCGCAGACGCAGTTCACGGTAATTTGGAACCGCGACACCTCCCACACAAGGCTCCGCACGAGCCCTTGCAGCCCCGCTTTGGCCGCCCCGTAGTTGCACTGGCCCCGCCGTCCTAGCTCCGCCGTCGGCGAGGTGATGAAGATCATCCGACCCGCGCGCGCCGCGATCATCCCGCGCATCACCGCCTGCGCCGCCAGAAACCCGCCGCGCAGATGCACGCCGAGCACGTCATCGAAGTCCGCCGCCGGCATGGTCATCAGCAGCTTGTCGCGCGTAAAACCGGCGGCGTGGCAGAGCACCGCGACCCCTTCTTCATAAAGGGGCGTGCCGCGGGCGAACAAGGCCTGCCAATCGGCCGGGCTGTTTACGTCGCAGCGCGCCGCGGTGATGTCCTGCCCCTCGGCTTGCGCTGCCCGCACCGCCGCTTCCGCCGCCGCCTGATCATGGGCATAGGTCACGACCACCGCCAGCCCGCTCCGCGCCAGTTTGTGGGCAATGGCGAGCCCGATGCCACGACTACCACCGGTGACGAGCGCACGTCGCATGAGGGAGGCATCTTAAGCGCCTCGGTAATTGCTTCTCAAGGGGCAATCCGTGAAGCCACCGCGCAGAGCCGCACGTCCGCGCTGCGCGGCCCCGCGGTTTATCGCGTTGTGTGGCAAGCTGAGGCAGCAAATGCTGGCGCATGGGTCCATCGAAGCGGCGCGGCGACATCGGCCACCGCGGCAGTGGCCGCCGCGGCTCGGGCGCTTTTTGTTTCTCTGTACGACCGCGGCCGTGCCGCTCGCCGTGGGGCTGTGGGCGGCGGGAATTGGCTCGGGCGCAGGCGTTTTTTGTCTGCTGGGACTGTGGTTCGCGCTAGCCCATCTGGGAAGCTTTTATGCCCCTTCGGGGATCTTTGGCCCGACGCTGCTTCATGGGCCCGGCATCCGGCGCCAGGTCGCGCTGACCTTTGACGATGGTCCGGATCCGGCAACCACTCCCAAGGTGCTGGAGGTCCTGGGCCGGCACGGCGTCCGCGCCACTTTTTTTGTCATCGGCGAGCGGGCCGCGCGCCATCCCGAAGTCATCGCCGCGATCGCCCAGGCCGGGCACCAGATCGAGAGCCACTCGCACCGCCACTCCTGGTGGACGGCTTTCACCCCGCGCTCGCGCCTGACGGCGGAGCTGCATGAGGCCCAGGCGGCGATCACCAAGGCCTGCGGCCGATCGCCGCGCTGGTTGCGGCCGCCCATCGGCATTCTTTCCCCGGAGATCGTAGCTGCGGCGCAGCAAGTCGGGCTGCGCCTGTGCGCCTGGTCGTGCAAGGCGCGCGACGGACTCGCCGGGACCTCGGTGGAGTCGGCGCTTTCGCGTCTGCGCCGCGGCTTGCATCCCGGCGCCATCCTGCTTTTGCACGACGCCGCCGAGGCCCCCGCCCGCCCCGCGGCCGCCGCGCCGGCTGCGTCCGCGCTGCGCGACCGTCCCGCCCCCATTGCTCCCGCCGTGCTGGAGCAGCTGCTGCCCGAGCTCGCGGCGCATAACCTCAGCGCGGTCACGCTCGATGAGCTGCTTGAACCCGCGGCGCGGCGCTAAACGTCTACCTGAACGAATGTCCGGTCGGCGGCGCGGCGGTTGATTCCGCCGTCCCCCACGGTCGCTCGGAGACGAGCGGAATCGCGAGTTAACACGCTAGAGGGTTGACGGATGCCGCACCACAGGGTTTTTATTGAGATAAATGAAAATAGGTTCGGGCTGTGCTTTAGGCCCCTGCAGGGGCCCTGGGGAACGACTAGGTCGGCGTGGACCGGTCGCCCGCCGCGTCATCGGCTACGGCGGCTTGCTGCTCGGGCTCCTTGGCTCTTTGCTCGCATCGACCGGCTGTCACCAGCGCGAGGCCACCGCCAAGCAGCTCCCCGTGCTCTACGTCCCCCCGAACCCGCCGACCGAGGAACCTCCCCCGGCGCCGCTGCTCATTCCCGACACCCCCGAGCCGCCCGCCAAGCCCCCCGGACCGCCTGCCAAGCCCGAGTCCGTATCCGCCGCCCCGGCGTCCACCGAGATTCCGTGCGAGGTCCCGCCGCCGCCCGGCATGGTGTGCATCCCCGGCGGCCCGTTCTGGCGCGGCAACGACAACGCCAAAGCCGATGAGCGCCCGCGCAGCCGCATCGTCGTATCCCCCTTCTTCATGGATACCTACGAGGTCGACAACCAGCAGTACTTCCGCTGCGTCGAAGCCGGCGCCTGCGATCCGCCCATCAAGTACTACCCCACGTTCGCCAAACCCAAGCAGCCGGTCGTCGCCGTGAGCTGGTTTGAGTCCGACGCCTTTTGCCGCTTTGTCGGCAAGCGCCTCCCCACCGAGGCCGAGTGGGAAAAAGCCGCCCGCGGCCCCGATGGCGAGACCTATCCCTGGGGCAACGAGCAGCCCAGCTGCGACAAGGCCGTCTACGAAGAGCCCCTGGGCGCCAAAGGCTGCGGCACCGGCCTGACCTCCAACGTCGGCTCTCGACCCGTGGGCCGCTACGGCCTGTACGACATGGCCGGCAACTCCTGGGAGTGGGTCGAAGACTGGAAGAGCGACTGCTACGCCGGCTGCAAGAACGAGTGCGGCGCCGACTGCATGGGCCCCGATCCGCGCGGCCCTTGCGGCGGCGGCTCCAAGAACTGCCCCGGCCACCATGAGAAGGTCCTAAAAGGCGGGTCCTGGTACTTCACCGGCGATCGCATGCGCGGTGCCGAGCGCCGCGGCGTCTCTCCCAGCAACCGCGGCCCCCACCGTCTGGGCTTCCGCTGCGCCCAGAGCCTTCCCCACTAGTCTCGCGGCTTGACAAACGCCGTCGGCAAAAGTCCGCGAAACCGCAAGCTCCACTCTTTGGCTTCGTCTAGGTGCCGACCCCCGGGCAGCAGCGCGCGATAGCGCTCCAGCGCCGCCAGCCGCTCCGACTCCGCCGGCAAGCTTTGGCCCCACGCCACGACCGTCGAAAACAGCCCGTCGTCGACTTCCCAGTCGGGCAGCATCTGCTCGGCGCGATCGAGCTCGATGGCCTGCGCGTACGCCGCCACCGCCTCCTCATGCCGCCCGAGCAGCGAGAGCGCCCGCGCTTTGTCGTGCGCCGGCTCCGGACTTTGCGGATCTTGCCCGGCGTGCTTGTCGGCCGCCGCCACCGCCTGCTCGTATTCGCCCCGCTGGATGAGCCGCTGCGCGAACGTAACGCCGTAGTTGTCTGCCATCGCCGCACCCTACTGCACCCCGCAGCGCCTGTCACTTCCGACCGCGTTTTCCGCCCCGCCCCCCATATCCCCGGAGTGTGCTAAGCAATAAGGATGGCTGACCCGCACCAGCCCGCTACCCCAGCCGCCTCGCGCGCCACCGCCGCCGCCGTGGACAAAGCGCGCTCGGCCGAGCTGTGGCTGCCCGCCGCCCCCAGCGAGCCGCGCGGCGTGCTGCTCGTGCATGGCTTTACCGGCTCTCCTTATGAGATGCACATGCTCGCCCAGGTCCTGCACCGCCGCGGCTTTCACGTCGCCGTACCGCTGCTGGCAGGTCATCACCGCAGCCTGCGCGAGCTAGCCGACAGCCGCCACGCCGATTGGCTGACCAGCGCCGATGAGGCCCTGCATACGCTGTGGGCCCGCCTGAGTCAGCGCTCGCGCCGCCGCCCGCGCATCGCCGTGGTCGGCTTTTCCATGGGCGGTCTTTTGACCGTCGAGCTCGCCCAGCGCTATCCGGCCGCGCCCGGCGCCGCGGACTCGTCCTGGGGTGCGCCGGCGATCGATGCGGTGGCAGTCCTGGCTTCGCCGCTGTGGCTGTCGCCGGTGGCGGAGAAGGGGATTCGCTGGCTGTCGCGCGTGCGCGGGCTGCAGCGCCTGTTTGTGCCCAAGCTCACTGGGGCCGACATCCGCGCCCGCGATCTGGCGCCGCACCGCCTGCGGCCGCTCGGCATGCCGCTGCTCGCCCTGCGCAGCCTGGTGGAGCTCATGGCCCAGGCGCGCCGCCATCTGCCCGCGGTGCGGCAGCCCGCCCTGGTCGCCCATGGCGAGCACGATCACACCGCCCCCTACGCTTGCTTGAACGCCTTCGCCACGGAGCTCGGCACTCCGAACGCGCAGCTCACCTGCCTATCGCTGCCGCGCAGCTACCACCAGCTGCTCCTCGATGTCGAGCGCGAGGTGGTCTTCGAGGCAGTCTCAAGTCATCTTGTGCGCTATCTGGGGGCGCCGGCGCAAGACTGACGCTCCGCCGCCCCAGGCCCCGATTCAGCCAATCGGACCGACGCACGAGCTGAGCTCGAAGATCAGATACTCCAGCACGTGCTCCTGCGCGATCATCTTCCCGCCGGCGCAGTAGTTGGGGAAGCGCGACTGCGCCCCGTGCTCCCGCGTGTGGTAAGACGAGTACAGGACCTTGCCGCACGCCATCGCCTGCGGATAGTCAAAGGTCACCGACAGCGGCCGCTTGCGCCCGCGCACCGTGCCGTTGAGCCAGGTCGTGGACGGGTACTTCATCATGTCCATCGCCGTCTGATGGATGAGCACCCAATCGGGCAGAAGATCCTGAATGTGCACCTTGCCCCCGAGCACCGGCGTCGGCAGCTTGGCCAGCCAGGCGGCGAGGTTCTGTCCCGCCTCGGTGCTGGTGTCGATGTCGGCGTCAAACGGGGCCTCGTCGCCGCCGTAGTTCGGGCCGCTGTGGAAGCCGTGCGGGGTGGTGACGGTGCACGGCTTGTCGTCTTCGAAGCAGATGTAAGGAGAGAAATTCGGCGGCTGCTGCACGAAGTCATAAGACCAGTCGGTGGCGTACAGCCGCCCGCCGCTGGCGACGTAGTCGGTGAGGTTCTGTTTGACCTTGCTGTCGGTGAGCAGGCCGCCGGCGTAAATCGGCTCGCTGCAGTTGAGGAAGATGAGGTTGTACTGCAGCATGGTCGGCAGGCTGCGCAGAAGCTCACCGACGTTGACTTTGCCGGGAGCGCCGGCGCCGGCGGTCTCGTTGTTATAAAGATGGATGGCGCCGGGATCCTTGGGCGAGGTGAACTCCGCCGGCGCGACGCCGATGTTTTTGAGGACGCACTCGATGGCGTCGTAGTCTCCCACCGCGACCGCCATGCGGGGCAGCGTGCCTTCGGTGCGATCGCGCGGCAGGCGGGTCTGTTCCGCGGTCAGACCCTGGCGCTCACACTTGCTGACCGGGATGTGGATGGTTTTCCGCCAGCGACCTTTTTGGATCACGATCGGCGTGTTGTCGGTGACCGGGACCCGGCTCAGCTCGAACGTGCCGTCGATGGCGGTGTGGGTGAGGGCGACGGGGCGGCCGCCGACCGGGCTGCTGCAGACCTCGCAGGCGACCTGCGGCGGGAACTCTTCCGGCACGCCGCTCTCTGGCACATAGACCAGGGCATCGCGGATCGGATCTTCGCCGTTGGGCGCGGTGACGCGGCCGGTGACGATGGTGTCGGAGCCGGCAGGCGGACATTGGGCGATCTGGCACCCAAGACCCATGCAGGGCGGCGGGGTGGTGCGCATGTCCACTCCCGAGCCGCCGGGATCGGTCCCGCCGCCGCGGTCGATTCCAGTGTCGCCGCCGCGCAGGCTGCTGCAGCCTGCGCCGGTTGCGCATAGCCAGACTGCCGCCGCCGCGTAGAAGATGCGGCCGAACCGGACGGGGGCTCGCTGGACGACGCGGGACGAGGCCGCGGCAGGAAGCTTGGGACATCGAGCTCTCATTAGGTCCTCCAGGGGATGGGGCCAGCCAGGGCAAACCGTACTGCGTCGCTCTGTCGGCTGCAATGCTTGCGCTTTTTCGGTCGACGCCTGGATGCAAAACGTCAACGCGCAAACGCGCGCAGGAATGCGCAGCTGACTTCCCATGCTTGGTCTTGGTCGATTGTGCGATATCGCACGAAAACGGGCGATTAGTCCGAAATCGCACAGCAAAATGTTCCGAAATCGCACGCTCCGGCGCCGCAAAAACCGACGCTGAAGCCCCCTTCCGCGGACCTTGCCCCTGGCAGGGAAAGTCGATACGGTGCCGGGCTATTGTGACTGACGTACCTCCCGTAGATCCTCAAAGCGCCTCGTCGCGCCGAGTTACCGGACCGGGGCGGCTCCTCGGCTGGCCGCGGCTTTTGCTCCTGCTCACGCTCGTTTGCGCCGTGGTCGGGGCGGTGGGGCTTGGCCGGATCAAGAACGAAGAAGACGTCCTGGTCTTTCTTCCCGAGGGGGACTCCAGCGTCGCCGCCTTCAAGGACGTCGCGCGGCGCTTCGGCGCCCTGCGGGTCGCCCTCATCGGCGTCGTCCCCCGCGCCCGCGGCGGCGAGTCGGCCCCGGAGCTATTTTCGACCGAGATTCTCGCCGCGATCGATCGGCTCTCGACCACGCTCAAAAATACCGAAGGGGTCGATCGCGTAGTGTCGCTGGCGACGATGACCGACCTTGTGGCCAGCGACGGCGGGGTCGAGGTGATGCCGCTTGTGCCGGTGCCGATTCCCACCGATGCGGCCGTCTTGGCCAAGCTCAAAAAGCATGCGCTGGAGCTGCCGCAAGTGCGCGGCAACATCGTATCGGCCGACGGTCGCTCCGGCCTGATCATGGTGTTTTTGACCGATGGCGCGCGCACCCGCGTGCTGGCCGACAAGGCGCGCCAGCTGGCCCAGGCGGAGCTCGGCGAGCGGGCGAATCTCTATTACGGCGGCGCGCCGTTTGCGGGGCAGTCGATCTATGACGACACGCAGCGCGACGTCCGCCGGCTGACGCCGCTGGCGATGCTGCTTTTTTTCGGCATCGTCCTTTTCGCTTTCTGGGACGCGGTGCCGGTGCTCCTGACCGTGCTCACGGTGGGTCTTTCGATCGTCATGGTCCTGGGCGGAATGGGGCTTGTCGAAAAGCCTTTCACGGTGGTCATCGGCACGCTGCCGCTCATCCTGTTCGCGTCGGGGAGTCAGTACGCCATCCATATCCTGGGGCGCTATTACCTGGTGCGCGGGGAGATGCCGCAGGCTTCGACGATCACCGCGGCGCGCGAGGCGCTGCGCATCGCCGGTCCGCCGGTCACGGTGGCGGCACTCAACTGCTGCGTCGGATTTTTGTCGTTTCTCATCATGAACATCGGCGCCATGCGGACCTTCGGCATCGCCTGCGCGGTGGGCGTGGGATTCTGCTGGCTGCTCTCTGTAACCGTCCTGCCGGCGGTGGTGGCGCGGTGGCAGCGGGACGGCGGCGGCGCGGCCAAGGTGCGCTTCACGGAGATGGGCGGCATGCTGGCCAGCGGCTTTTACTGGGTGCGGCGGCATCGCCTCCTGGTGGTCGCCGCGACCATGGCGCTGGCGGCGGTCGGGGGACTGGGGATGAGCCGGGTCAAAGTGCGCATGGAGCCGCGCGCTTTCTTCCGTCCGGGCTCGGAGCCGGCGGAGGCGCAGAAGTTTCTCGATCATGAGTTTGGCGGCGCCCAGTTCGTGCAGGTCGTGATCGACGGCGATCTCGGCGATCCGCGCTCGCTGGCCGAGGTGCGGCGGCTCGGGGTGTTCGCCCGCTCGCTGCCCGGCGTGACCCAGGTGCAGTCGATCGTGCAGCCGCTGTCGATGGTCAACGCGGCGATGGCGGGGATGCGCGGGCTGCCGGGAGAGAAGCGCCAGGTCTCGACGCTGCTGTTTTTTGTCGAAGGCGAGCCGTCGCTCAAGATGCTGATGGCGATGGACCGCCAGGCGGCGCTCCTGCATGTGCGGGTGCTGGGCGAAGCGCAGCCGGTGCTGGACGCGCTGAACCAGTATCTGAAGGGACGCTGGCCGTTTGCGCTGCGGCGCCCCAATGCCGATGAGCTGGTTGAAGAGCTCCTGTGGCTTGTGCCGGAGAGCGCCCGCGAAGCGAAGCGGCAAGGTGTGCGCGCTGCGGTGCAGAAGGTGCAAACCGCCGGGCTGGATCTTGCCGGCCCGCCGCCGCAACCGGCTGCTGCTGCGGTGGATGCAGCCGCCGCCGCGCCGAATCCACCGGTAGCTGCCCCGGCTCCGGCGCCAGACGATGGCAAAGCGGCGGAACCGGCGGCCGACAGCGGACCCGATCCGGCCGCGGTGCGGCTCGAAGCGGCGCAGCGGCAGGCGACCAAGCTTCTGCTCGCGGCGCTCGGGGCGCCCGGTGACAAGCTCCCCGGACTGGCCGTGGACGAGCTAGAGGCCAGCGTCGAGCTCGTGGCCACCAACCTGCTCGCGCCGCCCGCCGAGCTGCCGGTGACCGACTCCGCCGCGGCGCCGAGCCTGCGCGGCCA
>CALFML010000866.1 GCA_937879845.1 uncultured Myxococcales bacterium
GCCGAGCGTCGGCGCGCGGCGAGATCGTCATGAAGCCGGAGCGTAAGCCGGAGCGGGCGTCGGACAAGCCGCTCGCGGCGCCGCTGCCGCTCCGCCCGCTGGTCGAGCCGCCGGCGCCGAGTCCTCCCGAGCCGCCGCCGCCCAAAGAGACCGCCGCCGACGCTCTGAGCGCCGGACGATCCACGCCGAGTACGCCGCCGCGGGCCATGCCGGCGGCTGCTGATGACTCGCCGCTAGCCGCCCGGGCCGCGGCCCTGAAAGCGGCTGCGCTGGAGCAGGGGGACTCCAAGCCTGGCTCGCTGCCGCCGCGGCGTCCGACCGGAATGATCGAGCCGATCAAGCTGCCTGCGGTGCGCGAAGCCGAAGCCCCCGTTCGCAGGCCGACCGGCGCGATCGAGGCGCTCAAGCCGCCGGAGCCGCCGCCGGAGCCGCCACCGCGGCGGCCCACGGGAATGGTCGAGGCGATCAAGCCGGCGCCTGCAGCAGCCGAAGCGCCGCGGCGGCCTACGGGGATGGTCGAGGCGATAAAGCCGGCGCCCGCGGCAGCCGAAGCACCGCGGCGGCCCACGGGAATGGTCGAGGCGATAAAGCCGGCGCCCGCGGCAGCCGAAGCGCCGCGGCGGCCCACGGGAATGGTCGAGGCGATAAAGCCGGCGCCGGCAGCGGCCGAAGCGCCGCGGCGACCCACGGGGATGATCGAGGCGATAAAGCCGGCGCCCGCGGCAGCCGAAGCGCCGCGGCGGCCGACCGGAATGATCGAGCCGATCAAGCTGCCATCGCCGGCTGCTGAGCCGCCGCGGCGGCCTACGGGAATGATCGAGGCGATAAGCCCGGCCGCGAAGGTCGAGCCCGCCGCCAAGCCGGCCGCGACTCCCGCCGCCGCCAAGCCGGCCGTCGAGGTCAAGAGTCCCGTCGCTGCGGCCCCGCCAGCTGCGGCGGTTGCACCGGCTAAATCCGAAGCGACCGGACGCGACGCCGTACACCCGCCCAAGCCCCATGCGGAGAAAGAGAAGGCGGCAGCCAAGGGCGCGGCAGCCAAGGCCGCCGCGGCAAAAGCTGCGGAGCCGGCGCCTAAGCCTGCCGCCGCTGCCAAGGGTGCTGCGGCCAAGGCGGCAGAAGCGCCGGCCAAGGCCGCCGCGGCCAAAGCAGCAGAGCCGGCCGCGAAGCCGGCGGCGACGGATAGCAAGACCACAGGCAAGACCGCCGCCACCGCACCCACCGCCAAGGGCGCGGCTGTCGCGACCGCGGCGGCGCCGTCCGTCAAGGCCGCTAGTCCAGCCGCGGATGCGCAGGGTGCTAAGCACTCGGGGGCTGCGGGCGCTAAGACCGCGGCTGCCCCAGCCGCCGGCGCAGCGGCGAGCGGCGCCAAGGCCGCACCGGCCGCCGCCGCCAAGACCGCCGCCGCCAAGCCGGCCGCCGCCAAGACCGCCACGGCCGCCAAGCCTGCCGCCGCCAAATCCGAGTCAGCCCCGGCAACCGGGGCCAAGCCTGCGGTCCCCGGGTTCCCTGGCCTGCCCGATGAGCCGGATCCGTCGATCACCGGCACGCCGTCTATGTTCTGGCGCATGGTCGACGAAAAGTTCGACAAGGACACCTGAGCTTCCGCCTAATCAGGACGCGCCCGAACCCGCCCGGCGCTTCGGCCAGCCCTGGCCAGCTAGCGGCAGGGCGGTCGTTTTCTTCCTGACCGCTCCGGCACTTACGCTAAAACCGCGAGCCATGGGCACGGAATCCCGGCTCTGGTTGGCGAGAAACGCATGAGCTTCGCAGACACCCTAGGCAATATTCTTCCGTCGGTAAATGCCGCCCTTAACAGCACGAGCGCGCTGCTTCTGGGGGCCGGCTTTTACTTCATCAAGCGGCAGCGCGTCGATGCCCACCGGCGCTGCATGATGAGCGCTTTCGTCGTATCGGGCTTGTTTCTCGTGTGCTACTTGACGCGCTTCGCCTTGACCGGGACCCACCGCTTCCCCGGCACCGGGCTGGCCAAGCTGCTCTACCTGAGCATTCTCATTAGCCACATGGCGCTGGCGGCGGTGACCCCGGTGCTGGCCATCCGCGCGATCTTCCTGGCGCGCGCCCGCCGCATTGCCGAGCACCGGCGGCTGGTCCGCTATGCGTGGCCGATCTGGATGTACGTCTCGGTAACCGGGGTGGTCGTCTACGCGATGCTCTACCACTGGCCAAGCGGTCTTTAGAACGCGAGAGGCGTTGTTAAGCCCAAGGCGCGGCGCCGCTCGGCGGCCAGCGGCGGGTAGCTACGACGCGCTTTTGCCGAGGATGCGGTAGCTGCGCACCTTGAGGGTCGGCGTGCCGAAGCTGATGCCGAAGCCTTTGTCGTCCACCTCGCCTTCGACCTCCGCCTGGACGCCGGGAACAAGGAGATCTTTGCCGCCGCCATCGAGCTTGAAGATGTCGCCGCTGGAGGTGCGGAGCGTGTAGTAGCCGCCCTCGAGGTCAACGTGGTGGACGATGCCGGTAAGCTTCTTCGACTTGCTCTTCACGATGCTGGCTCCTAGGGTGTTCCGCGGCGATTGCGGGCCGCGAGGCGATGCGGCAGCTCCCTTCACCATGGCGCAGTTTCGCGGCGCCGGCAACCGCCGCTTCCGCCCAGGGGTCGCCCCCCTGGCCGATCGGCGACGGCGCCCCGTTGCAGAATTTTTCCCGTTGTGGTTTGCTGACGACGACTTGACCTCGATGCGAAGTGGCAAGGTGGATATGCCGGCGGCGGCCGGGGAGGCCGGCGAGCCGCGTAACGACGCGCCGGCTGGACTTGCGGCGGCGCAGATTACGGTGCCGGTGCACGCCTATGCGTTTGCCACGACGTTCCGGCTCAAGGAGCTGGTCGGCATCCTGCCGGAGGCGGAGGTCGAGCTCGACAAGGACTGCCTGGTGATCATGGTCAAGGGGGAGGCGGCGCCGCGGATCGCCGTGCTCTTTGACTTCGGCGCCCTGGTCACGATCGGCCTGCCGAGCGGCGAGCGCGAGCGGCTGATCCGCGCCCTCGGCACGCGCCTGGCCCCCGAGCCGCATCCGCCGCTCACCGAAGATTTCCTGCTCGAGCTGCGGCCCGGCGGCCGCGTCGAGGTGCAGTTCGATCGCGTCATCCTGCCGGAAGCGACGCTGCCGGCGCTCAAGGTCATAAGCCTCCTTCTGGCCCAGTCGGTGGCGATGGACTACTACGAGGAGGACGTGCAAGAGATCCTCACCCGCTCCGAGGCGATCACCCGCAGCCTGCAGGCCGAGGGCCGGCTGCCCGGTCGGGTCGGCGATCTGGTCAAGTTCATCGGCTCGTGCATCGCGACCAAAAACGGCGTCATCGCCACGCTCGCCCTGTTCGACAAGCCCGACGCCGCGTGGGAGGTCCAGAGCCTGGATCGGCTCTACAACAGCCTGCGCCTGGAGCTGGAGCTCGACGACCGTTTTCGCGCCCTGGAGGCCAAGCTGCGCATGATTCAGGAGAACCTGGTGCTCCTGGTCGATTTATCGCAGCACCGCAGCACGTGGCGGCTGGAAGTTACCGTCGTGCTGCTTATCCTATTTGAAGTGCTCCTCACCCTCTGGCAGATGTTTCGTGGCACCGCACACTCTTGAAAGATCGCGGCTGGTCGTCGATGTCCTGATTCCCGCCCTCAACGAAGAGGCGACGGTGGGGCAGGTCATAGATGCGGTGCGCGCTGCCGGCCAGCCGGTGCGCCACATCGTCCTCATCGACAATGGCTCCACCGACGACACGCAAAAGGTCGCCGAAGCGCACGGCGCCCTGGTGGTCAGCGAGCCGGAGCGCGGCTACGGCGCCGCCTGCCTGCGCGGCCTGGCATTTATCGACCAGCAGCGGACGCCGCCGGACGTGGTGGTGTTCATGGATGCCGACGGCTCGGACGAGGCGGGCGATCTCGGGCGCCTCCTAGACGCGATCCTCGCCGGCGCGGATCTGGCGATCGGCTCGCGGACGCTCGGCATCGCCGAGCCCGGGTCGTTGGCGCCGGCGCAGCGAGTCGGCAACGCGGTGGCGGTAAACCTCATCCGGGCGGTGTACGGCCAGCGCTATACCGACCTCGGGCCGTTTCGCGCCGTACGTTACCCCGCGCTCCTGGCGCTCGGCATGGGCGACAAGGACTACGGCTGGACGGTCGAGATGCAGGTCAAAGCGGTGCGCCGCGGCCTGCGCATCGCCGAGGTCCCGGTGCGCTACCACCGCCGCCGCGGCGGCGAGTCCAAGATCTCCGCCACCGTCCGCGGCAGCATCGGCGCCGGGGCCAAAATCCTCTACACGATCTTCCGCCACTCGACGCACCGCTAGCCGCCGGCTTTAAACTGCCGGGTCCGCTTTCAGGGTCCGCTGCCGACACGCCGGGTCGGTGAGGCTGGTCGGTAAGCGCCGTGCGATCATGTATTTACGCGCTTGAGCCGGAGTCGTCGCTTGGACTACGTTCCGCACATAATTCGGGTCGATTAGCGATCCTCGTGCGGAGGTCCCCATGTCCGGTTCTCCTCGGTTCGGTTTGCCACGGACGATGTTTCATCGCGTGGCGTCATTACTCGGGCTCACATTCATCGTCGCTTGCAGCGGCAGCGGTGGGAGCGGCTGCGGCGGAAGCGGCGGCATGGGCAAGATCAAGGGCGGTTATCCCGTCGACCAGCGAGTGGAAAACGCGATCTCGCTGCGCGTCACCAAGCCCGCATTCGACTTCCTGGAGACCAACGCCAAGACGGTCGTGGACAAGCTGCTGCCGCCCGGCGGCATCTCCGTGCCGTCGTCGTGCACCGGCGACACGCAGATCTGCTGCGGCCAGACGTGCAAGGTCCTTTTCGACTTCCAGAACCTGAAGTTCGACCCGGCCCCGCCGAGCACCCTGAAGATGACCCTGCGCGCCAAGCTGAAGACCAGCGAGGACTTCAACATCAAGGCCAAGGTCGTCATCACCGCCAACTGCAAGCTCGCCCTGGACACCACCAAGAGCGGCAAGGCCGATATCGGCATCACCATGGCGGTCAACTCGACCGCCGATGCGATGACCAAGCTCACGTCGCTGAAGTTCGACAGCAGCGCCGTCGACATCTTGGACCTCGACAGCGGCGACATCACCATCAAGGGCGATCTGGTGTGCGACACCATCAACCTGCTCAAGGGATTTTTCATCAACACCCTCAAGGACCAGCTCAAGAGCCAGCTCGCCGGGCCGCTCGACACGCTGTTCTGCCAGAGCTGCACCACGGCGGATGACTGCTCGTCGCTCGCCAACCAGGGCTGCTCGGCGTCCAAGCAGTGCACGCGCAACGGCGCCTGCCTGCAGCAGCTCGGCTTCGAGGGCCAGATCGACCTCAGCACCTTGACCGGCAAGCCGGCGGGCACCGGCGCGGCGCTGGAGTATTACGCGGTCGCCGGCGGCTACTCCGCCGTCGAGGCGGCGCCGACCAGCGGCCTGTCGCTCGGCATGCTCGGCGGCGCCACCGTGTCGGCCAAGAGCACCTGCGTCCCCGCGCGTCCGGCGCCCACCCGCGCGACGCCGCCGCCCAAGACCGCGCAGTACTCGGGCAACACCACGCCCAAGGGCGATCCCTACCACGTCGGCGCCGGCATCTCGACGCTGGAGCTCGACAGCCTGGGCCACGCCTTCTACCAGTCCGGCGCCCTGTGCATCGCCATCGGCAGCGAGCAGGTGGACGCCCTCGGTTCGGGGCTCCTCTCGGCGCTGATTCCTTCGCTGGGCGATCTCACCCGCGGCCAGAACTCCGCGGTGCAGCTGGTCATAAAGCCGCAGCAGCCGCCGACGTTCACCCTGGGCAAGGGAACCTTCAAGGTCGACGGCATGGGCAAGCGCGTCATCGACGATCCGCTGCTCCACCTGCGCATCAAGGACATGGCCATCGACTTCTACGTGTTCATCGATGAGCGCTACGTCCGCTTCATGCGCCAGACGGCCGACCTCGACCTGCCGCTCAGCCTGGATATCGACGGCATGAACCAGATCGTGCCGATGATCGGCGAACTCGACTCGGCCTTTGGCAACGTGCGGGTGACCGACAGCTCGCTGCTCAAAGAGTCGCCGACCGTGCTGGCGCGGCTGTTCCCGAGCCTGTTGCCGGCGGTCTCCGGATCGCTCGCTTCGGCGCTCAAGCCGATCCAGCTGCCAAGCTTCAGCGGCCTGACGCTCCTGCCGGTGCAGATCACCTCGACGCCGGATACCGCGGGCGTGCTGACCTTCCTGGGTCTTTATCTGAAGCTGGCGCTGCCGACCATGCCGATCCTCGGCCCGAGCGGTGAAGAGCCGCTGTTCAGCGTCGCCCCGGATGCGCCGCAGCCGATGATGGCGACGGTCCGGACCCGGGCGGAGCTCGTCTCTGTGGAAGTCCCGACGGCGGCGGAGATGGCGGTCACGGCGGCGCAGCCCAGGAGCCCGCGCGTCGTCCTGTCGCTTGGCGCCGACAGCCCGACCGGCGGCCCGGTAGAGTGGCAGTACCGGGTCGATAACGGCCTGTGGCATCCCTTCGATGATCAGCGCCTGGTGACGATCTCCGAGGCGGGTCTGCGCCTGCCCGGCAAGCACGCGGTGCAAGTGCGCGGTCGCGCCATCGGCGCCCCGGATACCCTGGACAAGGAGCCGGCGCGCGTCGAGTTCGTGGTCGCCCCGGCCGCGGCCACCCCTGCGGCGGCGGCACCGGTGGTGAAGAACAACGACGGCTCGGTGGACCACGTCGCTTCGGGCTGCTCGCAGAGCCGCGGCCGCGCCGGCGCCGGCTCCGGGCTGCTCTTCGTCGTGGCGGCGCTGGGACTTCTGCGGCTTTTCTTCCGCCGCGGCACGCTGCGGCGTCCGGTCTCCGTGCAGTCGGCGGCGGTGCTGGGCAGCGTGCTCGTGCTGGCGGCGGCCGGCTGCAAGGAGGATGTGCCGGTGATCGACAATCCGGCCGGTCCCCCGGATCTGGCGATGCCCGGAAGCTCGGGTCCGCCCAAGGCGGAGTTCTCCGCCACCGATGAGATCGGCCGCTATCAGAGCGCGGTCGTAAACAACGGCAAGATCTACATCTCCGCCTACGACTCGACGTTCGGCGATCTGGCGTTTACCACCGTTGCCGATCCGCAGCAGACGCTTGTGTGGTACCCGGTCGACGGCCTGCCGAGCGGCGATCCGCAGAACACCGACGGCAACTCAACGCGCGGCGGCTACGTCGATCTGGGCGACGACATCGGGCGCTTCACCTCGCTGGCCTTCACCGGCCAAGGCGTCGCCGTCATCGCCTACCAGGACGTGACCAACAACGCCGTCAAGCTCGCGATTCGCGACGGCGAGAAGTGGAACCTCACCGCGGTCACCGATCCCAAAGAGGGCGTGGGCCTGGGCGCGTTCAACCAGCTGGTGCTGGACCCGTCGGGAATTCCGACGGTGGCGTACATGGTCGCGGGCGTCGCCAACGGCATGGGCGTGGTGAGCGCGCAGCTGGTGGTGGCCACGGCGAAGTCGGCCAAGCCGACCGGACCGGCCGACTGGACCAAGAAGGTGGTCGAGGCGACGCCGGTGTCGTGCGCCGGGCTGTGCGGCGCGAACCAAGCGTGCGTGTACGTCGATCCGATGGTCAAGGACAAGAACAACACGGTGTGCAAGACCCTCGACAAGACCTGCTCGCCGAGCTGCAAGGCCAACACGGCGTGCCAGGCCGGCAAGTGCGTGGATTCGCTCGGGACGCCGCCGGCGAGCTTGCCGCTCGGCACGGGGCTGTTCGCGAAGCTGTTGCTCGACAAGAGCGGTCCGCAGCTCCTGTTCTACAGCCGCAGCGCCGGCGGTTTGCGGCTGGCGAGCGGCGCCGACTGGAAGGTCGTCACGCTGGCCGGCGGCGACGGCAAGACCGATCTGGGCCGCTACATCGGGGCGGCGATCGGCGATGACGGCACCCTGCACATCGCGTTTAGCAGCGCCGACGGACGCCTGTTCTACCAGACCGCCAAGGCCGGCGTCGCCAAGACGCCGGAGCTCGTGGACGACGGCAGCCGCACGGTCGCCATGGCCACCGAGACCCACTCGGTCGGCGCCGGCGCCTTCCTTTATCTCGACGGCGGCAAGCCGGTCATCGCCTACCAGGACAGCACCGTGTCCACCCTGGAGCTGGCGCGCCGCGACACCATGTGGACCCACAAGACGGCGGCGGCGGCTCCCAATACCAGCCGCGGCTTCTACCCGCAGGCCGTGCAGCTCGCCGGCAAGTGGTGGCTGCTCGACGTCGGCTACGACCGCGCCGCCGACGCCTTCACCGCGGTGCACTTCACCGCGCCCTAGCGCCCTGCCAAGCGGCCCCGGAGTCTCCGCGGGCCGCTTCTTTTCCCCCGCAGACTTTCTCCCTACTTGGTCGGCAGCGGCTCCGTCGCTTGATAGTCGAGCTGCGGCCGCGCCGCCCGGCCGCGCACTTGCGATACCTCGACGGTAAACGGCGAGGACTGCCCCGGCAAGAGCGTGCTGTCGGCGAGAAAGTGCGAGTCCATGCCGACGATCTGCTCGCTTGGGTCATAGAGCAGGGCGATGATCTGGACGTACCGGGCCGCCGCGGCATCTTGATTTTGCACCATGCCGGTGACGCGGTAGCCGGAGTAGCGGCCGCGCTCCAGCTGGATTTGGCTCAGCGCGAGCTTGGGGCGCCGCTGCGGGTACCGCTCTGGCTGCGGATGGAGCTCGGTGGTGACCTCGGCGTAAGCGGGGGAGTGCTGGACCAGGATCTTTACCGGTGTCGTCTCGCCTTTTTCCAGCCTGTGCCGCACGGCGTAGCCGGTGGCGGTCGCAAGCCGGCGCTTGTCGGCGCTCCACAGCGACAGCTCGACGCGCGGCAGGGTGATGGTCGCCTCGCCGGTGTTGCGGTAAAGGCCGATGAAATAGAGGTTGCCGATCGAGTCGGGAATCGAGGTCAGCGCGGTGACCTCTGCCGCCACCGGCAAGGACGGTTCCGCGACAGGCAGAAGGAGCGGGCGGCGTAAGAGGTTCGGCGCCGGTAGCGGCGGCGCGGGCAGGCGGCGGTCGCTGCTGCGCCGCGCCACCCCTTGGGAGTAGCTGTGCTCCGCCGCTTCCTCGGCCCGCCGCGCCGTCGCGCGCGAGCGCTGGAGGCTCTGGGTCACGCGCTGCGTGAGCGACTGGACCGACGGCGGCTCGCTGCCGCTATGGCCAAGCAGCAGCGGCGAATCGGTCGCGCCGGCCGCAGCGACCGCCGCCGCTCGCCTGGTAGGCGCCGGGTCATAGAACCACCTGGCCGCTCGCTTGATCGGACCAAAGCTCCACGGCACGGCGCGCAGGACGGCAAGGAGCACGATCGGCACGATGAGCTTGCTCCAGCCCTCACCAAATCTTACCTGCGGGGTCTTTGCCGCCACGCCGCTAGTGTAGCCAAGTTTTTGCGGATTTTTCCCTCGGACAAGCGCCTTGCCGGCGGGGGCGGGGGCGGGGTAGACTCCCCTCGGATGGTGGGCCAAACCCTTGCGCACTATCGGCTACTCGACCAGGTCGGGCAGGGGGCGATGGCTACGGTGTACCGCGCCCTGGACTTGACGCTGGATCGCGAGGTTGCGGTCAAGCTCCTGCACCCGCACCTGGCACGCGAACCGGAGTCGCGTCTCCGCTTTGCCCGCGAGGCCAAGGCCGTGGCGCGCCTGCACCACGAGAACATCTTGGAGATCTACGCCTACAGCGACGAAGGCTCCGCTGAGTCGTACCTGGTCACCGAGTTTATCTCCGGCCCGACCCTGCGCAGCTTTCTGCAGCGCCACCGTCCGCGGTTCCCGGAGGTCGCGGCGATGATCGGCTGCGAGCTGGCGCGCGGGCTGGCCGCGGCGCACAAGATGGGGATCATCCACCGCGACGTCAAGCCGGAGAACATCATGGTGCGCGGCGACGGCTCGGTCGTGCTGTGCGACTTCGGCATCGCCCGCATCCTCGACAAGGACACGGTGACCACCACCGGGCAGCTCCTGGGGTCGCCGGCGTACATGGCGCCTGAGCACATAAAGGGCGAGCCGCAGGACGGCCGCAGCGATCTGTTCTCGCTCGGGGTCGTGCTGTATGAGCTGCTCACCGGCGAGCTGCCCTACCGCGGCCGCAACCCGCACGAGACCCTGACCAAGATCGCCGCCGGTGAGTTCGCGCCGATCCTCGAGCAGGCGCCGCTGTGCAGCCGCGAGCTGGCCGCGCTCGTCGAGTGCACCCTGCGCACCGAGCCGGCGCTGCGCCCTTGCGACGCGGCGGTGCTGGAGACCGAGCTCCAGGGCTGCCTCAGCGCGTCCGGGCTCACCGACCCGCGCGCCGAGCTGCGCCAGTATTTCCACGATCCGGAGGCGTGGGAGGCGGCGTTCCAGCCGCGCTGCCTGACCCGGCTCATCGAGTGCGGGCAGGCTCTGCGCCGGCAAGGACGGGTCGCCGCGGCGCTTCAGGCGTGGGGGCGGGCGCAGATCCTGGCGCCGGAAGACGCCGCGCTAAATTCCTTGATCCTCGGGGTGGCGCGGCGGCAGCGGATGCGCCGAGTGGCCGTGCTGGCCTGCGGAATGGCGATGGTGAGCGGTGGTATCGGCCTTGGCGCCCGCGCGCTTTATGGGCGCTGGCATCGCCAACCGCCCTCTATCAGCACCGCGGGGGTGAAGGCGCTGCGGCCCGGCGCTCGGAGCGACCCCGGTAGCGCCGGGTCAGCGCGGAGCGCATCGGTGGAAAGTGCGCCGGCCGCCGGCGCGGAGCAGAATCCGGCCAGCGGTCCCTTGCCAATGGGCGCCCTGCTCGATGAAGCTGCCGCTACGGCCGCGGGAAAGCCGAGACGGCATCCGCTACCGCTGCGGCCGGTCGTACCCGAGCCGCTGCGGCCGGTCGTACCCGCGCCGCTGCGCACCGTGCGTCTGGAGCCGTGGCCCAAGGCGGTGACCGTCAGCCATAACGGCAAGCTGCTCGGCGCCTACGACACCGACGTGCGTACGGTGCAGCTCCAGCCGGGCAAGAACGAGTTCCTGTTCGAAAACCCCGCCTGCTACAGCGAGCGGGTGACCTTCCCGGCGGACAGCGCGCCGGAAGAGATCCGCGTCCGGCTGCGCTGGAAGCCGGCGCTGTTGCAGGTCCGCGTGCACAGTCCGCGGCTTGATGAGACGCAGGTCGGCACGCTGCCGGTGGACGTGGTGGTGGACGGGCACCTGGTCGGCCGCGCCGGGCAGGTCATGGCGCTGCCGGTCGCGAGCGATGAAGGCAGCCAGAGCGTGAAGGTGCAGGTGAGCGCACCTTTGCATCAGACCGCGACGCGCGAAGTCACGGTGCACGCCAACCAGCTGCAGAGCCTCGACGTTCCGCTCGTCCCGCGTTAGTCGGCCTGGGCGGGGTGAGCGGTCGACGGCGGGCGGCCGGGGTTTGGGCGATTGGGCGCGCGCGCCAACACGGGCCCCAAAGAACATGATAGTTATGACAGGCATGTCGCGGTGCCTGCCCACGAGGCTTGAGGCGCATAGCCGCCTATTTCTCGGGTGGGCGCCGCTTTTGACGGGCACGCTCGTGGCTGGCCTTGGGCTTTGGGGCGACGGGGCGGACGCGCAGGAGCGGGACAAGCCGCGGGCCGCGGCCGGTCGGCCCGCCAGCCCCGCAGCCGCAGCCGCAGCAGCAGCCGTAGTTGACAGCGGTCCGGAGGCGCAGCTGGGCCGCGCCAAGCTCGCCTACCAGCGCGGCGACTACGGCGCGGCGGTGCTGCTGCTCCATCCGCTGCTCTATCCGCAGGCGCTCCTGGCGCAGGAGGATCAGGTCCTGCTCGCCCACAAGCTGCTCGCCCTGTCCTATTTTTTCGAGCACAACGAAGCCGGCGCGGAACAGGAGCTCAACCTCCTTTTGTCGCTGCGACCCGACTTCGCCCTCGATCCGGTGGTCGAGCCGCTCAAGGCGGTGGCCTTCCTCGACGACATTCGCCGCCGCAATGAGCAGCGCCTGCAAGAGATCCGCCGCCGCCAAGCGGAGGAAGAGCAGCGCGCCAAAGCGGAGACCGAAGCCCTCCAGCGCCAAGCCGAGCTCTTGGCGCAGAAGCAGGCGCGGCGCGTCTACATCGAGCGGGTGGTGCACAAAAAATTCAGCGCCTTGTCGCTCGTCCCCCTTGGCGTGCCGCAGCTGTACGGCGGGCGGCGGGCGCTCGGCGCGGTGCTGCTCACCGGCGAGCTGCTGACCGCCGGGGCCTCCGTCGGATCCTGGCTGACGGTGCGCCTGCGCTATCCCGACAACACCTTCCCGCCGCACGAGTTTACGACCGCACAGGCGCTCACCGCGACCTACCTGACGACCGGCGTGGTGTTCTGGGGGCTCGTGCTCACCGGCCTCATCGACGCGCTCTTGCACGCGCGCACCGTCACCGAAGTGCGCGAGCTGCGCGAGCCGCCCAAGGACCTGGACCAGGCCCGCCCGCGGGAGTCGGCGGGCGAGCTCGGACCCGACAAAGATCAGGATCGCAGCCACGCCAAGGACCGCGACAAAGACCCCGAGAAAGACCGCGACAAAGACCGCGACAAAGACAAGGACCCAGCGTCGCCGCGCCCGCACGTGTATCTGCAGCCGCTGCCCGGAGATTCCCTGGCGGGCGACGGGACGCTTGGCGGCCTGCGTCCACTCACCGTACCATCTTACGGCTTGCAGCTCGGCGCCACGTTCTGAGGACCTTATGCTTGCCCTGCGACTACTGCCCGCTGCCGGTTCCGCCCCCGGGACCGGGGCCAAGACCAAGCTGTTTCGGCTGTTCAAGAAGCTCATCACCATCGGCCGCGGCGCCGACAACGACATCATCGTCGCCGACCCGCAGATGCAGCCGAGCCACGCTTACCTGCAGGTCGAAGGCGAGCTGTGCACCATCGTCGCGGTCGATGGCGAGGTCCTGGTCGGCGGCCGCAAGAAGAGCCGGGTCAAGCTGGCGCGCGGCGATGTCTTCCGGCTCGGGCAGACCGAGTTTCAGCTCGCCGAAGAGTCGGAGGTCACCACCGAGATTCCGGCGGTAAAGACCCCTGCCGGCTTGGCCGCCGGCCGCAGCGAGCGCGGACGCGATCCCGAGGTCCTGGCCGCCTATCGCAAGCTCTATGAGTTCTCTGAGCGCCTCATGTACAGCAGCGAGCCCGACGAGCTCCTGGCGGCGCTGCTCGATGCCGTCATCGAGGTGAGCGCCGCCGACCACGGCTTCCTGGTGCTGCTCGACGATGCCAGCCGGCCGCGCGTGCGGCTGTCGCGCAACCGGCGCAAGGAGTCGGTGCCCGACCCCGATGCCCAGCTGTCCGACTCGATCGTCGCCAAGGTCGTGCGGACGCAGCAGCCGATCATCGTCAGCGATGCCCTGCGCGACGCCGAGTTCCAGAACGCCCAGAGCGTCCTGTCCCTCCGCTTGTCCAGCGTCATGTGCGTCCCGCTGCGCGAGCGCGGGCGGCTCCTGGGCGCCCTGTACGTCGGCTCCAGCGGGGTGAGCAACCTGTTCCGCCAGAGCGATCTCGAGCTGCTCACGGTGCTGGCGGCGCAGGCGGGTCTTATCCTGCGCAACGCGATGCTGGTCAATAACCTCAAGAGCGACAACCAGCGCCTGGGCGCGGAGCTGGAGCAGCTGCGTATCGGCGCCGTCGCTTCGATCGGGGCCGGGGCCGGGGCCTCGCCGGCGATGCAGGAAGTGCTGCGCACGGTCGCCAAAGTCGCGGGGACCGATGTCTCGGTTCTTATCACTGGAGAGACTGGAACCGGCAAGGAGCTCATCGCCCAGGAAATCCACCGCCGCTCGCCGCGCAAAGGCGGCCCGATGATCGCCATCAACTGCGGCGCCATCCCCGAGCCGCTCCTCGAGTCGGAGCTGTTCGGTCACGTCAAGGGCGCCTTCACCGGCGCCATCGCCAGCAAGCCGGGACGGTTCCAGAGCGCGCACGGCGGCACCGTGCTGCTCGATGAGATCGGCGAGATGCCGCTCGGCCTTCAGGTCAAGCTCCTGCGCGTGCTGCAGGAGCGCGTGGTCACCCGCGTCGGCGACACTCGGCCCGAGCCGGTGGACGTGCGCATCCTCGCCGCCACCCATCGCGACCTGCCGGCGGAGATTCGCGCCGGGCGCTTCCGCGAAGATCTTTACTACCGCCTCAACGTCGTGCAGGTCCACCTGCCGCCGCTGCGCGAGCGCGGCGACGACATCCTGATCCTCTCGCGCTACTTCCTGCGCCGCTTCGCCGACGAGCTGCAGATTCCGCCGCGCTCCTTATCCCCGGCCGCGGAGCTGGCGCTGCACAAGCATCCCTTTCCCGGCAACATCCGGCAGCTGGAGAACCACATCAAAAAGGCGCTGGTCCTCTCCGATCATGAGATTTTGGAGCCCGAAGATCTGGGCATCAGCGCCGCCAGCGCCGCCGCGCCGCCGAAAATTCTGCCGCTGGCCGAGGCCAAGGAGCGCTTCGCCCGCCAGTATGTGAGCGAGATTCTCGCGGCCAACGGCGGCAATCGCACGCGCACCGCCCACGCTCTGGGAGTCGATCCGCGCACCATCTTCCGCTTCTTGGAAAAAGAAGCCGACAAGGACGCCGGCAGCGACTCCGAGCCGGACGGGCGCTCGTCCGAGCCGGGCGGATTTGCAGAGCCCGCGCCGCCGCCGGCCGCAGATACTCCGGCGGGCCGCCTTCCCCATTCACAGTCGTAGGCCGTTTTCCCACCGCATCTTCATGTCAGCGCGGGCCGGCCGGCTGCGTAGCTGGACCGCACATTGTGTCATTTCCGCATAGCACGACAGGCGGAGCAACCTACGCCGTGCCGGCGCTTGCGCGAGGGCAGCGGTGCGGCGCGCGGCCTATCTCATGCCGCGGTATGGGGATTGCTTTTCCTCCGCCCATTCCAAAGGAGCCAAGCACATGAATACCTTCACCAAGATTGCACACTCTTTACTAGTGGGCTGCCTGCTGGGAATGCTGGTCGGCGGCTCAGCGGCTTGGGCATCGGATACCAAGGCTGGGAAGGCGGCGGAGAAGGCGGGCGATAAAGTCGGCGACGCCGCGGAGAAGGCGGGGAACAAGGCGGGAGAGGCCGCGGACAAGACGGCGGCGGCGGCGGATTCGGCGGGCAAGAAGACCAAAAAGGAAGCGAAGAAGGCGACCAAGAATGCGGGGGAGGATGTGGAGAAGGCGGGCAAGAAGATCAAAGAAAAGGGAGAATAGAGAAGGGAGGGGGCGGGCTGAAAGGCAGGGTGGATTGCGCGTCCTTTTGTCCTTTTGGGGACGGGTAAGATTGGGCTTTTCGGGCTGCGATGGACTGGGGCCCCCGCGACGGCCGTTCAGGTACTCCACGGCTGGCGCCGCGGAGCCTCTCCTGAACTGCCTGCGCCCCAGTCCTGTGACTTATTTTAGCGATTGTCATCGGAACATTGAACGCGGACGGAAGTTTGTTCTCGACGGGAGAATCGAAATGAGGAGATGGTTCAGGGCGGCAGTGAGGGGGGATGGCGGTTGTTTGGGAAGGCGGGATCAGGCTTTGTAGGGAGTCTGAAGGGGCTTTTTGCCGGCTTTTTCGGCGCGGCGCAGGGCTTCGCCGCGCGGGCTGTCGAGCTCCTGTGCGGCTTCTTCGGCGAGCTCGTCGACTTTGCCGCTGGCGATCGTCCGCTTGACGCCGGCCTCATAGTGGTGCGCGGCGGTGCGGCTGCCTTCGCCTTCGTTACGGTCGGTGGACTGACGTTCTTGGGTGCGCATGGGAAACTCCTTTCGTTGCCCGTAGATGCAGCACTCCCTATGCCAGGGTTAGGTGGGAACGTGCGGCGCGGGCGCTACGGGCGGAGGGTGTCGCGCAGGGCTTCAAAGAGAATGCGCATGCCTTTGCCAAGCTCGGCGATCGGGAGGCGCTCGGCGTCGCTGTGCATGGAGGCTACGAGCTCCGCCGGCAGGACGGCGGGGAAGAGGCCGTAGCTCTTGACGCCGCGCGGTCGGAACGCATTGGAGTCGGTACCAAAGGGAACCAAGGTCGGTACCACGATCGCTTCGGGGCTCGTGCGCTTGATCGATGCAGCCAGAGCGCGGAACAGCGGCGTATCGGTGGGCGTGACGATGGGATCGTCGGACTCGTAGGTGACCAGGAGCTCCAGCGTCGGATCGGCAAGTCGGCGGCGCAGCTCGGCCAGCCACACGGCGCTGGAGGTGCCGGGCATCACGCGGCAGTCAACCGTCGCCTCGGCCACCGAAGGAATGACGTTGACCTTGGGCGGCTCGCCGACGCCGGAGCGCAGCGTGGTAAGGGCCATCGTGGACTCTTGAATCGCCCGTGCGTACTTGTTCTGCGCCAAGGTTCCAAGCTGCTGCCGCATGGCATCGACCACTGCCAGCTTGGCCGGAGGCAGCGGCTCGGCGAAGAGGCGGTGCAGGGCGCGCAGGAGGCGGTCGTTGGGGTTTTCATCGTGGGGCTGGCTGCCGTGCCCGGCGACGCCTTTGGCGATGATTTTGAGCCAGATGATCTTTTTCTCCGCCACCGAGATTCCGTAGACGAGCTTGCCGGCGGTGTAAAGATCGCGGCTGCCGCAGCCGCCTTCGTCGAGGACGTACTCCGGATCGAGCTCGGCGTAGTGTTTGTCCAGCAGGAAGCGGGTGCCCAGACCGCCGCCGGCTTCCTCATCGGGAACGGCCAGGAAGATGACCTCGCGGCTGCGCGGGACGTTCTGCCGCAACAGAGTCAGGAACGTATAAAGGTGGATGACGCCCAGGCCCTTCATGTCGATCGCACCGCGGCCCCAAATCAGTCCGTCTTTGACCACGGCGGCAAACGGATCCACCGGCCAGCGCGCGGCATCGGCCGGCACGACATCCATGTGATGCAAAAGGACGATCGGCTTGCCGGCGGCGGGGCTCGTGGTGGCGGGGAGGCGCGCGTACAGCATGACGCGGCCCGGCGCGGACTCATAGCGGGTGACCTTCAGGCCGCTGCCCTGAAGGATTCCGGTCAGGAAGTCCGCGGTCTTGCGGGTGTCGCCGGGCGGGTTTGTGGTGTTGATGCGGATGTACTGGATGAGGGTCTGCAGCGCCTCGTCCGCGGTGCGCTGCCAGTCCACCGCTTGGGCGCCTACGGCGGGACTTGTCAGTGCCAGCAGAGAAGCGCCGCCGAGCCAGGCGCAAAAGAGGCCGCGCCGAAGCCGGGAGATTGATTTCATTTCAGGTTCACTTCAGGTGCCGGCCGGTCCGCCGCCGAGCCGCCGGCGCAGAAGGAGCCCGCCGAGCGCCGCCAGGCTCACAAGCAGCATCAGCGCGGAGGCGCGGCGGGGGCGGCCGCTGAAGCCGCAGCCCAGGTACGTCGTGTCATAGATCGTTCCTTTGGCGGCGGTGATCGTCATCGATGCGTTCAGCGCGCCGCGCGTGGCAACCAGCGCCTGCGCATTCCCATCGGCGAAGGTATAGCGGTACAGATCGCCGGTGGTCTGGGTGGCCCCGGCGGAGCCGATCTGGGCCGCGCCGCCGAGCGTCCAGTTTCCGTACACGCCCTGAATATCGCGGCCGCTCATATCCCGCGCTTGCAGGAGCACCCACAGCTGCTGATCGTTCTTGGGTGCCGAGGCCTGCTGATGCAAAAGGGAGAAGCTGCCGATCGCCGTCTCCGGAACCGCGTGCACCGGGAGCGCGAGCAGAGAGCCGCCGCCTGCGCGCAGCGCCAGGCTGTAGTCGCCGTCGGTCATCGGCTTGATGAACAGCCACTCGTTGACCAGGGCGCCGGTGATGGTCTGGTTCTTCACCTCCAGCTGCGCCACCGGATCGAACTTGATGAGGCCGCGCCCGTACAGGCGCTGCTCGCCGCGCTGGTAGATGAGAGCGAAGACGCCCTGGCTGCCGGTGAGGATGCGTGCCTCGGTGACCTCGGCTTTGAGCGCTTCGGACTGCGTCTGCTCCGCCAGCCGCAGCGCCCCGTGGGCGAGCACCCGCAACCGATCCGGAATGCCGACGCTCACCGCCGCCTGGCGGCGCTCCGCTCCCGAGTCGTCGAGGAGATGGAGGGTGGTCTCGCCGGCCCCGACCGCGGTGCAGTCGGCGGAGAGGGACTGGGACGTACCGCTGTCCACGTTCAGCTTGTCGACCGATAGGACCGCGGGGTTGTCGCTGCGCAGCTGCCACGCGCTCATGTTGGTGGAGCCGCCGGAGCGCACGGCGATGCGCACCTTGGTCCCCTGCGCATACGGCAGGCTGAGGTTGTCGGGGTGCGAGCCGAGTCCGGAGCTGTCCTGCCGCGGCCCGCCTTCGTCGTCTTCCAGATAGGGACCGGAGCCGCATCCCAGAATCACGAGCGGGAGCAGCACCGGCAAGATCGCTGGGAGTCGCGATAGGAACTTAGGAATCTGTCGGAGTTTAAGTATAAGCATGCCGGCAATGTACTACATCGCGGCGGCGCGTCTACCGCTCCAAGCAGCCGCGGTCTAGGCGGGGCGATAGATCTTCTGCAGGTAGGCCTGAAGCGGCGCCGGATCGAGGCGCGGCGAGCGGAAGGCGATGTAGCCGTCGGGACGGATGAGATACAGGCCGGAGTGATCGAGTCCGTAGCGCTCGTGCAAGACGCCGTGGTCGTCGTAGATGCTGCCTTTTGGGCCGATGCCGTCGCCGCGCCAGATGACGATGACCTCGCACATTCCCTTGTGCGGTCCGAGCGCGTCCTGCATGCGCCGCTGCAGCGCCTCCAGCTCCAGACCTTTGGAGCTGCCGGTGAACACCAGGAGATGGTGCTTGGCGCCGCGCAGCAGGGTGCGGAGCGCATCGCCGCCGCGCAGTAGGCCCGGCGCGCGCGCGCCTTTGCCGGGGGCGTGACGGAAGCGGCTGCCCGCGCCTTCCATGCGCTCATCGACGATCGGGCTTGCGGGGTAGGCGATGCCGAGCTGGCCGATGAAGCGGAACATCCGCTCGCGCAGCCACCGGCTGCCAAACAGCCGGCCGGCCAGCGGCGGCAGCAGCAGCCGGCGCGCGCCGATGAGCAGCGGGTTGCGTGAGGTCCCCATGGCGAACATCCGATCCGTGGTCCGCAGCAGCGCCTGCCCTATCGGCCAGCGCTCATCGTGATAGCTGTCAAGGAGCGTATCCGGCGCCTGGCCGCGCAGCACCAGGGCCAGCTTCCAGGCGAGGTTGGCGGCGTCCTGAATGCCGGTGTTCATGCCCTGGCCGCCGGCCGGACTGTGAATGTGCGCCGCGTCGCCGGCGACGAAGCCGCGGCCCAGCCGGTAGCGGCTCACGGCGCGGTGGTGCAGGCGGAAGCGCGCCAGCCAGCGCGGCTCGGACAGCTTGAGCGGCACCGGGCTGCGCCGGTCGGCGAGCTCCTGCAGCTCGGCGAGCGTCGGATCCCCGGCATCGGCCGCGGCCGCCGTGGCGCGGGCGGCGACGACACGGTAGTGCCGCTCACCCTTGAGCGGGAAGACGACGAAGGCGCCGTCATCGCCAAGGCCCAGGGTCAGCTGGTCGTGGCCTACCGACCAGTCGATATCGACATCCGCCAGCACGAAGTCCTGCGCGTAGGCCTCGCCGATGAACTGCAGCCCCAGGCCCTTGCGGACCGCGCTGTGGGCGCCGTCGCAGCCGACGATGTAGCTGGCCCGCACCTTCTCCGTCCGGCCGTCTATGTGCTGCACCTGCGCGGTCACGCCGCTGTCATCGCTTTTGAACGACACGAGCTCCAGCGGCCGCTCGACCTGCACCCCCTGATCGTTCAGGTAGCGCTCAAGCACCCGCTCGGTTTCGACTTGCGACACGAACAGCAGGAACGGGTAGGCGGTGTCGGTGATGCCGGTGTCCTTGATGACCAGATCGGCGATGCGCTGCCCGTTGAGGTAGACCGCGACCTCCGGGGTCGGCTGCCCGGCCGCGATCAGCGTATCGGCCAGACCCATGTAGTCCAGAAGCTCCAGCGTCCGCGGCTGCACGACAAGCGCCCGCGAGTGCGGCGAGCGCGCCGCCGCCTTATCGATAATCCGACAGCGGATGCCCTGGCTGGCCAGCTGCCCGGCGAGCATGAGGCCGGTGGGCCCGGCCCCGCTGATGAGGACCTGCGTACTCGGATCGGAGCGTGAAGTCATGGCGATCTCCATCCTCGCATACTTCCGACTGCCGACCTTCGGTGCGGCAACGCCCGCCGCAAGTCCGGGCGCGGTTTGCAAGCCGCGCCCAAATGAAAAAGGCCGGTACCAGTAAGTTGGCACCAGCCCTTTCAATGTTCAATCGAGTGGGCGTTGCTGGACTTGAACCAGCGACTTCAACCGTGTGAGGACGCAAGGCTGCCAGGCCAGGAAGCGATCTGCGGCGGAGAGTGCGTAACCTGGCAGCACAGGCAGTCACCTGCTCGCACGAGCAAACAGGCATTCTGGCAGGCACTGGCAGCGCCAAACAGGCACTGCCTGGTGCCTCCAGCGGCTGGCTGAGGCTAGTAAAGAAACCTTTACTTAGGCCTCTATCTAGTAAAGATCCCTTGCCTAGAGGAAGCCCATGCCGCGCATAACCGGCACCTATACCGTCTCTCGTTACGATACCGAAGAGGTGCGCGCTTTCGTGCCGCTGCCGCTACCGCCGCGCGAGCCGCCGCTTGTGCTCGATGAACCGATGAGCGGCTTGCTTAGCGACGCCCAGAACGCGCTGGCGCGGCTCGATGTCGCCTCGCATCTGGTTCCAAACCTGTCGTGGTTCATCTACGCCTTTGTCCGCAAAGAGGCGGTCGTCTCGTCGCAGATCGAGGGTACGCAGGCGACGCTGATGGACATCTTGACCTACGAGGCGACGCAGCAAGCCGACGCCATCGACGACGTGGCCGAGATCTGCAACTACCTGGACGCGCTCGACTTTGCGCGACAGCAGCTCCGCGATCCGGCCGGTCTCCCACTGTCATTGCGCCTGATTCGCGAGATGCACCGACGCCTGATGCGCGGGGTTCGCGGCGCCGACAAACATCCTGGCGAGTTTCGCGCCAGCCAGAACTGGATCGGCGGCACGCGGCCAGGCAACGCGCGCTTTGTACCACCACCGCCGTCGCAGCTTGCCGAGTGCCTGGACCTGCTTGAGCGCTACTTACATCAAGACGGCGAGCTGCCGGCGCTCATCCGCGCTGGCCTTGTCCATGTGCAGTTCGAGACCATCCACCCGTTCCTCGATGGTAACGGCAGAGTGGGGCGGCTGCTGGTGACGCTGCTGCTAGAGCATTGGGGACTGCTCTCCTCGCCGCTTCTCTACCTCAGCCTGTTTCTCAAGCGGCATCGCGACGAGTATTACGCCCGCCTCGGAGCGGTCCGCAGCGAAGGGGATTGGGAAGGCTGGACGCGCTTCTTTCTCGAAGGTGTCCGCACGATCGGTCGCGAGGCCACCGAGAGCGCAACCTCCCTATTCGCGCGCATCGCCGAGGATCGCCGCCGGCTGCTCGGGGACAAGGCAGCGAGCCTGAGCGCGGTGCAGCTTTTCGAGCTGCTGCCCGAACACCCTCTGCTAACGGTCTCGCAAGTGGTCAAGCTGCTTAGCACCAGCAAGCCGACAGCGGCCAAGGCCATCGCAGCGCTGGAGTCCGCAGGCATTTTGACGGAACGCACCGGCCAGCGTCGCGACCGCGTGTTCAGCTATAGCGGCTACCTTGACCTGCTGTGCAAAGAGACAGATGCGCTGCCGGTCAGCGGATCATAGGCAGACGGTTCCAAGAAGATATGCAGGGAACATCGGCCGACCAAGCAGGGCGCCAACCGTGAGCTCAAGCATCTCGGTGATAACCTCTACTTGACCTGCATCCAGCGCCAAGACTGGCCGGCCGCTCGATGTTCGCCGGAAGGCGCGTTGCGCGAGCCTGAGAGGCACTAAATAACAAAGCCAGCTAGGTTCCTAGCTGGCTTTGTCGGCGGTGTTTTCAGTGGGCGTTGCTGGACTTGAACCAGCGACTTCAACCGTGTGAGGATTGCACTCTACCGCTGAGTTAAACGCCCGAGTTTTCAGCTAAATCCTGCTCGTCAAACATCTGCCCGAGTATCACGGCCGGAGCGCCCACAGCAACAAAAAAATCGCCAAGCCTGTGGTTTGCATCCGCACCGGGCCGCGCGGCGGCTAAAGCAGCTCTCGCCTGATCCCGGGCTCGCTCCCGACCAGAAGGGGCTTGGTCAGGAGGATCTCGTCCCGGTGGCGCGGCGGTGCTTAGGCCGACTTTTCGACGCGGCCGCTGCGCAGACAGCGCGTGCACACGCGGACCCGCTGCACCAGCCCGTTGACCTTGGCGCGGACGCGCTGGAGGTTCGGGTGTTGCACGGTCTTGCTCTTGATGTTCGAGTGGCTCACCTTGTTTCCGACGAGCCGTCCTTTGTCACAGATTTCGCAGCGGTTTGCCATGGTCGTATCTCTGTAGGCCTTATCTCTAATCTACGGGACGGGTACGGGCCGTAGCGGTTGAGTCGTGGCGCTGAAACCGGGTGAATCGAGTGTTGTCGTTGTTGCGAGCAGCAAATGGGAAGCCGCGTACGCAGGTCCGCAGTTTGTAGCATGGGCTAACTCCGCGCAGCAAAGGAAAAATCCGCGCGGGCCGGGTCGGGCGCGGTTTTAACGGCTGGCCGGCGGGCGGAGGCGGCTTGGGGATTGCCTCGACCGCGGCAAAGCCAGATAATCCCCCTCGGAGCGGGCAGCGGGTCGCAGGATGAGGCGGCCGCCCGCGCCGTCCGGAAAAAGCCAGAGGTGAAGCCGACCATGACCCACGACAGAGCTCAGGCGGGACCCATGCCGCCGCTGCGACAACTTCTGCCCGCGGGGCGAGGCGGCAACCCGGTGGCGGGTCGGCGGCGGCACTTTGGGCTCGCCGCCGCGCTGCTGCTTGGGCTGTCGCCGCCGGTCGGGGTCTTCAGCGCGACCTTTTTCGGGCTCTGGGCGGGCAGCGGCTGCGGCAATCGCGCCGGCATGACCTGCCAGCAGCAGAGCGACTGCAGCGCCGGACTTCTGTGCAATAAGCCCCCCAGCGCCGGCTCGCAGAGCTATGGGATCTGCGAGCCCGGGCTGCAGGGCCTGGGCGAGGTCTGCGTAAGCTCCGCCGAGTGCGACCCGGCTCTCCTGTGCTCCACCGAGGTCGGCGAGCCTGGGGGCGATGGCTGGCACGGCGTATGTCAGCAGCGCGCGGAGGTGGACGCCGCGGCGCCGGACCTGAGCGCCCCGGCCGACCTGCGGGTGGCGGGCGATCTCGCGGCGCTCGACGGGGGGACGGACCTTTAGGCGGCGGGCCGCAGCGCGGTCATTGCCGCAGACATTTGCTTGGTGCGGGCATGCGAGCAACCGCTGATTCTGATTCCCCCGGCAACGCGCCGCAGACAGACACCGCCGGGGCGGCGGAAGGCTGCCTGACCCTGGAGCGCTTGGAGGCGCTCATCCCGAGCTGCACCGCCTGCCCCCGGCTGCGCACCTACTGCCAGAAGGTCGCCGCCGAGAAGATCAAGCGCTTCGCCGGCTGGACCTACTGGGGGCGGCCGGTGCCGGGCTTCGGCGACCCGCAGGCTTCTATCCTCATCGTCGGCTTGGCTCCGGCCGCGCACGGCGCCAACCGCACCGGCCGGCTGTTCACCGGCGATCGCAGCGGCGATTTTCTCTACGCTGGGCTTTATCGGGCGGGACTGGCGTCGCAGGCCGAATCGACCGATCGCCTGGACGGCCTGACCCTGCGCGGCGTCTACATCAGCGCGGCCGGCCGCTGCGCGCCGCCGCAAAACCAGCCCACCCCGCGCGAGCTTGAAGCCTGCCGGCCCTACCTTCAGCGCGAGCTGGTTCTTTTGACCCACCTGCGCGTGATCATCGCCCTGGGCGCCCTGGCGCATGCGACCGTGGTGCGGGCGGCGGCGGAGTTTGCGTGCCAGCCGGGAGCGCGCCCCACCACCGCCGGCGCGAAAAATCGGCCGCGAAAGCCGCGGTTTGCCCACGGCGCCGTCCACTCGCTAGATGGGTGGTTGGGCAAGCCGCGGCTGCAGCTCCTTGACTGCTACCATGTATCCCAGCAGAATACGTTCACCGGGGTTCTGACCCCCGCCATGCTGGACGACGTCATTAAGCACGCCCGCGCGCTCTAGGCATTGTAAGCTTTACGGTGGGCCTCCCCTTGAGTGAGCGTGACCCCCTCACACGGCGTGTGTTTCTGACCCGTGCGGCTCGGCTGGTGCTGACCTTGGGCGCGACCCCTCTTTTCGGCGCGGGCAGCGCCTTGCGGGCGCAGACTCCTTATGCCAGCGGCCTGTGGCTCAGCGGCGACCATCACATCCACACCAAGTACAGCATCGACGGCCGCTATGAAATCAGCGAGCAGCTGGACGCCGCCGCCCGCACGGGCCTGGACTTCTGCGTCATCACCGACCACGGCGGGCCGCTGCACGACAAGGTGACGTTGACCCGGGCTTATCCGGAGCTCGTCGAGGCGCGCAAGCGCCATCCCAAGCTCATCGTCTTTCAAGGCCTGGAGTGGAACATCCCGGCCGCTGAGCACGGCAGCGTCATCTTGCCCCCCACCGACGACGAAGCGGAGGTCATCGCCGATTTCGAGCGCCACTTCGACGCCCGCAACATGAAGCAGGCCAGCGGCGAGCTCGATGCCATCGAGGGGGTCAAGTACCTGCAGGCGCTGCGCTCCCAGCCGCTGTTTTTGGCCAACCATCCGGCCCGGCGCGGCTTTGACAGCCCGCACGAGCTGCGCAACTGGGCCGACGCCGGCCCCGACGTGATGCGCGGCTTTGAGGGCGCTCCCGGACACGGCGCCGCGACCCTTGTCGGCGAGCTGCGCGGCCACTACGTCGAAAAGCCCGGACCGACCTCATTCCCCGGCTATCCCTTGGACTCCTACCGGACCTTCGGCGGCTACGATTACTATGTCGCCCAGGTCGGCGGCCTCTGGGACAGCCTGCTCGGCGAAGGCCGCGCTTTTTACATCACCGCCAACTCCGACTCCCACCGCTATTTCGGCGACCCGCACGTCGCCGATATCGAGACCTACAAGACCCTTGGCTACGTGACCCGGTCGGAGGCCACCGAGCCCTTCATCAGCGGCCGGCCGCGCCACGACACCGACTATCCGCCCGGCCTTTACTGCCAGACCCGGGTGTATGCGGCCCGCCGCGACGCGCTGGCGGTGATGGCCGGGATGCGCGGCGGCAACATGTATACGGTGCTCGGGGGACTCATCGATGGGCTGCAGCTGTGGGTCCATGACGGCGCCCAGGCCGCGCCGATGGGCGGCACCCTGCTGCTCCCGCGCCGCGGCGGCACCGTCGAGGTCGTGTTCTCCGTCGCCCTCGCCCAGCGGCCCAACCTCAGCCGCTACCTGCCGATCCTGCATCACATCGACCTCATCGCCGGCCGCATCCTCGGGCCGGCCGCGGATCGCGACAGCATGGGCAACCCGACCACCAAGATCGTCGCCCGACTCCTTATGAGCCAAGCGGAGCGAAACGGCAACGTCCTGACCTTCCGCTACAGCTTCACCGACGTAAAAGACAGCTTCTACGTGCGCATCCGCGGCACCAACACGGAGGTCTTGGAGCCGCGGCTCGATCCCCCTGGCATAAACCCGTGGACCGATCTGTGGTTTTACTCAAACCCGATCCTGATCCGCGTCCCGTGAGCCGCGCGGCGGCGCCTTGCTCCCTTCCACCGCGCCCGCAGGTCTTTTAGCTGCCGAGGCTGATGCGGTCCGGTTTTTTGCCGGCAAGGGGTCGCGCAGTGCTTGTCGGCGGTCCGCTCGGCGGGCTACTTTGCGGTCGTCCTGCCATGCCGCAGAAGCCGCCGAATTCGTCTGTTCCCGCCGCCCTTCCGCCGTCGCCCGCGTCGGAGCCTGACGCTTCACCGACTCCGCGGACGGCCGCCGTGCACGCCGCGGTGGCGCGGCCGCGCGGGCCCGACGATCCTAGCGCCACGACCTTGTTATGGTCTCTGGCCCCCAGCGAAAGATCCGGCCGGCCCGGCTACACGCTCGGTCGCCGCATCGGCGCCGGCGGATATGCCGAGGTCTTCGAGGCCGAGCTGCGCCGTCCGCCGCTGCCACCGCAGCGCGTGGCGCTCAAGCGGCTCTTGCCCGGGCTGCGCGGCGATCCCGGCAAGAGCCGGCAGCTGCGGCGCGAGGCCGAGATCGCCTCCCGGCTGACCCACGACAACATCGCCAAGGTGTTTGAGCTTCTGGAGCTCGGCGACGAGCTGGCGATCGTGATGGAGCTGTGCGACGGGCTGCAGAGCAGCCGGCTGCTGCACCGCCTGGGTCAGCGGAAGCTGCGGCTGCGGCTTTGCGCGGCGGCGTACCTTCTGCGCGGGCTGTTTTCCGCGCTCGACTATCTGCAGACCCGCTCCCCGCTGCGTCCGGCACCCGCCGGCCCGGTCCCTATGGGTGACGGCGCCGAAGACAAAAATCCGCCGTTTTCCAGCCGGCCGCTCGTCCATGCCGACATCAGCTTGGAGAACCTGATGCTCACCGTCGATGGCGGGGTCAAGCTGATCGACTTCGGGCTGGCCGGCGAAGATCGCTCGCGGCCACCGCTGCGGCCGACCGGGGAGGACTACAGCCTCACCGCCCTGCGCCAGGTCGCCGGCAAGCGGAGCTATGCCCCGCCCGCCGCCGGTCCGCCCGCCGCGCCGACCGTCCGCAGCGATCTGTACGCCGCCGGAGTGTGCGCGTGGGAGCTTCTGACCGGGATGCGCTTTCCGTTCTTGCCGCCCGGCACCTCCACCCGCGAGCTTGGCAGCCTCATCGCCTTTGCCGCCGAGGGACTGCCGGAGGCCGCCTGGATGCTCCTCAAGCTTTGCCTGATTCCCGACGCGCCGCCTGACACCGGGACCGCTGAGAGGGGATTGGCGCTGCTGCAACGCCTGCACCCGGAGCGCGTCGCGCCCCAGGCGATGGGCGCGCTCGTGCAGGCGCTGCACAGCGAAGCCGCCGGGCTGCCGGCGCAAGCGGAGGCTCTCTCTGTCACCGTCGCCGAAGCAGGGGATTATGGGGAGGAGCTGCTGCGGCGCCTGCGCGGCGCGTTCTGCGCCCACCGCGTCCTGTGGCTCGTTCCCGCGGCCGGCATAGAGGCCGCCGCGCCGCCCGATCCGGCTGCCGATCGTTCGCATCCCGCGGAGTTCGTAGTGCAGGCGAGCCGCGGGGCGCCCGGCGAGCCGCCCGCCCGCGCCGTCCTTCAGGAAGCGCTGCGCCACGGGTACGCGCGCGACAGCGCCTTCGGCCTGTGTTATCGCGTCCAGCCGCCCGCGCCCGGCGCCGCGGTCGGCATCGTCTGCATCGATCCCGGCCCCGACCGCGCCTATGAGCCGCTCGCCGAAGCGCTGCTCAAGAACCTGCTCTGCCCGGCCAGCGAGCCAAGGCGGTGAGCCGCCCGTAAGCGCGCAAAAGCTCTGCTTCCCGGTGGCAATCGCGCACTTTGCTTGGGGGCGTGTTTTTACGCTGGCGAAATCTTGGCTAAAGTGGCCCATTACGTGCCCGGTGCCTGGCGGACTCTGCTTCCGCGGTGCCGGCTTTTTCTACTTCACGGTGAGGAGTTTCCATGAGAAGTCGCGTAGCGGCCTTGGCCCTATTGCTCTCGGTTGGCGCCGCCGGCACGGCGCACGGACAGGACATCGCGTCGTTCGAGAAGCGGACCACGGTGAAGACCCTGCCAAACGGTCTGACGCTCCTTGTCATCGAGCGCCCGGTGGCCCCGGTCTTTTCCTACTTCACCCACGTCGATGTCGGCGGGGCGCAGGAGGCGGTCGGCCAGACCGGCCTCGCCCACATGTTCGAGCACATGGCGTTCAAAGGCACCGAGCGCATCGGCACGAACAACTTCCCCAAGGAGAAGCTCGCCATCGCCAAGGTCGAAGCGGCCTACCTTGCCTACGACGCCGAGCGCCGCAAGCCCTTTGGCCGCGATGAGCAGAAGGTGACGCAGCTGGAGAAGGCCTGGCGCGACGCCATCGCCGAAGCCGACAAGTTCGTCGTCCCCAACGAGTTCGGCGAGCTGGTCGACAAAAACGGCGGCGTCGGCCTCAACGCCTTCACCAACACCGACGAAACGGGCTACTTCTTTTCGTTCCCGGTGAACCGCTTCGAGCTGTGGGCTTATCTAGAGTCCGAGCGCGCCAAGCGGCCGGTGATGCGCCAGTTCTACCAGGAGCGCGACGTCGTGCACGAAGAGCGCCGCATGCGCACCGACTCCAACCCCCAAGGGCGCATGATCGAGCAGCTCCTGGCGGCGGCCTTTACCGCCCACCCCTACGGGCGGCCGGTGGTCGGCTGGGACTCGGATCTGTCGACGTGGTCGGCGACCGACGCGCTCAAGTTCTGGGAGGCCTACTACACCCCGGCCAACAAGTGCATCGCGGTGGTCGGCGATGTCAAAGCGGCGGAGATCATGCCGGTGCTGGAGGGATACTTCGGCCGGCTGCCCAAGGGTCCCAAGCCCCCGCCGCTCAGCACCATCGAGCCCAAGCAGTTCGCCGAGCGCACGGTGATCCTGCGTGAGAAGACCCAGCCGTTCTACGCCGAGGCCTACCACCGCCCCGACTACCGCGATAAGGATGATGCGGTCTATGACGCGATAAGCGATCTGATGTCAAACGGACGCACCTCGCGACTTTATCGCTCGCTCGTGCGCGACCAGAAGATCGCGGCGCAGGCCGCGGGCATCAGCGGCTTTCCCGGCACCAAGTACCCGCACCTGTTCGTCTTTTTCGGCGTTCCCACGCCGGAGACCACGCCGCAGCAGATCCGCGCCGCCATCCACGCCGAGATCGACCGCTTAAAGACCACCCTGGTCAGCGACGATGAGATGCAGATGGTGCGGGCGCGCGCCAAGGTCGAGCTGCTCCAGGGCCTGGGCGACAACCAGGGTCTGGCCATCGCCTTCGCCAAGGCGCAGCAGCGCTACGGCGACTGGCGCGAGGTCTTCCGCAACGTCGAGCACATCGAGAAAGTGACCAAAGAGGACATCCGGCGCGTCGCCAACCAAGTCTTTGTCGACAACAACCGCACCGCCGCCTGGATCGAACGGGCCGAGCCGAGCGCCGCCGGACCAAAAGGAGCCAAGTGATGACCGCGAAAGCCCGCACGTCTTTATTCGGCGCGGCCGCTGCGTGCCTCGTGCTCGCGGCCGGCGCTTTTGTCCCCGCCATCGCTGCGCCGGTGCAGGCTGACTGGCGCAACATCAAAGTCCCGCCGCTGCGTAAGTTCACGCCGCAGAAGCCGACGCGCATAAAGCTCGATAACGGCCTGGTGATCTTCCTGCAGCCCGACGCCGAGCTGCCGCTCATCACCATGTCGGCCACTTTTCACGGCGGCTCGCGGGAGGAGCCGGCGGATCAGGTCGGCCTCGTGTCGCTGTACAGCCAGACCCTGCGCACCGGCGGCACGCGCAGCCGCACCGGCGATCAGCTGGACGACTTTTTAGGCCTGCGCGCCGCCAAGATCGAGGCGCACGCCGACGCCGACTCGGTGGATCTGAGCGCGGTCTGTTTGAAGGGCGACTTCGATGACGTGTTCCGCCTGGTCGTCGAGATGCTGCGCGAGCCCGAGTTCCGCGCCGACAAGCTGGAGCTGGCCAAGAAGCAGCTTTATACCGGCATCGCCCGCCGCAACGACAACCCGATGGCGATCGCCACCCGCGAGGCCAACAAGATCGCGCTCGGCGCCCGCCACCCCTACGCCCGCCACCCCGAGTACGCGACGGTCAACGCCGTGCGTCGCGAGGACTTGATGCTGTGGCACAAGCGCTACATCCACCCCGGCAACATGATGCTCGGCATCACCGGCGACTTCGATGCGGCGCAGATGGAGTCTAAGCTGCGGGCGCTCCTGTCCGGTTGGCCTAAGGGGCAGCCGGTCGCCGCGCCGGAGCTTTCCTACAACCCCACCAAGCCCGGTCTCTACCTTGTCGCCAAGGACGACGTGAACCAGAGCAGCATCCATCTCGTGCAGCTCGGCTCGACGCGGAAAAATCCCGACGCCTACGCCCTGGAGGTGATGAACGAGGTGCTGGGCGGCGGCTTCGCAGCGCGGCTTTTTTCCAACGTGCGCAGCAAGAAGGGCCTGGCGTACTCGGTGCGCGGCGGCGTCGGCATGGGCTGGGACGTGCCATCGCTGTACCGCCTGTTCGTCGGCACGGAGAGCAAGAACACGCAGAAGGCGATCCAGGCGCTGTACGACGAGATAAACGGCATGCTCACCAATCCGCCAAACGCCGCCGAGGTCCAGAAGGCCAAGGACGCGATCCTGAACTCGTTTGTCTTCAACTTCGACACCAAGGCCAAGATCCTTGATGACCAGATGAAGCTGGAGTTCTACGGCTACCCCGCCGACTATAACGATAAGTATCCCGAGCAGATCACCAAGGTCACCGTCGATGATGTGAACCGGGTGGCGAAAAAGTACCTCAACCCCAACGGCTTCGCGGTGCTGGTCGTGGGCAACCCGCAGGAGTTCGGGGCGCCGCTGACCGGCCCCGGCGCGCTCAACACGCTCGATGTAGCGATCCCCCCGCCCCCCAAGCTCGGACCGCCGCCAGTCGGCGGCAAGTAGCCACCCCCGCCCACGTCTAGACCTATCTTTCGGTCACAACATGATTTTCCACCGGTAGCCACTAGGCGTGGGCCGACCGGAGATGTTTTTTTCGGACCAAGGCCGAAAAAAATATCGCAGGGAAGGGGGACCCACGCCGGTAGCTACTCTGGTCGTGACCGTCCGATCGGCCCGAGGTCGCCCCTTGTGGTCCCCTGCGGCCGCAGTAAGTTTGATACATAGTGAGTGCGCCGATGACCCGCCCGCTGATTCCCAAGACCTGGAACACCGAATACGCCTGCCTGTCGTGCAGCTACCGCGCGCCCGTGCGGTTCGTCGATCCCGACGCCTTCGCGGAAGACGAGCCGGTCGGCGGGCGCGACAAGTGGGCGCAGCAGGAAGCGCTCAAGTCGGCGCAGGCGCGGCTGGAAAAATACGGGCAGCGGGCGATGCGGCTCGTGCGCTGCCCCGCCTGTCGGCACCGGGATGAGGAGACGGTGCGGCGCGCCTACAAATGGGCGGCGCTGCCGCTTCTAGGCGTGGCTCCGGCGACGTTTCTCATCGGCATCATCGTCGGGGCGCAGCTGTGGCCGGGCCGCAGCTCGGTCGGCCTGCCGGGTCTTTGGGCGCTGCTGCTGACGCTCTTCATCTCAGCTTTGGTGGTCGTCCGCGGCCAGCGCAAGCTGATCGCCGAAGCCGCCACCGCCCTGCATTTTCTCAAGACGCCATAAGCAACAGTTAGAACCGGCGTCATGCGGCTGGAGCGCCGCGTTGTCCGCCTGCAGGCTCGTACGCCGCGCGGCAGACGGGTGCACCGCTGCACCGGGCCGGGCCAAGATGGCGGCGAGCCGCGCCGCGGCCGGTGGCGGATCGCACTCCGCGGCGACTGGCGCCGAGCCTGCGCGACGCAGCGCGGCTTCCCCATCGTCAGAGGCTTTCCTCAGCGGTGACGCTTGCCTCGCCCCTTGCTCGCGGACGCCTTGCGCGGGAGCGCTTTTTGGGAAGGGCGGGCGGCGCGCCGCGGCGGCCCCGCGGGCGGCTTCTTGCTCGGCGGCTTCCGCGTGCGGCTTGGCGGCGCCGCATCAGGGGCGATCGATTCGAGCACGGCAACCAGACTTAGATCGATACGGCGACGCGGCACCGAGACGCTGTCGATGCGCACCTGCACCCGATCCCCCAGCGCCAGCTGCCGGCCGCTGCGCGCGGCGTAAAGCCGCACCGAGTGCTCATCCAGCTCATAGCGCTCCGGCAGGCTGTCCAGGCGCACCAGGCCTTCGACGTACGGATCATCCAGCTCGATGAACAGGCCCATGGCGGTGATCCCGGAGATGGTGCCGGAAAGCTCTTCGCCGATGCGGTCGCGCATGACGAAGACCCGGTACATGTCGACCACGGCGCGCTCGACCTCCATCGCCCGGCGCTCGTTGCGCGACGAGTCGCCGGCCCACTGCCGCAGCTCGTCGGCGCTCGGCAGCGGTGCGGCGTCGCGCCGGCCGGCGGGTTGGCCTTCGCGGCGCAGCTGCTGTTTCATCAAGCGGTGGACGATGAGATCGGGATAGCGGCGGATCGGCGAAGTGAAGTGGAGGTATTCCGGCGCCGCCAGACCGAAGTGGCCGACGTTTTCGGTGGCGTACGCCGCCTGCTTCAGCGACCGCAGCATGAGATACGACAGCGCCCGCTCGATCGGCTTGCCGCGCACCAGATCGAGAAAGTCGCGCAGCCCCTTGGGCGACTGCGCCTGCTTCACGTCGAGCTCGATGGCGAACGAGCGCGCCAGCTCCGCCAGGCGCTCCAGCGACTCCAGGCGCGGCGGCGCGTGGATTCGCCACAGCGTGCCGAGCCCGCGGCGGCCGAAAAAGCGCGCCGCCGCTTCGTTGGCCGCGAGCATGAAGTCTTCCACCATCATGTACGCCTGCTTGACCGCCGGTTCGGCGCGCGAGCGGCGAACGGTGCGCACCCGCCGCGGATCGTCTTCATCCAGCACGACCTGCGGCTCAGGCAGATCAAAGTCGAGGCTGCCGCGGCGGGTGCGGATGCGGCGCAGGCGATCGGACAGCTCCATCATCCGGCGCAAGGCCGGAAGGTGCGGCGCATAGCGGGCGCGGCTCCCCCGCAGATCGCCGGCCAGCGCCGCGGCGACCCCGGCATAGTCGAGGCGCCCGTGCGAGCGGATCACCGCCGCTTGAAACGTCTCCCCGACCGTCTCGCCGCGCTCATCGATATCGAGGCAAGCGACCATGGCCAGCCGGTCGACCTCCGGGTTGAGCGAGCAGATCCCCGAAGACAGCGGGTGCGGCAGCATCGGAATCGCCCGGTCGGGCAGGTACACCGACACCCCGCGCCGCTCCGCCTCGCGATCGAGCGCCGTGCCGGCCTGCACGTAGTGCGACACATCGGCGACCGCGACCCAAAGGCGGGTGATTCCCGGGCGCGGTCCGTCTTCCAGGCAGACCGCATCGTCGAAGTCGCGCGCCGTTTCGGGATCGATGGTGAGCAGCGGCAGGTGCCGCAGGTCCGCTCGGTCTTCCAGCTCCGACGCGGTGACCTCCTGCGGCGCTTGCTCCGACTCGGCCACGACCGCGGCGGGGAAGGCGCTCGGGATGTCATCGCACTCGAGGATCTTTTGCACTTCGGTGCGGGGATCATCGGGATCGCCGATCACCCGCAGCACGCGGGCGCGCACCGATTCTTCCGGCGTGCTCGGGTAATCGGTGATCTCGGCCACGACCGCCTGCCCGAGCTGCGCCGCATCGACCTTGCCGCTAAGCGGCACCGGACCGCTGATGCGCGGATCATCGGGATCGAGCACCAAGCCTGAGCCGGCGCGGCGCAGCGTCCCGGTGAGACGGGCGCGGCCGCGCTGCAGCACCTCCACCACGCGGCCCTCCAGACCGCGGTAGCCGAGCCAGGTCTTTACCACGACTTGATCGCGATCCAAGGCGCCGCCGCGGTAGCGGGCGGCGATGAAGATGTTGTCATCGCCGTCTTCGCGCTCGACAAAGCCGTAGCCGGCGGGGTGGACCAGGATGCGGCCGATGATCCCGGCCGGCGGGGTCGCCGGAGCGGGGCTTGGCCGCTTGGCCGGCGCGGCGACCGCGGCGACCGGCGCCGGGTTCAAGCCGGCGATGAAGTAGCGCCCGCCGGGACCGCGCTCGATGATGCCGTCTTCGACTAGCTCGCCGATCAGGCGGCGGATGCGGTGGCGGGTTTTTTTGTCTCCGCCCATGCGCAGCACGAGCTCGGTCGCCTTGAGCCCGCGCGGATCGGCGGCGCCGCGCAGGGTGGCGAGCACCGCCTCGCGATCGAAGGGCGGGGCGGAGGCGGCCGGCGAGCTCGCGGCGGATAGGTCAGCCGACTCATCGGCCGAATCATCCGTTGAATCGTCGGCAACCGGGGCAACCGGCGCCACTCGATCATCCGATTCTTGCTCGGCGCTCTCCGCCGCGGCGGGGGCCGGGAGCGGCTCGGCTAGTTCGTCAGTTGCAGGTGAGAAAGTAGATGCGGGGGAAAGCGCCGCAGCCGCAAGGGTTGCGAGGCCGGAATATTTTTCAGACATAGACACGGATCACTAAGGTTCTTTCTGCGTTCAAGGAGTAGGGAACGGGTTACAGCGAAGGGAGGCGGGCTCGGTGGCGAAGGTCGGGCGATGGCGGGGAGGGCGTACTGCACGGGCGCGGGAGCGGTGAAACTATAAAAGTGGGAGCGGCGTAATACTACCAGCTCCTTTGGCTGGTGCAAGCCGCCGCGGTGTTTTTTGTGCGAACGCAATTAAATGCGCCTCGATATAAAGGCTGCCTTGCCGGGAATAGATTCCGAATTAGATTTGTTGACAGCGTGCATGAAAGGTAATTCCGCGAGCACGCCTTGGTACTGCGTCAGCGTGAAACAGACGTAAGGCCTTGTAACGATACGACTCGACTCGATTGCACGCAGACGCGGCAGAAGAGATGAGCGAAAAAAAGTGGTCGGTGGCACCGAGGTCGGCTCGCGAATGACCCCTATAGGGTCATCGTCATAGTCGGAAGGAACCGCAGCCGGACGCTTAACCGAACGCAAGCGCAATTAGCTGGTTGGGCTCAGGTGATGGATGGGGGTCCTAGGTACGGGGACGGTCCTACTGAAACAGGGCGGAGCTCGCCCGTGGATGAGCACAAATGAACCGGTATAACGACTCGCTAGCTCGTAATGACTACCAAGAAATCGATTCACCGCCGGAGGTAGAGGCGCACGAAGAAGAATCGCATGGCGAGGTCGATAAGCCCAATGATCCGGTGCGGCTGTACCTGAAGAAGCTCGGCGTGGTGCCGCTGCTCAGCCGGGAGGGCGAGGTCGCGGTCGGCAAGCGCATGGCCGAAGGCAAGCGCCGGGTTTTATCGGCCGTGCTGTCGTGCCACCCTGCGATCATAAGCCTGCTCGCGCTGCCGGAGAAGCTGCGCCAGGGCAAGGTGCGGGCCAAGGACGTCGTCTCGGATTTCGAGATCGAGGACGATCCCGAGGCCGAGATCGACGAGGCGGTATACGTCGAGCGCATCATCACCTCGCTGCAGACGGCGCAGGCGCAGTATGCCGAGATCACCTCGCTGCAGCGCCAGCTCAAGGGGCGGCGTAAGCAGACCGATCTGCAGCGCCAAAGCCTGACCGCGGAGCTGCAGCTGCAGCGGCAGGCGCTGCTGCAGACGTTGATCACCCTGCGCATTCACCCGCGTCAGATCGAGCGCCTCGCCGAGCTAGTAAAAGGCCTGGCCGGGCGCGCCGAAGAGGCCAACAGCGTCCTGCATGAGGTCGAGGAGCGCGCCGGTATGCCGCTTCTCGATCTGCAGCGGACGATTGCCGAGCTGTCGCGCTCGGACGTGCAGAAGCGCAGCGTGCTGCGCAAGCTCGGTCTGCGCGAAGAGGAGCTGCGCCAGCTCGCCGACCACGGCTTGGAGGCGCAGCAGTCCCTCGCCAAGGTGCAGCGGGAGTCGCAGCTCGATCGCGACGCGCTCATCCTGCTCGGGCGCGAGATCCGCTCCGGCGAGCGGCTGGCCGAAAAAGCGCGCCGCGAGCTCCTTGAGGCGAACCTGCGGCTCGTGGTCTCGATCGCCAAGAAGTACACAAACCACGGCATGCAGTTCCTTGATCTGATTCAGGAAGGGAACCTGGGCCTGATGCGCGCGGTCGATAAGTTCGAGTACCAGCGCGGCTACAAGTTCTCGACCTATGCGACGTGGTGGATCCGCCAGGCGATCACCCGCGGCATCTTCGATCAGTCGCGCACCATCCGCATCCCGGTGCATGTGTTCGAGACCGCCCGGAAACTATTCCGGATCTCGCATGAGATGGCGCGCCAGCTGGGCCGCGATCCGACGCCGGAGGAGCTGGCGGAGCACAGCAACGTGCCGCTCGCCAAGGTGCGCCACGTGCTCAAGGTGGCCTCCAAGGAACCGGTCTCGCTGGAGACGCCGAGCTCGGTGCGCGAGGGGACGAACCTCGGCGACATGGTCGAAGATCACACGATCAAGTCGCCCTCGGAGTCGCTCATCGACGCTTCGCTCGTGCAAAAGACGCGGGCGGTGCTAAAGACGCTGAGCGCCCGCGAGCGCAAGATCCTCCGCCTGCGCTACGGTATCGAGCAGGAGAGCGATCGCACCTTGGAAGAGATCGGCCAGAGCTTCGGCCTCTCGCGAGAGCGCATCCGCCAGCTCGAGGTCCAGGCGCTGCGCAAGCTCCGCTACTCCGCCGCGTCCCGCCACCTGAAGTCGTTCGTCGAGCCGTAAGCCCGGCTAGGCTCTGCTAGGCTTCGGTCTCCGCATGCCGCATGCCGCAACCGACGAGCCCTTGCTCGTCTTCGATCACCACATATCCCCAGCGCTTCTGACGCGGATCGCCGCGATGGAAGCGCTGGCGTTCGCGCATCCGTGGGGGGAAGAGTCGCTGCGCAGCACGCTCGCGCAGGCCGGCAGCGGGCTTGCGGTGGTGGGCGCCGGAGAGGCAGGGGACTTCGAGCCGCTGGCGTTTTGCCTGTATCAGCAGATTGTCGATGAGATGAGCATCCTGCAGGTCGCCACGGCAACCGCAGCGCGGCGGCGCGGGCTTGGCTTGCGGCTGATTCGCTTTGTGCAGCAGGTGGCGCAGGCGGGGGGATGTGTTCAGCTTTTTTTAGAAGTGCGGCGCGGCAACGCGGCGGCTCGCGGGCTGTATGCCGCCGCGGGATTTATCGAGCAAGGGGTGCGTCGCGGCTATTACGCCGACAACGGCGAGGATGCGCTGCTGCTCGGCTGTCCGGTGCGGCCGGCGAGCTGACGGGGCTTGGGTCTGGGGGGGGCGGAACCTGCGTACGCGC